>NZ_JADYXN010000020.1:0-89595 GCF_015864285.1 Pseudoalteromonas sp. NZS100_1
AAGTGGTGTGAGCCATTAAGCTAACTTGTACTAATTACCCGTGAGGCTTAACCATACAACGCCAAACGCGTTTTATGTGATAGTGAAACACGCGAAGAAGTTAATATAACTAAAGTAGATATTACTTAGAAAGACTTAAAAAATATTATCAGATATTTTCCAAATTCAGTTAGTGCGTAGCGATACGGATTAACGCCCAAATTTGCTTGGTGACAATAGCGTTTTGGACCCACCTGACTCCATGCCGAACTCAGTAGTGAAACGAAACAGCGCCGATGATAGTGTAGCATTTGCTATGTGAAAGTAGGACATTACCAGGCTTCAAATTGTAGAAAGCCCGAATCTAACGATTCGGGCTTTTTTACGTCTGAAGAAAAGTAAAATGCGTGCAATTAATGCGCACTCACATCAACACCTAGCCCGCAGGGCGGGCAAGCATAGCGACTCCCGACGTTAAAATCACAACAAGAATCCTCAATACCCCAGTCGGCCAATAAATTAGCATTTGCTACGTGACTTTCTACTGCTGTGGGCACTATGACATTACACAAGCTTCACATTGTAGAAAGCCCGAATCTAACGATTCGGGCTTTTTTATGCTTGTAGAAAAAGTGATTCAGGTATTCCTCTATAGCGGAGTGTCTCTTAGTGAATAATTCACTTAATTTAACGAGTTAAAGTGCTCGCTGATGCGAGCGTAGCGACTCCCAACGTTAAAATCACATCGAGAATAACTACAGTGTTCTTATTTCACGATCTGGATTATCCGCTACTGGGGTATTAGGCATTACATTTTTAGTAACGACAGCACCCGCACCCACAATACTGTTTTCACCAATACTCACACCCTCTAAAATAATTACACCTGTGCCAACCCATGCGTTATTGGCTAACGCGATAGGCGCTGCAAAGTTTTCTTACTAAGCCTTTTTGCTGGATTAGTAGCATGTGACACAGCTAAAAGCTGAACTTTCGGGCCAATTAAGCAGGCATCACAAATGGTGATTAAATAATTGGCCAGTGGCTAGTTGAGGTGTGTAATTAATATTTATAAAAGTAGGATTGTTAATGAAGGCTGAGATATTTAGTCGTTAATCGCTATTTAGTAGTTTTACCTAGTTGTCTTGTTCTAAATTTTATATAGATACTTCTAATAAAGTACTTAAGAAAACTGTACTATTACAGGTGTTTTAAAATAACTATAACGAGAAACATATGAAATTATTAACTGCAGCAACCTTAATAGTTGCTTCATCGACAGCTTTTGCACGCCCTGCACCGTTAGTGTCTATTCCTACTCATAATGCCTTTTTTAATAGTATTGCAGCGCATTGCGGTAAAGCTTTTGAAGGTGAAGTAGCGGTAGATAACGCGAAAGGGCCAAGCTCATTTACAGATAAAAAGCTGGTTATGCATGTACGTAAATGTAGCGAGACTGAGTTACAAGTGCCGTTTCATGTAGGAGACGATGCATCACGTACGTGGATCATAACTAAAACGGGGAGTGGCTTAAGTTTAAAGCACGATCATCGTCATAAAGATGGAACTGACGACGCATCAACCATGTATGGTGGCCATACGCTTGATGCAGGGTCTGCGCAAATACAGTCGTTTCCAGCAGACCAATACTCTAAAGAGTTATTTGTAAAACAAGGCATTGCACAGTCTGTAGGTAATACATGGCAAATGTATATTTACCCAGAAGTATTTACTTATCGATTAATTCGCCAAGGACGTGAGTTTAAGGTGGATTTTGATTTAACGAAACCGATTACTCCACCATCAGCACCTTGGGGTTATAAAGACTAAGGTTACTTACCCTTGTTTGTATCTTCTTTAGTTTCGCATTGTAGTAAAACATTTAAGGCTGGTTGGTAGGCTCGTGGTTTAGTTGGAAAGCGTTCGTATTCTTGCACGCCTTCTAGGACCTTTAACATAAAGGTTCTGCCACGACATAACCTATCTGCATGGCGCAGTAAAAACATACTTTGATTAGCGAAGTGTTTGTAATCGTCTGACTGTATTTCTATTTTATAGTTGTCTTCGCCAATTTTAGTTTGGTAGTAATGTACTTTATTATCAAAGTCGTATGATTTTTCTTTTTCGACAGTTTCGGCAAATACAGTGCCGACGCTCGAAAGGGCCACCAATGCGCTGCCAATAACTAAGCGTGGTGTATTTAATCCTTTCATAAAAATGTATCCTTTAATTTGCGAACTTAATACCCATTAACTACTCATACAAGTTCGATTTCTTTATCTTTAGTCTAACACCCAAAAAGGGATAATGTGATGTTCAAACAAATAAAGCAGCTTTTTGCTGTATTCGATGATCAGGAACCTAGTATAAAGCAGCATGATTTAAAAACAGCAGTTGCGGCATTGCTTATAGAGGTTATGCGTGCTGATACTAAGCTTGACCATAATGAACAACAAACCCTGACTGTAACCTTAAAAAAATACTTTAATTTAACAGATTCAGAAGTTGAAGAGCTAACCACTAACGCAGCAAGTAGTTTAGAAGGCGCTATTGACTACTTTCAGTTTTCAAAACAAATTAATGAGCATTGTAGTGCAGTTCAGCGCATTGAAATAATAGAACTACTATGGCGCTTGGCCTATGCTGATGGCGAAATAGATCCGCAAGAAGACTATGTAATACGTAAAGTAGCTGGGCTTTTATATGTAACGCATACAGACTTTATCGCCGCAAAAATAGCGGCGACAAAGTAATTAGTTATTTGGTAAGGCGTACTAAATTATTTTAATTTACTTGCTACGCTTACTAACTGATGAGCAAGTGCTGATACTTTTTCAGCTGTAACAGGTTCATTAATTTGGCCATTTTCATCAAGCAACGTGTGTACAGCGGGTATTGCAAGTTGATCTGCAAGTACTAACGACCCAATACCACTTAATATATCACGTACATGATTTAAACCGCGTAACCCGCCAAGCCCGCCTGGGGATGCTGAAAATAAAGCGACTACTTTATTGCGAAAAGCTGGAACCGCACCTTGCTCTGTACGTGAGGCCCAATCAATAGCATTTTTAAGTGCAGCGGTAATGGAACCGTTGTACTCAGGACTTGCTAGTAAAATACCATCAGCTGCACGTAGTTTATCTTTTAAAAGCTGTACATCGCTTGGTGTACCTTGCGCTTCAATATCTTCGTTAAATAGTGGGATGTTTAATTCGTTTAGTTTTATTACTTCTACTTCAGCACCTGTTTGTAGAGCAAAACGTGCTGCCTCATTAATAATTTTTTGATTAAAGCTTTCTTGTCGAAGACTTCCTGCTAGGGCGATAATTTTTGGTGCTGACATGCTAGTGACCTTTTAGTGTTTAAACTTACAACGCTAATGTAGCAAAATTTTGCTTGTAGAAAACCCCAATAAACGCAACACTTGTGTGCGTAAATGCACATAAGTATAAGGTAAGCAGAATGGCGATTAAATTTGAAGATTGGCAAGACGTTAAAGTGGCGTTTGAAGTGGCGCGTTTAGGTACGTTAACGGCGGCCGCAGAAGAGCTTAATGTGCACCACAGCACAGTGCTTAGACGAATTAATAATCTTGAAAAAAACTTAAATGCACGGCTTTTTCATCGCCATGCCCGTGGTTACAAGGTTACTGAAATTGGCACCAAGTTATTTGCAACGGCGCAAACTATTCATAGCTCCTTAGAGCAGTTACATAACGATATAGCAGCAGCCGATAGCACCCTTAGAGGGAGTTTATTACTAACGACGGTAAGTGGTTTTATGGATGTACTTGGTGATGTATGTGAGCAATTTCAGGCGCTACATCCGCAAGTGCAGTTAGAAGTTATTTTAGAACAAAAAAGGTTAAGGCTCGATCACGGACAAGCGCATATTGCAGTGCGTGCAGGCCCAAGACCTGATGAGGGCGATTATATTGCTCAGCATTTGGCGCAGCTTTCGTCTGGCTTGTATGCTAATAAGCGTTACATTAATAAGTACGGCATGCCTAAATTATTAAGTGATTTACAGCAACATAATTTTGTATCGGGTGTAGCGGGTTTTAATGCCCGCGTGCCTTATTTTGCATGGGCTGATGAACATATTCCTGCATCGCAAATTAAGCTGCGAGTATCTGAAACCGCAGAAGCGACTCGTGCAATAATTAAAGGGCTAGGCATTGGCGGATTACAGCATGACGTAGCGGCGCAATATTCTGATTTAGTACCTATATTACACAGTGAGTTAAGCTGGCCTACCGATGTATGGTTAGTCACGCATCACCTAGTACATCGCACTGCTAAAGTACAAGCTTTTGCAGGGTTGTTAAAAACACACTTTAGTAAGTTAGCTGCTAATCAATAGTTTTAGCAGCATTTTAGCTGTGTTTTAAATGATTATAGTGTTTTTTTTACTTCTATGCCTAGGCGTTTAGCCAAGCGTACTAAGTTAGCTCTATCTAATTCAAGTACTCTTGCTGCTGCTGACCAGTTGTAGTTATGCTTCTTTAATTGCTCGGTAATTACGTTGTATTGCAACGATTCTACAGCTTGCTTTAAAGGTTGGTTGATCAAGGTGTTGGTTGTACTTTGGCTTGCTACTAGAGAGTTTTGTGGCGCACTTGGGGTTAAATCACAGTGCTCGCTTGTAATGGTTATTATTGGATTTTGCCATTGGCTTTGTTTTGCTTTTAGGGCGCTGCGGCTAATGACATGTTCAAGCTCGCGAACGTTACCTGGCCAGTTGTACTGATTAAGCAGTACTTGCGCTTCAGGGCTTAGTTTTAATTGTTTTATCCCTAATTTACGGGCTGTTTGCTCAATAAAATAACCAGCTAAGAGTGTTATGTCGTGCTCGCGTTTACTAAGTGGTGGCACAGTAATAGGGTAGACACTGAGGCGATGGTATAAATCGGCTCTAAAGCGACCTTGAGCTACTTCTTCTTTTAAGTTTCTGTTGGTTGCAGCAACGACGCGTACATCTACGTACTTTGGCGTGTCTTCCCCTACCGTTTGTATTTCGCCACTTTGTAGCACTCGTAATAGTTTACTTTGCATGGCCAGGGGCAGTTCGCCTATTTCATCTAAAAATAACGTGCCGCCATCAGCTAATTGAAATTTACCCTGGCGCGAATTTTGTGCGCCTGTAAAAGCCCCTTTCGCATGACCAAAAAATTCACTTTCAGCAAGGTTCTCAGGAAGTGATGCACAATTTAAGTGAATAAGCGGTTGATCTTTTCGAGCTGAATTTAAGTGAATATTACGCGCTACAAGCTCTTTCCCTACCCCTGTTTCACCTAATATAAGCACGCTAAAGTTAGATGCTGCAACGAGTTTAATTTCGTTTTTAAGTGTTTGCATTAGCGGACTTTGACCAATAATTTCACCGCCGTCCCGTGTTAACGCTTCACGATTTAGTTCTTGCACTAATGCACTTGAGTGCTGTGCATGCTGTTTGTAATGGGCAAGCTCTAAAGCTGTTTTAAAGTGCGCACTACACAGCGTTTGTAAGGTATTGAGTGTATCAGCGCTTATGCTGTTAAATGCATTGGCGTTAAGGCTATCAAACGTAAGTACGCCAAGTAGTGCGTTTTTATCATAAAGGGGTAAACCTAAACATGCATGTACCGGTATGTCGCCGGTTTTAGCTAATAGCAATCCGTCGTATGGATCGGGTAGTGGGCAGTCGTGCGCAAATTGTAGCGCGAGTGTGCTTTTGCAAATAGCTTCTAGGCGAGGGTGCTCTACTATTTTAAATCGTCTGCCAAGGCTGTCGGACATTAACCCTTTAATTGCCAGTGGTTTTAATTGCTCGCCCTGAAGCACTAATAACGCACTTGCATCACTAGGAATCACCCGCTCAACCGTTGCTAGTAATTGATCAAAACTATGCTCGTGCAGTGTACTTTGAGCAAGCTCTAGAGCAACTTGGGTAAGGTTGAATTGCTGGTTCATGTCAAAATGACCTGTTTGTGTTTTTGTGAGTTAATTTATAGTAGGTCATAAAGACTCATAGTGTAAAGTGATTTAATTTAACTTATTGAATTTAAATGAATAAAATTATTGGCACAGTATGTGTAATAGCTAAGTAACGTAGTTAGTTACAGAGATCGCCATGAACACACTAATGCTGAATAATTTAAATAATCAAACACAGTTTAGTTCACTATACGAAACAGTATTATTTGCTGCCAATACTGCATTAGCTGTGAGTTTAGTGTGTATTACGGCAAGTATTTTAATTAGCTACCCGTTTGCTGAGTACTTTTCCATGGCGGTGCAAGTATCAGCTCATATTGGCACTATTGTTATTGCTGCTATTTTAAAAGTAAGTTACGTACTGCGCTGTGTTGCACAACATGGTTTAGGGCAAGAGGTACGATAATGCGCCCTATAAACTTAACTGAGCCAATGCCAGCCCGCGTTGCTATTCATCAAGTATCTCAATGGCCATTATGGATGCTCGCTTTTAGACCTTTCTTTTTAGGCGGTGGCTTATTGGCATTTTTTTCGGTGGGGTATTGGCTACTTATTTTAACAGGCCATGCAAGTTGGCACTCATCGATACCTGCGACATTATGGCACGCGCACGAAATGCTGTTTGGCTTTGCAGGAGTTGTAGCTGTTGGCTTTTTACTTACCGCTGCACAAACATGGACAGGCGTACCGAGCATAAGTGGGAAAGCCCTTATGTGGCTTACGTTTATATGGCTTGCAGCGCGCTTAGCCTTTTTTGTGATATTGCCTGATATTGCTCATTTTAATTTATATGCTGCACTTACATTACAAGTTATTTGGTGGCTAGGCGCCATAGCAGTACTGGCTAATATGTTATTAAAAGCCAATAGCAAAAGTAACTATCCGTTTTTAGCTATTTTAGCTGTGCTTTGTGGGCTCAATGTATTGTATTTAATACTTGTTTTAAAACAAAACATGCAGCTTGCACTTGGTGTGGTTGATACCGCAGTACTGGTCATTACTTTACTAGTTGGCATTGTTGCGGGTCGCGTTTTACCATTTTTTACCGCTAAAGGTCTAGGTTTAACCGCACAAGTTCGCACTCCTAAAATAGATAAAGCGGTGATGTATTTATCTATTTTGGCTATCACTTTATTTTTCATCAACAAGTTGTTTTTGAACACGATTAATCCTGCGTTAGTTGTTGCAACTGTTGCTGCGCTTCACCTGGTCAGGGCAGGTTTTTGGTGGGATAGCAAGGTATTGAGAGTGCCGTTGTTATGGTCTTTACATTTTTCCTACTTAGCGTTAGGCGTAGGGTTAATGATGGTTGCATTTAGCTTTTATAGCAGTGCAATACAATTTAAAGATGCGCTGCACTTAATCACTATTGGCACAATAGGTATGATGATTTTAGCAATGATGACGCGTGTATCACATGGTCATACAGGGCGGACACTCGCTATTCCTCATTACATGGCTGTTGCTTTTGCGTTTTTGCTTGTGGCCGCTATTACTCGTTCATTACTCCCTTTTATTATTGGGCCTCACCTTGCTTGGCAAATAAGTGCTTTGCTGTGGTTAGTGGCTTTTTCATTATTTTTAATTCACTGCACACCTATATTAACGCGGCGTCGTGTTGATGGGCGTCGTGGTTAGTTCATCCATAGGAAACACATATGTTATCTGATAAAACCATTGAGATTGTAAAAAGCACAGTTCCGTTATTAGCGCAGGCGGGTACGGTTGTTACCGATCATTTTTATAAGCGTTTATTTAGCCATAATCCTGAGCTTAAAAATATTTTTAATATGGCGAATCAAGATACAGGTCGTCAGCAATTTGCACTTTTTAATGCATTGGCTGCGTATGCACAAAATATTGATAATTTAGCCGTATTAAAAGAAGCGCTAACACGTATTAATCATAAGCATACAAGCTTGAATATTTTACCTGAGCATTACCCTATTGTAGGTGCGCATTTAATTGGTACTTTAAAAGAGCTTATTCCTGAGCAATTTACTCCCGATGTTGAATACGCTTGGCGCGAAGCTTACGGCGTACTTGCTGATATTTGTATAACCGAAGAAGCTGCTTTGTATGAGCACAGTAAAAATAAACACGGTGGTTGGGCGGGAACTCGCCAATTTGAAATAACCAACAAACAGGCTGAATCAGAACTAGTAACGAGCTTTACACTTACGCCAGTTGATGGCGAAGCTGTTATTACACATAAACCAGGGCAGTATTTAGGTATTAAAGTTAAGCCAGAGGGCGCTGAATATGAAGAAATTCGCCAGTATTCTATTTCGCAAAAAAGTAACGCTAAAAACTACCGTATTAGTGTTAAAAAAGAGCTACAGCCAAAGCCTGGCATGGTGTCTAATTATTTACACTCATTAGAGCAAGGCACTATTGTTGAGTTATACCCGCCGGCAGGAGACTTCTTTTTACGCAATAACACAAACCCAGCGGTACTCATTTCAGCAGGTGTTGGGCAAACGCCAATGCTGGCTATGCTTGAAACGTTATTAAGTGACAACTCTAATCAAGAGATTATGTATTTACATGCCTGCGAAAATACTCAGCAGCATTCGTTTTCAAAATATTTAAATGAGTTAAATGCAGTTTATAACCGTTTACAAACAATGACGTGGTTTAACCAAGCGACAGAGGGCGCTGACTTTACTGGGTTAATGAACCTAAACGCAGTACAAGCACAGCTACCATTGAGTAATGGTGACTTTTACTTATGTGGTCCTGCCGGTTTTATGGCATTTATAAAAAACCAGTTACTTGAATTAGGTGTTAAAAACGAGCAGATTCATTATGAAGTGTTTGGTCCGCATCAAGACTTGTAATAACGCTTTAAAATAGAAAAAGGCGCGCAGCGATATGCTGCGCGCCTTTTTTATTAATTTATAAACATTAATAAAGTGCCTTATAACTCTTTACAGGTAACACCTTCAAGTACTGTAGTAAGCTCTTTTTTAGGATAGTAAAGCTCGCATTGGTTATTACGTAGTTGCAAAATAAACTTCTCAGATTTTATATTATGCGCGCCCATAATTACTCTGCCATCAGACCCTTTACTCATTGCATGATCAATTAGCAGTTCGCTACGTTTAGTAAATACCGAATCGGCAAGTGTTACTAATGTGCCTCCCTTAGCTTGTTGAATTGCCTGTTGTAGTGTTGTAATAACGCTGGGATTAACGCTCGTTAATATAGCGGGTTTAGCAGGCTCACTATCTACACTTTGGCATCCGCCTAAAGCGAGCAAGGTGGCTAATGGGAGTAATAATTTAGCCATTACCTTTCCTCACCCAGCGTTGGCCAAGTTAAGTCCATATTACGCTGGGTAAATTGTACCGGCATATTTAAAGGAATGAGAGATTCACGAGAGCTTGAAAAATTAGCTGGTTCTGCTTTTGCAGCAGCCGTTCTAACTGGACAACTGCCATTTTCAACATGAAATAATGCGGTGGCTAAAACGGCCTCGTCACTGTCGCCTAACTGATGATCAAAGTCGTCCTCAATTTCACAACCTTGAACATCAGCATCAAATTGTGGAGTAGGGGTTGGTGTAAAACCCGCAGCGTATTCGCCAAATCCTTTGCTATTTACGCCACTAAACTGAATAGTGTAATAGGTTGTTGCGCAGTTATGAGTTGGGGTAAAGCCATAGGGCTTACCGCAGGTTGTGTCGCCAATTAAAATAACTTCTGCGTCTATACCTTTTAAACCATTAATAAAAGCTTCTGATGCCGAACAGGTGCCTGATGTGCTTAATACATAAACCTTTGATAGGTTTAAATCAGGTAGGTTTTCACCTGTGCTAAAAAAAGTAGAGTAATCTATTTCTTCATCAATAAATGGAAAAGGCGAATCAACAGGTTGTTTATCGTTTTGTTGAGTTTGATAATAAAAGCGGTTGTTAACGTTGGCATTACCGGCAACCATATAAGCTAATTGTGCCGACAGTGCTAATAAACCACCACCGTTATATCTAAAGTCGATTACAAGCTCATCAATACCATCGGTTTTAAACTTATTTACCGCATCAATAAGTCCTTCTTGGGCAATGCTTATATGGCTATTAAATTGCATGTAACCCACGCTTGAACCATTTGCGGTTGTAATCGTTTTAACATTTTGAACAGGTGTTTGTTCAATATTACCAGCGGTTACATTAAATGTTTTTTCGGCACCATCGTTACTGCGTACAACAATAGTATGTGAGTCGCCGTTAGTAGGACTAAATAAACCTTCGTTAAGCGTATCTACACCCGACTCTGTATTGGTATTAATGCTAACACCGTCAACTGAAAGTACAGTATCACCACGTTGAAAGCCTATTTGGCTTGCAGGTGAATCATCTTCAAGATAAGCGACGCGTAAAATACGGTCGGCTGTATCGCCAATAAACGCCCAATTTATACCGTAACCAGAAGTAACGCCCGATTGCGCTTCTTGAAAGTAATCTTCAGTAGGTTCTGAAAAATGAAAGTTATCTTTTTTTGCCCCTGAGTCGGTAAGCTGCTCTGTTTTTAATTGAGCGAAGTAATCGGCTACTGTTGTAAAGCTTTCAGGGTCGTTATCGGCAATCTCATCATACCAAAGGTAGGTTTCGTCGCTCCAAGAGCGAAGCCAGAGCTTTTCATAAAGGGCAGAACCCGCTTGATCTGGGTAGGGGTTGTTGTTATTAAAGGGATCGTTATCCGTACGAGGGGTTTCGCAAAAGTTTTTTAAATCGTTAGAGGGCTCAAATACCGCCGCTGTCCATGTTGGGCTGCTACTAACAGGTGTTGTAACTACAGGAGCAGAGTCGATACCGCCTCCGCCGCCACAACCCGTTAAAGCAAAGCCCGAAAGTGCTGCAAAAATGGCAAGCGAGGTTTTATTATTTTTAAACATAGTTAAGGACTTTCTGTAAATAAGTTGTTTAAAATATTACAACACTCGCTCGTTTATTCAACATTTATAACTTTGATTTATGTAAATGAGTGTTAAAGCTTAGAGCTTGCTCGCACTACTTGTATCTGCAAATGCTTGCTTTTTCCACGCATTAAATAACTTTTGCTGTTTATCAGAGATTTTTAAACCGTATGTTTTCTGCATGTAAGCGTAAGTGTCGGCTATACGTTTACGTGCATAGACAGGCGGTTCAACTACACGTTGCTTAAAGTTTACTTTTACTTCGCAGCGACCATACTGTGTGGCGTTTTCGCTAAGCATGCCAAAACGATAATTAGAGCGATCGGCATTAATTTCGCCAATAGCTGGCGCTAAGTTATTTATATCAGCTTCCATTTTTCTAAATTTAGCACTTACTTTACGGCAGTTTTTACGTCCGCCATCTTGCCAACATTGTAGCTGATGACCAAATTCCCACGCCGGAACAATATGTTCCCATTCAATACGTAGTGCTCGTACATTTACTTTGCCTGAGCGGGTAAGTGTATTTCGAGGAATGTAACCACAGTTAGAAGGATCAGGAATGAGTTTTTTGCCTTCTTTTTTAATATCACAACCGCAGTAAATACTTTTGGCGTTGTCAGGGAGGGTTTTAATTAAATGTCTTTTAGCCGTTGAAAAACGGGTAAATTGTTCGGCAGATACCGAAAAACACACACAACAAGCCAGTAAGGCCAGAATAAATCGAGTCATATCCATCACAAATGTGAACTACAGGAACAGGCAGTTTAAAGCCTTGAAGATAAAAGATAAAGTTAACTTAAGGCCTGCACTTATATTACTAAAAAGTGTCCGATTAATTTTTTATTCAAAGTTATTTTCACTATTCATTTATTTCTTACTATTTATCGTATTTTAACCACACAAGATTATACGTTAAGGAGTATGCTTAAAGCTTACTCAATATGGGGATTTGGATTGCAAATGAAATTTGTTGATTATTATGCAGTGCTCGGAATATCGCCTGATGCAGACGATAAAGCGGTTAAAGTAGCTTATAAAAAATTAGCCAGAAAATATCACCCAGATGTAAGCAAAGAGCCTCAAGCAGAAGATAAGTTTAAAGAAATAGCAGAAGCTTACGAAGTCATTCATAACAAAGAAGAACGCACTAAATACGACGAGTTACGTCGTCATCAACAAAATCGTGCTCGTCAACAGCAAGGTAATTATGGTGGTAACAATGCCTCATCGCAAAGTAATTATCAGCAAAGCGATCCTCAAACCGATCAAGAGTTTTCTGATTTTGTTAATTCAATGTTTGGCGGCGCCGGTGGATTCAATCGTTCCGGGCAGAGCAGAAGTAACGCCGCTCGCGCGCAAAAAGGACAAGATGTGGAAATAGAGTTCCCGATTTTTCTTGAAGAGACTTTAGTTGATACCGTTAAGCCTGTTGAGTTTATGTTACCGCAGCGAGATAGTAGTGGTCGTGTCTCTGAAATTAAAAAATCACTTAAAGTGAAAATTCCCGCAGGCTCAGTAAATGGCGAACGAATTCGACTAAAAGGGCAAGGCGGATTAGGGTCAGCGAACGGGCAAAATGGCGACTTGTACTTACAAATTAGTTTAGTGCCCCACCCATTATTTGATGTTGAAGGTCATAACCTAAATATAGTCGTCCCTCTTGCACCATGGGAAGCGGCTCTTGGTACAAAAATAAATTTACCTACGTTGGCAGGCAAAATCCAATTAACTATTCCATCTAATAGTCAGTCTGGCCAACGCTTGCGTATTAAAGGCAAGGGATTAATGAGTAAAAAAGCCAAAGGTGATTTATTTGCTGTGCTTAAAATTGTTAATCCAACATCTGTTGATGATACCAGTAAAAAACTGTGGGAAGAATTAGCCGAAAAAGCTCACTTTGATCCCCGTAATAACTGGAGCAAGCCATAATGCAAATTATCGTGACACAAAAAGATGATTTACTTACTAGCAAAGAGCTATGTTTGAGTAGTGATATTAGCGAAGCAATTTTATATGAGCTAGTTGAGCACAATATTGCGGTTCCAATTGAGGGGAAGCATGTTACGCAGTGGCAATTTACGGTATCTGCAGTGACCTTAGTTAAAAAAGCGGCCCGTATTCAACATGACTTTTCGTTAGATTGGTCGGCAATAGCTTTAGTTTTACAATTGCTGGATGAGCGTGATGAGTTGATTTTCGAAAACGAAATGTTAAAGCGACATTTGAGTCGATTTAAACACTTGGAATAAAATCTGCCCTTGGGTACTTCCTAGGGCTTATTTACTCTTTGGTGAGAGTGCGCTAGTTCTTAAAAATCAATATGACTACTTTGATTTATTCTTACTTTTAATTCGGATAAATCGTTTTAGTCGTATGTTTTGCATAAGTAGTAATATTCCACTTAGGCAAAAAAGTACGCTGGTTGCTGCAAAACTAATAAGCAGCGGATTATTAAAATCCTCTCGCTCATCGTAATCCATAATATGTAACATCCAAAAAAAGTCGAAAATTCGCCATAGTGTGCTGCGAACGGTGACAACTCTGCCGTTATTTTCTGACAAGTACAGTGTTGTGTTAAATGTGTCGTCAAATTGTACCTGCCAAACATTGGTTTTATATCCAACTTCTCGCATACCTTGCTTTAGCAGTACAGCGCTTGTCACTTGAGCATCAATAAGTAGGTGTGCTTTAGCATTTGCGGTAATTTGTATTTTAGTTGGCGGCTCAAAAGGCCGGCCTGTTATACCGTTAAAGCTTTGCTGTTCATCTTTATTTATTACTGTAATTATAGGTGTGGTTAAAAAGTTCTCAAAAATTATTTGTGTTGGATTAACCACCTGAGATGCAATATCGTTAAGGGAGGCAACATAATCAGCCTGCGTAAATGGGTTATTAAGAGTACGTGTTGCAAGATGCTCCCCATGAACTTTATCAAGAGGAATAGCGCTCATGACTAAACCGCCTAATAGCCAAGCTAAAATTTGTAATGTGAGCAAATAACCGAGCCATTTATGTAACTTGCGAGCATACTTAAATATTTTTTTATTCATGTTTTAGTCTTATTATTTTTAGAGGCTAGTTTATTACATTAATGGGATTAGTTACTGCGACATTTTGTCGCAGTTTAAACTATAGCTTACTGTAATCATTTAAAAATAAAAAAGATTACACTTAAATTGCTAACATGACTTATTTGTTTAATTGAGCTGAGTGTTTGATATCCAGCTAGCTTTAAACGCTAAAAAATACTTAAAAGCTGCGAAATATCTATATAAAGTGGTTAATAGAGCATAGTTGATTTGGTATAACGGTAAAACTGCGTTAAAGTTTGCAATGAAATTATTAGAGGATAAATACGAAACGATGTCGGAAATTCAATTTTTAAATGTAGATCTTGAGCTTGAATCAAAGCAAGATATTAGTTTGCTAGTGGCAGACTTGAAAAAAGTCGCGACGATTTTACATTATGACAAAGACGAATACCGTCAATTAGCGCGTATTGAAGCAACAGGTGTAGTAAACACGCCTGACAAAGCAATAAACCATATATGTGAGCTTATTGAATCGTGTTCGCGTAACGCGCTAAAGCAATGGTTAAGCTGTTCACGTAGAACGTTTGATATTGGTTTTGAATCAGGCACTTCCCCTAAGTGCTTTAATCAAGCCTTAGATGCAGATACATTACTACGTATATCTGCGATTGGTGCGGGTATGGAAATTACAATTTACCCAATCGAAAAGTAACTATCTTCGCTCTACGACTGCTGCGGTCATTTTTGATACGCAGCACAGCTCATTGCGGCTATTTGTAATTTTTATTTCCCACACTGAACTACGTTTGCCAATATGAAACGCTCTTGCCGTTGCTGTTAAAGTGCCGTTGCGAGATGCTTTTAAATGACTTGCGCTAATTTCCTGCCCCACGCAGTAAAATTTTGTAAAATCGACAACAAAGTTAGCTGCATAGCTGGCAACTGTTTCGGCAAGTACAACGTTAGCACCGCCGTGAACCATTCCCATTGGGTTATGATGCTCAGGAATTGCCGGCATAGTGGCTACTAAGTAATCATCACCAATTTCAGTGACTTCTATTCCCATGGTTTTCATTAATGTTCCTTGGCCATCAATGCCTTGTTCTAACTGCTTGCACAGCTCTAAAGTGATGGGCTGGTACCAAATACTCATAATGACTCCTTTGCTTTTTTAATCATTTATAAACCTAGCGTTAGTTATATCCCTAAAATGTACACAAGTGAAATTACTTTGGCTATTTTAAGGCTTAATTTAAATTTGCGATTTTTATTTAACTGTATATACTCACAGTTAAATGTACTGTATGGAAAACCAGTTGTATGCGACCATTAACGAACCGCCAAGCTCAAATACTCGAACTAATTAAAGTTTTTATTAAAGACACTGGTATGCCTCCTACACGTGCTGAAATAGCGCAAACATTAGGTTTTAAAAGTGCCAATGCTGCTGAAGAACATTTAAAAGCACTTGCTAAAAAAGGCGCAATTAAAATGAAACCAGGTGCAAGCCGTGGTATTCAGTTAATTGAAGAAGAAGAGCCAGAACAATTAGGTTTACCGCTTATAGGGCGTGTTGCTGCTGGTTCACCTATTTTGGCGCAAGAGCACGTTGAAAGTCACTGCAAAATCGATCCATTAATGTTTAAACCGGCTGCAGATTTTTTACTACGCGTTAACGGTATGAGCATGAAAGATATTGGTATTATGGATGGTGATTTACTTGCTGTACATCGTACTCAAACCGCTGAAAACGGGCAAGTTGTTGTTGCCCGCCTAGACGAAGACGTAACTGTAAAACGTCTTGAGAAAGCGGGTTGTAAAGTATTACTTCATGCTGAAAACGACGATTTTGAATCTATTGAAGTAGATCTTGAGAATGAGTCTTTTAATATTGAAGGCTTAGCCGTTGGCGTTATAAGAAACGCTGATTGGATGTGACTTTAAAAATAGCTTTTAAACAAGCAGTTTTATAAATGCGTACTAATTAGTACGCATTTTCTGTTTTAAATTCGCACTAAAAATAGGGCATAAATAGCTCACTGACAATTTAAGCTGTAAACTTTTTTGCACTTATATTTTCCCCCTCCGAATGCGTTAAACCCCTTTGTTTTGCTCATCTTTTGAACTTCCTGTTACCTAGTTGGTTACTGATTTTTTATTAATTACTCAATATCACCTGATTGTTTTTTATACTAAAACTTGCTTGTTGTTCATTTTTTAGCTAATTATTAATGTGCTGAGCTAATAATAACTCACAGCTTTTTAGTTTTGAGAACACACAATATACACAAACCCGTTGTTGGCGCAGCAAAACCAATCAATATTAAATGAGATTGACTAAAAAAATAAAAATAACGAATTGGCGTTTAAGCCGTATGCCTCTTCGCTTTGCATTCGCAATAGCATCAAAGGAGCCGTCACATGGGTAAACTGACCTCTACCTTGTGGCTTATATTATGTGTTTTTTCGCACCCAGTTTTGGCTAACAGCCAATACAATATGCGCAAAGGCGTAACCGATATAAGCAATAATGTATATCAGCTGCACATGACCATATTTATAATATGTTGTGTGATTGGGGTGATAGTGTTCGCAATTATGTTTTGGGCACTTATTCATCACCGTAAATCTAAAGGGGCTGTACCTGCCCAATTTCACGAAAGCACTAAAGTAGAAATACTTTGGACTGCAATCCCGTTTGTTATTTTAATTGCTATGGCAGTACCAGCCACTAAAACCCTAATTGCAATGGAAGATGCCAGCAAAGCTGATCTCACTATTAAAATTACAGGCTCGCAATGGAAATGGCATTATGAATATATGGGTGAAGATGTAGAGTTCTACTCTATTTTATCTACCCCGCAAGATGAAATAGCGAATCTTGCAGATAAAAATCCTAACTACTTACTTGAGGTTGATAAACCTCTCGTACTGCCAATAAATCAAAAAGTACGATTTTTAATGACTTCTGACGATGTTATTCACTCTTGGTGGGTACCTGATTTTGCAGTTAAAAAAGATGCGAATCCCGGCTTTATAAACGAAACATGGACGAACATAAACGAAGAAGGTACTTACCGAGGCCAATGTGCTGAGTTGTGTGGTAAAGATCATGGCTTTATGCCCGTTGTGGTGGTCGCTAAATCTGAGGCTGATTTTAAAACGTGGCTTGCAGATGCAAAGCAAGCTAAACAAAAAGCAGCATTAGCAGATGCCGCATTACTTGATAAAACCCTCCCAAAAGAAGAATTAATGACTTTAGGCGAACAAGTATATATGGCCAATTGTGCTGCATGTCATCAGCCTACTGGCATGGGGTTACCGGGTGTATTTCCTGCACTTAAAGGCAGCCCTATAGTGCTTGGCGATATAAAAGATCACATTGATGTAGTTATCCATGGGCGACCCGGTACGGCAATGCAAGCATTTGCCAAACAGTTATCTATAAAGCAATTAGCAGCGGTTATTACTTATAAACGTAATGCGTGGGGTAATGATACGGGTGATGTTATTCAACCGAGTCAAATACAGGCAGCACTTGATGCCAAAGTGGAGGCGAACTAATGAGTAGCATAGTAGAACAATCTAACGCCAATGAAGCTCATCATGCTCATCACCCAGCTAAAGGTTTTAAACGCTGGCTTTACACAACTAATCATAAAGATATAGGTAGTTTATATTTAATTTTTTCGCTGACCATGTTCTTAATTGGTGGTGGAATGGCCATGGTGATCAGAGCTGAATTATTTCAACCAGGTTTACAGTTGGTCGATCCTCACTTTTTTAATCAAATGACCACAGTGCATGGTTTAATTATGGTGTTTGGTGCGGTTATGCCGGCCTTTACAGGCCTTGCTAACTGGATGATACCACTCATGATTGGCGCGCCAGATATGGCATTGCCAAGAATGAATAACTGGAGCTTTTGGATTTTACCGTTTGCGTTTTTAATCCTATTGGCATCGTTATTTATGCCTGGTGGGGGTCCTGCATTTGGTTGGACTTTTTATGCACCACTGTCTACAACATACAGTAATGATAATACTGCATTGTTTGTATTTGCCGTACATATTATGGGGATTAGTTCAATAATGGGCGCAATCAATGTGATTGTAACCATAGTGAACTTACGTGCCCCAGGCATGACATGGATGAAGTTGCCCTTATTTGTATGGACGTGGTTAATTACTGCCTTTTTATTAATAGCGGTAATGCCAGTGCTTGCAGGAGCTGTCACTATGGTACTTACCGATAAGTATTTTGCGACCAGCTTTTTTGATGCCGCAGGCGGTGGCGACCCGGTGATGTTCCAACACATTTTTTGGTTTTTTGGTCATCCCGAAGTATACATAATGATTCTTCCTGCCTTTGGCATTATATCTACAATAGTACCTACCTTTTCTCGTAAAAAACTTTTTGGCTATGCCTCAATGGTATACGCCACATCCTCCATAGCACTATTGAGCTTTATTGTATGGGCTCATCATATGTTTACCACTGGGATGCCGGTCGCTGGCGAGTTGTTTTTTATGTACGCGACCATGCTTATATCGGTACCTACAGGAGTAAAAGTATTTAATTGGGTTGCCACAATGTGGAAAGGCTCAATAACTTTTGAAGTGCCAATGCTTTTTAGTATTACGTTTATTGTGCTGTTTACCTTAGGTGGCTTTTCGGGTTTGATGCTGGCAATTACACCTGCTGACTTTCAGTACCACGATACTTATTTTGTAGTGGCGCATTTTCATTATGTATTAGTAACAGGGGCTGTGTTTTCGATAATGGCAGGTGCTTATTATTGGCTACCCAAATGGACAGGCAACATGTTTAATATCACGCTAGCTAAATGGCATTTTTGGCTATCGCTGGTGAGTGTGAACGTACTGTTTTTTCCTATGCATTTTGTAGGGCTTGCCGGTATGCCGCGTCGAATTCCCGATTATGCACTTCAATTTGCCGACTTTAACGCAATCATAAGTATTGGTGGATTTGCCTTTGGTTTATCGCAATTGTTGTTTGTAGCTGTGGTAATTAAATGCGCGCGTGGCGGTGATAAAGTGCCTGCAAAAGTATGGGAAGGGGCAGAAGGGCTTGAGTGGGAAGTTGACTCTCCAGCGCCATATCATACTTTTTCTACGCCGCCGGTAATTAAGTAATGACACACGCACCGCTACTCAAACGTTTGGTACTTATTTGCATAGGCATGTTTGCCTTTGCCTTTGCTTTAGTACCTTTGTATGACGTGTTTTGTGATGTAACAGGGCTTAATGGAAAACCTTCGCTTGAGCAAGCAGAGCAAAGTACACAAATAGTACAAAACCGAGAAGTCGGCGTTAGCTTTACTACTCACGCACAAAGTGGTGCACCGTTTGAAGTTAAATCAAAAGAATACAGTGTAGTGGTAAAACCCGGTGCAATGCGTGAAGTAATGTTTAGTGCTAAAAATAACAGCAACCTAGATAAAGTAATGCAGGCTGTACCATCAGTCTCGCCAGGTAAAGCGGCAAAGTATTTACACAAAATAGCCTGTTTTTGCTTTGATCAGCAACCTCTAAAAGCAGGGGAAGAACTTGAATTTAAATTACTTTTTTATGTTGATACCGCACTGCCGAGCGATATTGAAGAATTAACTTTATCTTATACCGTATTTGATATTAGTGAACAGCTGGTGGCAAGTAACAACTAGCTTTTTAAACTAGTGTGAAACTAGGAGTAAATAAAATGAATCAAGAATATGAGCATTATTACGTACCTGAGCAAAGCCCATGGCCTATTGTAGGTGCTGTTGCATTGTTTTTTATTGCAGTAGGGGCAGGCTTGACTGTTATGAGTGTAGGTAAAGAAGGTGGTAGCGGGGTTTATCTGCTTTATGCCGGTATTGCTGTACTTGTGTATATGTTGTTTAGCTGGTTTAAAAATGTAATTAATGAATCGGACCAAGGTTTGTACTCAGCACAAATGGATCGCTCTTTTAGACAAGGTATGAGCTGGTTTATTTTTTCTGAAGTTATGTTTTTTATGGCCTTTTTTGGTGCGCTTTTTTATGCACGCGTATTGTCGGTACCTTGGCTTGGAGGCGCAGGCAATAATGCAATGACTAACGAGGTTTTATGGCCAACTTTCGAAGCTGTTTGGCCGCTAGTTTCAACACCTGCTGGTGAAACTACTCAAGCTATGGGCTGGCAAGGCTTACCGCTTATAAATACCTTAATACTGCTTACTTCCTCAGTTACTTTACATTTTGCCCACGTAGCGATGGAAAACAATAAACGCACTCCACTTAAAGTTTTTTTAGGCGCTACTATTTTATTGGGCGTTTGCTTTTTAGGGCTGCAAGTTGAGGAGTACATGCATGCATATAATGACCTTAACCTAACGCTAGATGCGGGCATTTACGGTAATACGTTCTTTTTATTGACTGGTTTTCATGGCATGCATGTAACGTTAGGAACCGTACTTTTATTTGTAATATTTTTACGGATATTAAAAGGGCACTTTACTAAAGATAAGCATTTTGCTTTTCAAGCAGCTGCTTGGTATTGGCACTTTGTTGATGTGGTGTGGCTGTGTTTGTTTGTATTTGTATATGTGCTGTAGCGTTTATTGGCGAATTATTTGCTTTAATAAAACCAAGTTTAAGCGCTGCAATAACAACAACTAAAACAACGACCGAAAACAATACGCGACGACCTAAAAAGTGAGACATAGGTCGTCCCCCAGTTTTCCCTGACACCATAATAAACAATGCTCTAAATAAGTTAAAAAGTATAAATATTAACAACAGTACGATAATAATTTTAATAATCACTGAGTTGACCCTTTATGCAGTTAGTTTTATGGTACAAACAAAAGCTTAGTTCACTAATCACACTTTGTATGGTTGTGGTTGTTGTACTTGTGTGTGTGCGACTAGGATTTTGGCAGTTGGAGCGGGGTGAGCAAAAACAGCAGCAACTAACCGCTATTGCTAAGCAACATACTCGTGGTGTGATGAGTTGGTCTCAATTACATAACCTGCCTGATAGCTGGAACAAAACAGGTGTATTGGTTGAGTTAAAAGGGCGGTTTGTACAAAACCAATATTGGCTTTTAGATAATCAAGTTTATAACGGACAAGTAGGGTACGACCTACTTGCTTTACTAAAGCCAGCCAGCGAAGAAAAAGTGATTTTAGTTAATTTAGGATGGGTAAAAGCTCCTATATCTAGAGATACACTGCCAAAGGTTACTCTGCCTACAGGTGTTTTTATTCTTAAAGCGCAAATAAAAGAAAATAACCTAAGTAGCTTTACGCTTGAAGATAAAACTATAAATAACGACTTGCCTACAAGAATCCAATCTATCGACTTGAATATGCTGAACACTCAAAGCCAGCAATCATTAATTAATTTTATGGCTTACAGACAAGGTACTGGTGATGAGATTGCAACACCTCATTATGAGGCAGTTGTTATGAGCCCTCAAAAGCATAATGCCTACGCTGTGCAATGGTTTTTAATTGCTATTGCATGTGCTGTTGTGGCTATTTTTGCGAGTAAAAAAAGGACACATAATGAAAAATAACCCCCTTGTGTTGTTTGTGGGCTGCTGCGCTATCCCATTAATTTTGGCATATGGCGCATTAAAGTTTGATTGGTTGCCTACTGCAATTACTAATAATGGCGAGTTTTTAAGGCAAGAAATAAAACTTAAAAATTGGCCGCAAAATAATCCCAAGCAATGGACTATCGCACTTAATTATTCAAACGAATGTAACACCCCATGCAGCGAACAACTCAATGCACTTAATAATTTATATGTGGCACTTGGTAAAAACCAAGGCAAGGTTGATATGGCTGTAATGGGAAGTCCCTACAATAAAAACCTACCATGGAAAATTATTACCGAGCAACAGAGTTTAAATCCTGCAAGTTTGTATTTGATTGATCATATGGGGTTAGTGGTACTTGAATATCCCTTTAAGGTCGAGCCACAAGAAAACCGTTTAGTACAAAAAGGGTTATTAAAAGATCTAAAAAAATTACTTAACTATTCTCGTTCTAGCTAACTAAGTTGAGCTTAAGTTGGAGTATCTGATGTATAAAAATTATAAAAACTTAGTATTAATAACAGGATTACTCGCTTTGATTGTAGTTGCTTTAGGTGCGTACACCCGCTTAAGTGATGCAGGTTTAGGGTGCCCCGATTGGCCTGGTTGTTATGGTTTTTTAACGGTACCTAAGCATGAGGCTGACATAGCCTTAGCAACTCAAAGCTACCCCGATATGATGTTCGAAACCGCAAAAGCGTGGAAAGAAATGATTCATCGCTACTTTGCAGGTGCTTTAGGCTTACTTATTTTAGGTTTATTTGTGTTGGCTTTTTTAAAACGCCAATATCCAACTACGCCAGTTAAATTGCCTTTGGCTTTACTTCTACTAGTGGTGTTTCAGGCTGCTCTTGGTATGTGGAC
This sequence comes from Pseudoalteromonas sp. NZS100_1, assembly GCF_015864285.1. Lineage (NCBI taxonomy): Bacteria > Pseudomonadati > Pseudomonadota > Gammaproteobacteria > Alteromonadales > Pseudoalteromonadaceae > Pseudoalteromonas > Pseudoalteromonas sp. NZS100_1. Next base: position 22,362 of record NZ_JADYXN010000020.1, read on the forward strand.
AGTAACCATGAACCTTCAGCCGCTTATTGTAATGGGCCACTTATTAGGTGGCTTTAGTATTTTGTCACTTATAACGCTTTTATATTTACGGCTAACCGCAAAACCTATTATGGGTGGCGATAGCGGCGCAAAACGCTATTTCGGTTTAAGTTTAGTAGCGCTCAGTGTATTAATTATCCAAATTGCACTTGGTGGTTGGCTGGCTGCAAATTACGCCGCTCCACATTGTAGTGGTTTGCCATTGTGTAATTACGCACAACCGTTTTCATTGAGTAGCGTATTTCAATTACCACTTGAGCACAGTAATTATGAGTTTGGTGTGTTATCGCAGCAAGCGCGTATGTCTATTCATTTATTACATCGCATTTGGGCACTCGTTACTTGCATTGTTCTGGCGTTAATTATGTGGAAAATATACAGCCAAGCGCACTCTAAAAAAATTAAAAATTGCGTTGTGAGTGTATTACTTGTTTTGCTTTGCCAAATTAGCTTAGGGCTTATTTTAGTACATTGGCATATCCCGTTGGGAGTTGCACTGGCGCATAACTTGATGGCAGCCATACTGTTATTAAGCATAGTTAGGTTGTGTTATTACCTAAAATCACGCACATAAAGGGGAAATATGATGGCACTTATAATAGATAAAAAAATACTGCTACCCGTTAATACTCAATCGCTAATTTCGCGTACTCATAGTTTGCTGCAAGACTACTTAGCAATTAGTAAATTTAAAGTGGTAGCTATGTTGGTGCTAACAGCTTGGGTTGGTTTAGCGCTGGCTCCCGATGTAGGGCGCGGTATGGTCGTACAGTTTATTAGCTTGTTAGGTATAGGGCTACTTTCTGCTGCTGCAGCGGTTATTAATCATGTAGTTGATAGCGAGATAGACTCAAAAATGGCACGGACTCGTCATCGCCCTGTGGCTAAAGGGCGTTTAAGTAAAACACATGCGCTTAGTTTTGCAGCTGTTATTGGGGTTGCTGGTTTTATTATGCTAATGGTGTGGGCTAATACCTTAACCGCTATATTAACGTTATTTGCATTGGTAGGTTATGCATTTGTTTATACATCATTTTTAAAGCGTGCTACACCGCAAAATATTGTTATAGGTGGGTTGGCTGGCGCAATGCCTCCATTATTAGGTTGGGTGTCAGAAACAAACCAAATGGCAGCAGCCCCTTGGTTACTTGTAATGATAATATTTACCTGGACTCCGCCACACTTTTGGGCGCTGGCTATAGCACGAAAAAGTGATTACGAACGCGCTAAAATCCCTATGTTACCAGTAACCCATGGAATCGACTTTTGTAAAACGTGCGTCGTTGCTTACTCTGTTTTACTCGCTGTAGTTTGCGTATTGCCTTATTTAATTGGTATGTCTGGATTAATCTATTTGATAGGTGCATGTGTATTAAATGCAGTGTTTATATATAAAGCCGTCAAATTAAAAATTGCTGGAAATGATGAGACTGCAATGGACTTATTTCGTTTTTCGATTATTCATTTAATGGTACTCTTCGTAATCTTATTTATAGATAAATGGCTCCCTTTATGAAGCAGTTATGGCTTGGATTAATCGTTGTTTTAGTTTTGTTTTTATCGGCATGTTCAAACGAAAATAGTCCGCCAGATGTCGATGCATTAGTTTACGAAAATGCAAAGCCACTGTCTGATTTTACGCTAAACGATCAGCGCGGTGAATTAGTGACTAAGCAACAATTTGTAGGACAGTGGAATTTAGTATTTTTAGGCTATACAAGCTGTCCAGATATTTGTCCATTAACACTTGCTAAGTTAAATGCTGTTTATAAAAACTTACAAGCAGATTATCCGCTGCAAATTTGGTTTTTATCGGTTGATCCAAAACGCGATACACCAGCTAAACGAAAGCAATATATAGATTACTTTAACCCAGACTTTTTAGCTGTATCAGGGGAACATAAACACCTTTTTCCTGTTGTTCGAGAGCTTGGTTTAATTTACGCCATTAGCGATAGTAGTGAATCAGAATATGCTGTTGATCATAGTGCCTCGGTCGCTATGGTTGATCAAAATGGAGCCGTTAGAGCTATTTTTAAACCAGAATTTAAACAAGGTAGTGTGCCATTAATTAATGCGACGACTTTAACGCAAGAGTTTAAAAAAATAGCTGATTACTATAAAAACTAGTTTTTTACTTTTTACCAATTTTAAAGGAGCTTTAGGCTCCTTTTTTTGTATTTTAACGACAGGTTAAATTTAATTAAGCATTTTATGGCAATTTTAATAACTAGGGCTAAGCTTTTGTTATGAATTGAATTGACAGGGAATGCACTTACTAAATGCTAAAACTTCCGAGCGAACTTGCTATTACGCAAGTTGAAACACTACATCAAGACTTACTACACGAACTCAATAGCAACGATGATATCTGTCTTGATATTAACGATGTGATTTCTGCTGATACTGCCTCAATTCAACTTTTATGCGCCTTACAAAAACACCTACTTACTATACAGCACAAAATAATATGGATAGGCAGTAGCGAGGCCTTAACGCATACAATTAATAAACTTGGCTTAAGCCAATACTTAACAACCGAAAGTAAAAGTTAGGGGTATATATGAAAAGAATTTTAGCGGTTGATGATTCAGCATCGATGCGTCAAATGGTGAGCTTTACATTAAAAACTGCCGGGTTTGATGTAACCGAAGCTAAGGATGGCAGTGAAGCTCTCGCTATTGCCAAGCAACAAGACTTTGATGCCGTGATCTCAGATGTAAACATGCCAATAATGGATGGAATTACATTAATACGAGAGCTGCGTACTTTACCTAGTTATAAATTTACACCACTACTGATGCTTACTACAGAGTCGGGCTTAGAAAAAAAGATAGAGGGTAAAGCTGCTGGTGCAACAGGTTGGATTGTAAAACCATTTAATCCCGATCAGCTACTAGCGGTAATTAAAAAAGTTATTCGCTAAGGAGCGCAGTGTGAGTATAGATTTAAGTCAATTTTTTGAAGTTTTCTTTGAAGAGAGTTTTGAAGGCCTAGATACCATGGAGGCTGAGCTATTAAACTTAGTGCCAGGTGAGGAAGATTTAGAAACTATCAACACTATTTTTAGAGCTGCTCACTCAATAAAAGGAGGCAGTGGCACTTTTGGCTTTAGCTCCGTTGCTGACTTTACTCATGTACTTGAAACACTACTGGATCAAATTCGCCAAGGTGAACGAGAGCTTAGTACCGAGCATGTCAATTTATTACTCAAAGCTGTGGATTGCTTGCGCGCTTTACTTGCTGCACTTCAAGGTGAGCAAGAGCCAGATTTAACTGAGGCAGATTTGTTAAAAGTACAATTTGAACATGTACTTGGAATGAAAAACGAAACACAAGAGAATAAACCTCAAAGCTGTGAAGAGCAAACAAGTAGTAACACCTATCAAATAGACTTTAAACCCCATCATCATTTATTTAAAACAGGAAACGAGCCACTGTATATGATCAGTGAGCTTGAAGAGCTAGGTGAGTTAGAAACCACAGTATTTTACGATGAAGTTCCAGAAATCACCGATTTAAGTAGTGATGAATGCTTTTTACATTGGCGCTTTTTTTTAGATACTAGCCATGATGAAAAAGCCATAAAAGAAGTATTTGAATGGGTAGAAGACGATGCCGACATAAAAATTGAATTATGCGGAGGCTTATTTGGCAATGATGAGCAAATACAACCTAATCAAGGTGAGATATCTAAAGCTGTTGAGCTTGAAACATCCGATTTAATAAAAGTAGCTGAGCTACCTAGTAAGCCAAAGCAACCCGCTGCTAATAAAGATAAAAAACCTGCAAGTACACCAGAGTCTACCTCCATTCGAGTTGGTATTGATAAAGTTGATTCGTTAATAAATATGGTAGGTGAACTTGTTATTACACAAGCGATGCTCAATCAGCTTAGCGAACAAGAAATCACACCAGCCACAATCACTTTACTACAAGAAGGTCTAGCGCAACTTGCCCATAATACGCGTGATTTACAAGAAAATGTGATGCGCATTCGTATGCTGCCAATAAACTTTGTATTTAGTCGTTTTCCTCGATTAGTGCGAGATATAGCGCAAAAACTAAATAAGCAAGTTGAGCTAAAGTTGATTGGAGAGCAAACCGAGCTTGATAAAACAGTAATGGAAAAAATATCCGATCCTATGGTGCATTTAGTGAGGAACTCACTTGATCATGGATTAGAGACTGTTGAGCAAAGACTGGCGGCAGGTAAAGATCCCGTTGGCACAGTAACCTTAAATGCGTTTCATCAGGGTGGAAACATTGTTATTGAAATAATGGATGATGGGCAGGGGTTAAATACAAAAAAAATAAAAGAAAAAGCCATCGCTAACGAATTAATCTCAGCTGATAACCATCTCAGTGACGATGAAATAAATGAGCTTATTTTTATGCCCGGCTTTTCGACAGTGGATGAGGTAAGTGACTTATCTGGTCGTGGAGTTGGGATGGATGTAGTTAAGCGAAATATTCAATCATTAAATGGCTCAGTAGAGGTAACCTCAGCGCCCGGTGTTGGTTCTACGTTTACTATTAGATTACCACTTACTCTCGCTATTTTAGATGGGCAATTAGTTAAGGTGGCTCAGCATACTTATATTATCCCGCTCATTTCTATTGTGGAATCTCTGCAAATTGATATTGCTAAAGTGAGTCGAGTGGGTAAAAACCTTGATGTATTGAGGCTTCGGGACGAATACATTCCTATTTTAAGGCTCTACGATATTTTTAATCATAAAAATGCCATTGAATCACTCGATAAAACGCTGCTTGTTGTTGTAGAAACAGATAACCAAAAGGTGGGTTTATTAGTTGATGATTTACTGTCTCAACAACAGGTTGTTATTAAAAGTTTAGAGGCTAACTATCATAAAGTTGATGGCGTATCGGGAGCCACTATTTTAGGCGATGGGCGTGTATCGCTGATTGTGGACATTAGCGGCTTAATAAAGCTCTCAGGTTTAAAAAAACCAGGTAGCCAAGAATTAACGATTGAAACGCAAGCCACTTTGGAGGCGTTATGAGCTCAGAGCAAAGCCAGTTAAGTAATCAATTAAACCTTCAGCAACGGCAAGGTGTAAAACAGTTTTTAACTTTTATTATGGCTGATGAAGAATACGGCGTTGATATTTTAACAGTACAAGAAATTCGCAGTTGGGAAGAAATTACAGTACTGCCCAATGCGCCTGAATTTGTAAAAGGCGTTATTAATTTACGTGGAACAATAGTGCCAATTATTGATTTACGGTTGCGCTTTGGATTACCAAGTGTCGACTATGGGCCATTAACGGTGGTTATCGTTGTTAAAATAGAATTTGAACTAGGTAGTAAAATTATAGGTGTTGCTGTTGATGCCGTTTCTGATGTTTACAGTATTGCGGAGCAAGATGCGAAAGCTGTTCCTAGTTTATCTGAGTCGAATAATTGTGAATATGTAGCTGGGTTGGTGAATGTTGGTGAAAAAATGGTAGCGCTAATTGACCTGCAAAAAACAATGAATATTTAGCAAATAGAAACTAAATGAATAATAAACTTAAAGGTGGTGATGAGCATGGGATGGTTTAGTAATCCAAAGCAGTCAAAATCAAGTAATGATTTAATTGTAGACGCATTGAATAAATCATTAGCGGTGATTGAGTTTGAACCTAACGGAAAAATAATTACTGCAAATATGAATTTTCTAAACGCGATGGGCTATCGCCTTGAAGAGGTTCAAGGCCAGCATCACTCTATGTTTGTTGACTCTGATGAGGCTCAGGGCAACGATTATAAGAACTTTTGGCAACGCCTGCGTAATGGCGAGTTTATCTCAGATGAGTTTAAGCGTAATGCAAAAGGTGGAGCTGAGGTATGGATCCAAGCAACTTATAACCCAATTGTTGATGAGCAAGGGCAAGTATTAAAAGTAGTTAAATTTGCCACCGACGTGACCGAGCAAAAGTTAATAGCAGCAGAAGCCTCAGGGCAAATTAGTGCTATAAGTAAATCTCAAGCGGTTATCGAGTTTAATTTAGATGGCACTATTATTGATGCCAATGATAACTTTTTAAATGCACTTGGTTATCAACTTAGCGAGATTAAAGGTCAGCACCATAGGCTTTTTATTGAACCCGAACATGCAAATAGTATCGAATATAAAGAATTTTGGGCCAAACTAGGTCGTGGTGAATTTGATTCAGGGGAATATTTAAGAATAGGGAAGCAGGGTCAGGAGGTTTGGATTCAAGCATCTTATAACCCAATTTATGATATGAACGGCAAGCCGTTTAAAGTGATTAAATACGCATCTGATATTACTGAACAAAAAGAGCTTGAAAAAGCATCTCGCAAAGCAGCCGATTTAGCAAATGCGCTTAAAGTTTGCCAAGCGAACGTAATGATTGCTGATGAAGACCTTAATATAGTATTCGTGAACGATCGTGTTCAGCAAATGCTAAAAGTCCGCGAAAAAGAATTACAAACTGTATTACCAAGCTTTTCTGTTGATAATTTAATTGGCACCTGTGTTGATGATTTTCATAAGCACCCTAATCATCAGCGCGATTTATTAAAAAATCTCGATAAGCCTCATAAAGCCGAATTACTTTTAGCGGGTGTCACTTTCACCTTGATTGCTTCACCTTGGATTAGCCAAGATGGAAAGCATTTAGGCACCATTGTTGAGTGGGAAGATAGGACCAATGAGGTTGCGCTTGAAAAAGAAATAGCCGAACTTATTAGCGCTGCAGGTAATGGCGAATTAGATACAAGAGTCGCGGAAGAAGGCAAGGAAGGATTCTTTTTACGTTTGGCTCAAGGGCTAAATAGATTAGTTAAAATAGTTGATGATGCAGTTGCTGACACGGGCAGTATGCTCGATGCGATGGCAAATGGTGATTTATCAAAACGAGTTGAAAAAGAATATAAAGGCTCATTTGATAAACTCAAACGCGATGCTAATGCTACGGCAGATAAGTTAACGGAAGTGATTAATCGCATTAATTCATCGGCAACGCTTGTAGCCAGTGGTGCAGAGGAAATCTCTCAAGGTAATGCTGATTTAAGCCAACGTACAGAAGAGCAAGCCTCGTCACTTGAAGAAACAGCGTCGAGCATGGAAGAGATGACTAGCACCGTTCGCCAAAATGCTGATAACGCAAAAGTGGCAAACGATTTAGCAGAAGAAACATGCGAAAAGGCGATTCAAGGTGGTGAGGTTGTAAATAGAGCAGTTACGAGCATGTCGGCAATTAATGAGTCGAGCAAGAAAATTGCAGATATTATTGGTGTCATTGACGAAATAGCATTTCAAACTAACTTATTAGCGCTTAATGCTGCAGTAGAGGCTGCAAGGGCTGGTGAACAAGGTCGAGGCTTTGCGGTTGTTGCAGGTGAAGTTCGTAATTTAGCACAGCGCTCTGCAGGCGCAGCGAAAGAAATTAAAGAGTTAATAAGAGATAGTGTAGGCAAAGTAGCTGATGGCTCTCAATTAGTTAATGAGTCGGGCGCTACACTTAAAGAGATTGTTGTATCGGTACAAAGAGTGACGCAAATGATTTCTGATATTACAGAGGCATCTGAGGAACAAAGTGCGGGTATTGAACAAGTTAATACCGCCATCTCACAGATGGACGAAATGACGCAACAAAATGCCGCCTTAGTAGAGCAAGCCTCTGCCGCTGGCGAGTCTATGGCTGAGCAAGCTAATGAGATGCGCCAACTACTCAACTTTTTCTCAATAGGTCAGCAAGAGATGGCGATGATTTCGCCGACTATGCGCACACCTAAATTATCTCATAAGTCGCAAAGCAGTTTTGTAAGTAATAAACCCAAAGGCGATAACTTTGTAGACTCTGCTGATGAATGGGAAGAATTTTAACAACCAATCTTCTTATATACCTCGCTGAATACATAATCACAGCGAGGTATTATTTGGCAGGCTAAATTGAGAGCGAACAATGAAAGAGTTTTTGTGTACCGACCGCGACTTTAAAGAAATTGCCAGTTTAGTTTATAGCGCATGTGGAATTGTATTAGGTGAGCATAAGCGAGAGATGGTTTATTCACGCTTAGCAAGACGTATTAGAGAGCGAAAACTAACTGACTTTAAAGCCTATTTAGAGTATTTAAATAGCCATAAAGATCAGGAGTTTGATGCCTTTATTAATGCAATAACAACTAACTTAACGTCTTTTTTTCGTGAAATACACCACTTTGAATTTATAGAATCTGAGCTTGTACCTGCTCTCTTAAAGGCAAATAAAAATAGTAAGCGAGTAAGAATCTGGTCTGCAGGTTGCTCAACAGGAGAAGAGCCCTACAGTTTGGCGATGACTTTAAATAATGCATTTCCGAGCAATTGGGATGTAAAAATACTAGCAACCGATTTAGATTCTAATGTATTGGCAAAAGCACAAAAGGGTATTTACACCGCAGCGAATGTTAACGGCTTAGATGACGTGCAACTTAAGCGTTGGTTTTTAAAAAGTAAAGACGGTGAAAACTATAAAGTTAAAGATAGGCTAAAAGAGTCTATTTCATTCAAGCGTTTAAACTTATTGCAAGATTGGCCAATGAAAGGATCATTTGATCTTATTTTATGTCGTAATGTTGTTATTTACTTTGATAAAGAAACAAAAGATCAGCTTTTTAAGCGTTACGCCAATATATTAAATGAACAAGGTTATTTGTTTTTAGGTCACTCAGAAAGTATGGGAAAAGAGCATACGCAATTTAAAAATTTAGGGAAAACTATGTACCAAAAGGGACAAAATGCACGCAGAGTTTAGGCCGGTATTACCTAACTTTGAACATATTAAACGATATTGGGACTCGGGCCGAGGTAGCGTTGTTGCTAAAGTGCTTCCGGGTGAGTTTTATGTTTCTAAAAATAATGAGCTGATCTCTACAGTTCTGGGTTCGTGTATTGCGGCTTGTGTTTACGATGAAGTACTAGGGATTGGGGGCATGAATCACTTTATGTTACCAATTCAAAAGGGAGTAGAACTTAAGAATGCGCATAGTTTAAGTTGTCGGTATGGCAATTGGGCTATGGAGTATCTTATAAACGAAGTTTTAAAAAATGGTGCATCTCGCCGTAACCTAAAAGTAAAACTTTTTGGTGGGGGTAAAATTATTAGTGCGATGACTGATATAGGGCTGGGTAATATTAGTTTTGCAGCGGCGTATATTAAAGAAGAGGCATTAAATCTAGTTGCCCACGATATGGGTGGACCATGGCCACGAAAAATATTTTTTCATCCGAACACCGGTAAAGTTCATATGAAAAAACTTAAAAACCTACATAATAATACGATTGAAAAACGCGAAGTCCGTTACTTACAAAACCTTAAAAAGCAAGAAGTAGTAACTGATATAGAGCTGTTTTAGGAGTATGCATGATTAAAGTATTAATAATTGACGACTCCCCCTTAATTAGGCGTTTACTCACTGAAATATTACAGCAAGCTAAAGATATTACGGTAGTGGGGAGCGCTGAGGATCCCTACGAAGCTCGCGAAATGATAAAAAAGTTAAATCCTGATGTATTAACGCTCGACGTAGAAATGCCAAAAATGGATGGCATTAGTTTTTTAAAAAACTTAATGCGATTAAGACCAATGCCAGTAGTGATGATTTCAACACTGACCCAAAAAGGCTCTCCTATTACACTCGAGGCACTCGAATTAGGGGCTGTTGATTTTATAGCTAAGCCTACTAATAACGTAAGAGAGCAATTGAGCCAATATGCATCACTTGTTCAACAAAAGGTGCGAATAGCTGCTGGAGCAAGAGTAAGAAGCTATAAAAAAACGGTCGTCACAAATGAGCCTATTAATACCCATTCTCAATTTTTACTTAATAAAGTAATTGCGATAGGTGCTTCAACGGGTGGTACTGAGGCTATCAAAGAAGTACTTATTAAAATGCCACAAAATTGCCCGCCCATTGTAATTACTCAGCATATTCCTCCTGTGTTTAGCGCCTCATTTGCTGAGCGAATGAATCGTACATGCACGATAAATGTGAAAGAGGCTGAACATGGCGATAAGCTTAGCACTGGCTGGGCTTATATAGCACCAGGTGGTTTTCATTTAAGTATTAAAAAGCGAGGTGTTAGCTTGTATTGCCAGCTTGATGATGGCGAGCCGGTTAACAGACATAAACCTGCGGTAGATGTGCTGTTTAACTCATTAGTTGAGACAGGAGCTAAAAACGTAGTTGCAGCCATACTAACAGGGATGGGGAGTGATGGCGCAAAAGGATTACTTGCACTAAAACAAAACGGTGCGTATACCTTGGCTCAAGATGAGTACTCATCGGTGGTATGGGGTATGCCTAAGGCTGCCGCTGAGTTAAATGCAACGGACGAGATAGTTGCGCTGGATAAAATAACCCAGCGACTATTACATCAGGCAGTTAAGGTTTAGGCGCTTCAATTACCCAAGGCTGCGAAAACCAAAAATAATCACCAGGGCTAGAAATAGAAGGGGCCGTACAATTAAAACGAGATCGCCCTTTATTAAGCACCTTTGGTGAGGTTATTTCGACTGTATTTTTATTTACCCATTTTAAATCTGCTTGGCCTACGCTTGATACGTAACAGGCAAATTGGCTTTTATGAAAGTCACCCATTTTAAATTCAATTGTGAGCGTGGGTGGATTTTGTTGTGTAACGCTATCTTGATAAGTTAAATTGGTGATATTAAATGCGCGTGAGTTAAGCTTAGTAATAAGAGTTTCTAGTTTGCTGTAAAAGCCTGATGCAGGAAAACGCGGTAAGCGGCTAAAATTAGAGTCTTTATTTACAGCGCCGGAGTGCTGACCAATACCCACAAAACCAAGCTCTGTCACAAGTGCTTGCAGCTCGTTATTAAACTCACCATACGGGTATGCTAAGTATTTATAGTCGTGGCCTATTTCTTCTTTTATACGCTTTTGAGAGCTAATAATATCTTGCTTAATACGTGATTGCCATTGTGCATCGGTTTCGTTTTCAAGCTTAAGGTGTAAGTAATCATGTTGTCCGCTATGATTGGCTATTAATGCCCCTTTTTTAGATAATTCTTTGAGCTTATCCCACCCCATTACGTAGCTCATGCTCTCGTCTATTAATTTAGGATTTACAAAGATAGTGTACGGGTAGCCAAACTTTTCTAAAATAGGCGCGGCTTGTTCATAGTTATTGTTATAACCATCATCAAAGGTGATGGCGACAGTTTTATCAGGTAAGGTTTCACCTTGCTGAAGTGCGCTTATTAACTCATTAAGAGGAATAACGTTAAAGTTGTGCTCTTTTAAATAGCTCAAATGTTTAGTGAATGTATTGGCGCTAACGCTCGTTACAGCGGGTAGGGTTTCACTAACATGATGATACTGTAAAATAACGGCTGCTTGAGCCCGCACAGATACACTAATGAGGATAAATAATACTAAATGAAACAATTTCTTATACATAATAAGGCACACCATAAAAGCTTGCTGTTGTTAGCGGGTCCGATGATACTATCAAATATCACAGTGCCGTTGTTAGGAATTGTTGATACCGCTGTAATTGGGCACTTAGGAAGCGCTCATTACTTAGCGGGTATTGCCCTTGGCTCTGCAGTTATATCTATTTTATTTTGGCTTGCTGGTTTTTTAAGAATGAGTACCACGGGGCTCGTGGCACAAGCATATGGAAAAAACGATTTAACCCAACTTGCCGCTTTACTTAAACGAAGCTTATTGCTTGCAAGCGCAGTGGCTGTGCTATTAATTGTGTTATCCCCATTAATAAAGCACGCTATTGCTTACCTCTCCGCCGCCAATAGCGATGTACTTATCCAAGCGTATCAGTATTTTAGCATTCGTATTTTTAGTGCTCCAGCAGCATTGTGTAATTTAGTGTTACTGGGTTGGATGCTTGGTGTGCATTATGGTCGAGGCCCATTTTATTTATTACTCGTCACTAATATCGTTAATATAGTACTCGATATTTATTTTGTTGTTTATTTAGATTGGGCAGTTGCAGGCGCTGCGTGGGCTTCACTTATTGCTGATTATACGGCTTTAGTATTTGCACTGTTTTTAGTGGTTAAACTAGCTAAAAAACAAGACATTAATCTAAATGTACCGAATTGGTTGAGTATTAGCAAAATGGCTGAATTATTGAGTTTGAATAGAGATATATTTATTCGCTCTTTAATACTGCAATTATGCTTTAGTTTTATGACGTTTTACGCAGCGCGTATAGGCGAAACCACATTAGCTGCTAATGCTGTTTTACTTAACTTTCTAATGTTGGTGAGTTTTGCTCTTGATGGCGTTGCTTACGCGTCTGAGGCAAAAGTAGGGCAAGCTAAAGGCCAAGGAAGCGTTAAAAATATAGAGCTTTGGGTTAAAATAAGTGTATTTTGGGGCATGCTTTTTGGCGTCTTATATAGCGCTTTTTTTGCATTATTCGGCAGCGGTATAATCAAGCTTTTAACCAATGTGCCAGAGGTTATTCAAGAGGCAACACACTATTTACCATGGCTAATAGTGTTGCCTATTTTGGCCATGAGTTGCTTTTTGTTTGATGGTGTTTTTGTAGGGCTTACGCGAGCAAAGAACATGCGTAACAGTATGATACTTTCAGCTGGAGTTGGCTTTTTTGGTGTGTTTTGGGTGTTTATAGACTTGCAAAATAACGGGTTATGGCTGGCTATGAGCTGTTTTATGTTAATGCGCGGGGTTACATTAATAATTAAATATCACCACTTAAAAATAAATAATCAGCTACTGGATTAAACTAATACTAATCTGCTTATATATGGGGTCTATTTAACGATAAGGAAATTGCGCTAGAACTAGGCAAAAATTTTTGTATCTAGTTGTTCTAAATAAAAAATTTTTAACAACGTTATAGAGTGATTTAATTCGATAAATTGCCCAAATATATATGGAGGTTGGTATAAATAAATGGTTTATTTCCAGAGATCGGGGTCGTGGTGTTTAGGGCCCATATCTTTTAAAACTTGTGAAAAACGATTAGCAAAAATACCGCAGTAGCCCCAACCGGCAAAAAATAATGCGGGGAGTAAAATTATAACGCCAATTATTTGTAAGCTGTAGTGAGTGTAATACCCAATAGATATGAATATCACGGCTAGCACAAACAGTGCTAAGCCGCGAAAAAAGCGCTTTAAGCTCAGCTTAGGGTTGCTCCCTAAGCGATAAATAAGCTGCTTTAGCATTTAGAAGGCCTAATAGTAAGAGTGATCGCCCGCTTCGTGCTCTGTTATATCAGCAACACCGGTGATTTCTTCAAACTTAGCTATCATTTCTTTTTCAATGCCTTCTTTTAGCGTTACATCGATCATAGAACAACCGTTACAACCACCACCAAACTGAAGTATAGCAATACCTGCAGCTGTAATTTCAACAAGGCTTACTTGGCCACCGTGGTTAGCAAGTTGTGGATTTACTTCGGTTTCTAGCATGTGCTGTACACGTTCGTTTAACGATGCATCGTTACCTATTTTACGCGCCTTTGCATTTGGTGCTTTTAGCGTTAACTGAGTACCCATTTTGTCGGTAACAAAATCGATTTCAGCTTCTTCTAAAAATGGAGCACTTTCTGCATCTACAACGGCATCAAAACCGTTAAAGTTTAGGCGAATATCGCTCGCTTCTACAGCGTCTTCTGGACAATAAGACACACCACATTCCGCTTGTGATGAACCAGGGTTTACAACAAACACACGAATATTGGTTTGTTGTGATTGATCTGCTAATAGTTTAGCAAAATGCGCTTGCGCTGTTTCGGAAATAGAAATCATAAAACCATCTATACTTGACTAAATTACTCGGATACTGCGTATCATACTCCGCTCATCGTGTTGCGGCTAGTGTTGAGCGTAAAAAGTTGGCATCTATTTTAAGCAATGGTAGCGTGCAAACAACGAACATTTTTTGAGTGATTTATATGCGTTTGGTATTAACATTAATGGTGGTGTTGCTTAGCTTTTCAAGTGTAGCTAAGCCACTTTCGTATTATTTTGAACAAGATGTAAAATTTGACCCTTCAATTCCTACTCCTGAGCAAGTACTCGGTTACGAAGTAGGAGAGTGGCACGTGAGACACGATCAGCTCGTACGTTATATGGAAATACTTGCTGATAAAAGCGACCGTATAAATTTTGAGGTGATTGGCCGCACGCATGAACAACGCCCGTTAGTAATGCTAACAATTACTGCTGCTGATAAGTTATCAAGCATAGAGCAGACACGCCAAGCTCACTTAGCACGCTTAAGTAATAACAGTAGTAAAGCACAAGACGATCCTGCCGTTGTATGGATGGGGTACAGTGTTCATGGTAATGAGTCATCAGGTAGTAACTCATCTTTGCTGGTGGCATATTACTTAGCTGCTGCACAAGGTACTGAAATAGATGAGCTATTAAATAACACGGTTATTTTACTCGATCCTTCACTTAACCCAGATGGCTTAGCGCGTTTTGCTAATTGGGCCAACAGTAATCGAGGCATGAACTTATCAAGTGACCCTAAAACCCGTGAACATGTTGAAAACTGGCCAAGTAGTCGTACCAATCATTACTGGTTTGATTTAAATCGTGACTGGTTATTACTACAGCATCCTGAATCGCGTGCGCGTATTGCCAAATTTCATCAGTGGAAACCAAATATTTTAACTGACTTTCATGAGATGGGTCCAAACAGCAGTTACTTTTTTCAACCAGGTATTCCAAGTCGTAAGCACCCTATAACACCTGATGAAAATGTTACCTTAACAAAGACAATTGCCAACTATCATGCAAAAACCTTAGATGAAAACAATGCACTTTATTTTACAGAAGAAAGCTTTGACGATTTTTACTATGGAAAAGGCTCAACTTACCCAGATGTAAATGGCGGCATAGGCATTTTATTTGAACAAGCAAGTTCTCGCGGACATATTCAAGACACCATAAATGGACCTTTGAGCTTTCCTTTCACTATTAAAAATCAACTGTTAACGAGTTTATCTACCTTTAAGGCAGCAGTTGATAACCGCCAAGCATTACTTGATTACCAGGCTAAGTTTTACAATCAAGCTACTGATTTAGCCAGCGATGAAAGCTTTGAAGGTTATGTTGTTGAAGGTGCAAGCGACAACACCCGTATTATGCACTTTTTAGAATTGTTAAAGCAGCATCAAATTAACGCTTACCCACTTACTAAATCATTAAAAGCAGATGGTAAGAATTTCAGTACACATAGCTATTTTGTACCATTAGCACAACCACAATATCGTTTGGTAAAAGCGATTTTTAGTGAGCAAAAAAACTTTGCCGATAATACTTTTTACGATGTATCTGGCTGGACATTAGCGCATGCGTTTAATTTGCCATTTTCTAAAGTTAAAAGTAGTTGGGGATTAAAGGTTGCTGATAAAGCATGGGAAAAAGTAGCAACCCCATCATTTTCTTCACTCACCGAAGGTTACGCATTTGGTTTTTCGTGGGATGATTATTTAGCACCTAAAATGTTAAATAGCTTATTACAGCAAGGTATAAAAGCACGTGTAGCGCTAAAAGCATTAACGGCTAAATCAACATCAGGAGAAATTAATTTTAAACCTGGAAGTATTATTATACCGGCTGGACTACAAACAAATACAGATTGGATTACCTTGCTAAATAAAGCACAAAATGAGTTTGGTATTGCAATCAAACCTATTACATCAGGTTTAACAAGCAAAGGAGCCGATTTAGGGTCGCGATCAATGGCGGTTGTTAGTGCTCCAAAAGCACTGCTTATTGGCGGGCAAGGCGCAAGCCAGTACGAAGTCGGCGAAGTGTGGTATTACCTAGATCGCTTTGTAGGTGTTGCACCAACAATTGTTGAAATGAATCGCTTTAGTTCACTCGAGTTAAGTGACTACAGTCATATTGTGCTTGCTCATGGCAATTACAATAGCTTATCTGATGCCGACAAAGTGGCTATTAAAAGCTGGGTAAGAAAAGGCGGCGTTATTTGGGGTCACAAAGGCGGCGCTAAATTTTTAGCTGATCAGCAATTACTCAAAGCAAGCTATCTATCACGACAAGATGTAGCAAGTGCATTTAAAACGACAGATTTAAGTTATGGCGATAAAGATCATTTAGCAGGACGTCAACGCATTGCAGGTGCTATTTTTAATACTAATGTAGATTTAACTCATCCGCTTACATTTTCACTTAAGCGTAATACATTGCCCGTATTCAAAAACAGTACTTGGTTGCTAGAAGCTTCCGATGCTCCGTTCGTAAATGTACTTACCTACACTAAAAATCCATTATTGGCAGGCTTTACCGATGCCGTTAATGTTGAGCAAGTTGCTGGCGGCGCAGGCTTAATTGCTCACTCATACGGACGAGGTACAGTAATAGGCATGACCGATGACCCTGTATTTAGAGGTTACTGGTATGGGACTAGTCGACTACTAAGCAACGCTTTATTTTTTGGCCATACGTTTCGTGCAAATGGCGAATAATACTAATTCGCTTAAATTAAGTGATCTATTTTGAGGATGGAAAAACGTGTTGATAGCTAGGCAAAAAATTCGCTATTTAGTTGTTCTCGGCAATTGCTCCTGCATTGCTCTACCTTCTGCATCCATGCAGTCGTAAATGAGAATTTTTTAACTCAGGTAGCGACACGTTTAGCCCCGTAAAATGATTAAGTATTATTGCGGATTGGTATAATACTTTTTAATAATTAAATAGGCGTTAAGCAAGTTGTAAAAGCCCACACTTGTTTAGCGCCTGCTTGTTTTAGTGCACTAGTAGCTGCGTTTAATGTTGCCCCTGTCGTCATCACATCATCAACAATAGCGACTGTTTTACCGCCCATATCCTCTGTACAAATAAAGGCATTTTTTAAGTTTTTAATACGCTTTGCTTTAGATAGCTCCGACTGAGCTTGTGTTTTTTTATTGCGAATAAGTACGTTACTCACTGATGCGTAATTAGCTAAACATGGTTGCCAAACTTGGCTTACCTGATTAAACCCGCGAGTAATGAATCGGCTTTTATGAAGAGGTAAAATAATAAAGGTATCTGGCAAAGTAGGGCTTTGCTCAAAAAACTGCGTTAATTGTTTTTGTATAACTTGCTGCAATGCCTTTTTATAATGAATTTGATTATTAAATTTTAGCCTTTTAAGCCAATGTTCAAAGGGAGGTTGATAAAAAGCACAGGCAAATAATTTATCAAACTCGCAATTAGGAAACATCTCAACAATATCGGGTCGATGCAGTAAATTCTTATGCTTACTAAAATCAAACAATGGTAAATCTTCAAGGCAATAATCACAAAGCCCTAAAGAGGTCGTAATCGTATTTTGACATTGCACGCAATAAGAGGGAAATAACCAATTTAAAATGGCTTGCTTCACTGACTCGCTCCTTGCATTGCAATCGCCTTTTTAAACGTTATGATGAGCCTAAGTTTGGTAAAGGTTAGGCAAATATGCAAAATGAGTTAGTGTTATTACATGGTTGGGGAATGAATCAGGGCGTATGGCAGTTAGTACAGCCAGAACTTGAGTTTTTATATTCAGGAAGTGTACGTAGCCTTGACCTACCTGGGTTTGGTAATAGCCATGTTTGCCCAAGCCCTTATACTTTGCATGATGCAGCAGAAACTTTAAGTAAGCAATTAAAGCCGAAGAGCATTTTAATGGGGTGGTCGTTAGGTGGATTGTTTGCACTTTATATTGCTAAGCATTGGCCTGAAAAAGTATCAAAAGTTATTTTAATTGCATCGACTCCTTTCTTTGCGGAGGCAGATAATTGGCCCGGAATAAAAGCGAATGTATTGGCGCAGTTTAAAGAGCAGTTAGTTAATCATCGAGAAAAAACAATAGAGCGCTTTTTAGCTATTCAAGCGATGGGTAGCGAGTCGGCGCGTGATGATATAAAGCTGCTTAAACAATTACTAAATCAGTACAGCGCACCACAAAGCGACGCCCTGAGTGCTGGTTTAGATATTTTACAAAACGACGATTTACGTGATTTATTTGCTCATTGCCCAGTACCTATCAAAGGAGTATTTGGCCGACTTGATGCCTTAGTGCCTTATAAAGCAATTAGTGAAATGTCAGTACTAAATACTGAGTTTGAATACGAGGTGCTAGATAAAGCGTCGCACGCGCCATTTATTTCTCATAAAAGTGAGTTTTTATCTGTCGTTAAATCAATGCTTTAAAATAGAGCTAATAATAGCGCTGTTTAAAGCTTTATTTTGATCAGAACCTGAGCGATAATTAAACAATGTTTATTTGGTGGAGGTTTTAATATGCCAATCGGATCTGTATTTAATAGTGGTGTAGAAGGGTTTAATCGAGCTAGCCAAGGTATTGAAAAGGCCAGTGCTGAGATTAACCGTGCCAGTATAGAACAGCAAGATGACGCACAATTAGCGCAGCAACGTCAGCTTACAGCAGCACGCCCTGAAGAAGCTATTACTGCACCTGTAGCACAGCCAGCTCGTGTTGATGAAGCGCTTGTTAACTTAAAAGTTGAAGAGTTTAATGCCAAGGCAAATACGCAATCAATTCAAACGGCCGATGATGTACTTGGCACGTTAATCGATATTAAAGTTTAGTATTATGAATATTGTCACGCCATTTCCGTCTATCAATATAAACACTGCAAATGTTTATACGGAAACTGCACGGCGTGACAACCAACTACGCGAAGTTATTCCTGCTCCCGCATCTAGTAGCGCAAGCAATACAGAAACCAAAGCGCAAAGTGATTCTGAAAAAGCAAAATTACCAGGCAGTAGCGATGGTGCGACGTATAACGCAACGGGAAAAATAGCAGACGAAAAGTCAGTTCAGCAGCGCGATGGAAACTCAGAAAACCCTGAGGGCTCTGAGGAAGAAAGTGAAGCAATTGAGAAAAAAGAATCTGAGCAAGAAGAGCTGCAATTAGAACAAGAACAACAACAAATTACAGAGCTAAAAGCACGAGATACTGAAGTACGAATACACGAGCAAGCGCACGCTTCTGTAGGTGGGCAACATGCTGGCTCGCCAAGCTATGAGTATCAACGTGGCCCAGATGGTACTAACTACGCAGTTGGCGGAGAAGTACAAATAGATGTATCTGAAGTTCCGGGTGATCCGCAAGCGACTATAGACAAAATGCAAACGGTACGCGCTGCCGCATTAGCGCCTGCAGAGCCTTCGGGAGCTGATCGCTCTATTGCTGCAGATGCTACGCAAAAGCTAGCAGCGGCTCAGGCTGAGCTTGCACAACCTGAAAAAGAAGACGACGAAGACGCAAAAAGTAAGCTTGAAGCTTCATTCTCTAGCGATGAAAGCAACGATACAAAAACAGCTAAAAGTGATGAGCAAACACGTGATGCCGATGTTGAGGCACGGGCGGGGCGTATTGCTAACTTTTATCAAATGGCTACATCGCCAGCGAGCCAAAGTAGTTTTTCAGCGTTAAGTTAATAATTTAGCAAAACATAACCACAAAAAAACCGCTTACGCGGTTTTTTTCGTTTTAGCTTAGCTGTACAACTATTATTTTTTCACTTTAGCATTAGCGAACGCATCGGCAAATGCATTACCCATTAACGCATTACCGTTGTCACGTTTAGGCTTTGCAGCGCGAAGTTGCGAATTATTAGCACGTGCTTGTGGTTTTTGCGTAGCTGGCGCTGCTGACTTATTACTTGTGTCAATGTCGTCATCTAAGCGCATAGTAAAGCTTATACGTTTACGTGCAGCGTCTACTTCAACAACTTTAACCTTTACAATATCACCAGCTTTAACAACTTCACGCGGATCTGATATAAATTTATTCGTGATTGCTGAAATATGCACTAAGCCATCTTGGTGTACACCTACATCAACAAACGCACCAAAATTAGCAACGTTTGAAACCACGCCTTCTAAAATCATACCTGGTTTTAGGTCACTAATTTTTTCAACACCGGCTTTAAACTCAGCTGTTTTAAATTCAGGGCGAGGATCTCGACCTGGTTTATCAAGCTCAGTAATAATGTCGGTAACGGTTGGTAAGCCAAACTTTTCGTCAGTGTAATCGTTAGCAGCAAGTTTAGTTAAAAAGTCGCTGTTACCAATTAGGTTACTGACATCGACGCTATTGCGTTCACAAATACGTTTAACAACAGGATAAGCTTCAGGGTGAACTGATGAGTTATCTAGAGGATCGCTACCATTGTTAATACGTAAAAAACCAGCCGCTTGTTCAAATGCTTTTGGCCCTAAACGCTCAACCTTTTTAAGCTCACTACGTTTAGTAAATGTGCCGTTAGCATCGCGATAATTAACGATATTTTGCGCTAATGTTTTGTTTAAACCAGATACGCGTGTAAGTAGCGGTACCGATGCCATGTTTAAATCTACGCCTACTGAGTTTACACAGTCTTCAACTACTGAAATAAGGCTTTGGCCTAATTGGCTTTGCGATACATCGTGTTGGTATTGGCCAACACCAATTGATTTTGGCTCAATTTTAACAAGTTCAGCAAGAGGATCTTGAAGGCGGCGCGCAATAGAGACAGCCCCTCGTATAGAAACATCTAAATCTGGGAATTCATTAGCTGCAAATTCAGAAGCTGAGTAAACCGATGCACCCGCTTCGCTAACCATAATTTTACTAAGCTTAAGTTCGCTGTTTGCTTTCATAAGCTCAGCAACCAACTTATCTGATTCGCGTGATGCAGTACCGTTACCAATCGCAATTAGCTCAACTTTATGCTGACGACAAAGTTGCTCTAACGTACGCACTGATTTATCCCAATGATTTTGTGGTGCATGAGGGAAAATAGTTTGTGTAGCTAGTAATTTACCTGTGCTATCAACAACGGCAATCTTACAGCCAGTACGAAGGCCTGGATCAAGACCTAAAGTAGTACGGGGGCCTGCAGGTGCTGCCATTAATAAATCTTTTAAGTTTTTAGCAAATACGTCGATTGCACCAGCTTCTGCTTTTTCGCGCATTGCTGCAAAAAATTCATTCTCTAGGTGTAATCCTAACTTAATTTTCCACGCCCATTGCACAACGTTTAATAACCAAGGACTTGCCGCTTTATATTTAATATCTAAACGGTAATGGTCAGCAATCATGTTGGCACATAGTTGCGCTGAATTTTCAGCGCTAGGCTCTGGATTAACATTTAACTGAAGTACACCTTCATTTCGGGCTCTAAGCATAGCAAGCGCGCGGTGAGAAGGTACTTTTTTGAGAAGTTCTTGATGCTCAAAGTAGTCACGGTATTTTGCACCCGCTTGCTCTTGGCCTTTAATTACAGTGCTTTCAATTGCGCCGTTTTGGCTTATGTGACTTCTAAATTTAGCAAGTAATTTTGCGTCTTCAGCAAAGCGCTCCATCAAGATAAATTTAGCGCCTTCGAGTACAGCTTTTGTATCTGCAAAGCCTTTTTCAGCACTTACAAATTGATCTGCTTGTTGCTCTGGGTCAAGGTTAGCATCTTTAAATAGTGCATCTGCAAGTGGCTCTAAACCTGCTTCAATTGCTATTTGGCCTTTAGTACGGCGCTTAGCTTTGTAAGGTAGGTATAAATCTTCAAGTTCAGTTTTACTTTGTGCATTAGTTATATCGGCACTTAGCTCTGGCGTTAATTTATTTTGCGATTCGATGGTCGATAAAATAAAACTACGGCGCTCTTCTAGTTCACGTAAATACGATAAACGCTGCTCTAAAAGGCGTAATTGGGTGTCGTCTAGGCCGCCGGTAACTTCTTTTCTGTAGCGGGCAATAAAAGGAACAGTTGCGCCTTCATCAAGTAATTTTGTAGCTGCAACAACCTGTTGCTGCTGTGCGTTTAACTCACCGGCTAAACGTGCAGAGATATCGCTCATGCAAAAACCTTTTTATACAATAAAATAAGACCAGAAGCGTGTTACTGGCGCCGTTAATTGCTTGAATAATATCACAGGAGGTAGTAATAAAAAGCTCTTAAAGCAAGCTATTTCACTTGCTTTAAGATGGTTGGGAGGGGAGTAAATCAATTCAACTAAAAGAGCGCCCTAGTGAGGATGCTCAATGTTTTCTAATACTTCACTGAAAGAGTGAGCAATAGGGCTAATATGTAGTGGAATATGTAATGTTTTAGCTATTTGGCGAGCTGAAATTAAACCACAAATTTCGCTACTTGCTGTTGTTACTAATAAAAACATTACACCTTGATGCTCCATTGTTTGCAGCGCATCACCAATACATGCATAGCTTAAACTTTGCATGCTTACACCTGTAAGTCGGCTAATTGGCGTCATAATATCGCGCAAGCTTACTTCACTTCGTGGGGTATTTAAACGCTCTGCAATAATAGTAATTTTAGAGCTTTGTAAATCGGCGCTAGAAACAAGACCAATCAATTTTTGGTTCTCGTCGGTTACTAAAACAAAATCAGATTGTTGTGCACTAACTTGTTTAAGTGCATCTGTAATCGTTGTTGTATGCTCTGCGCGAATGGGCGTTTTTTGAGTAAAGTTATTTACCATTTTTAGTGCTGGAGATGATAAATCAATCAAAGGTTGGTCATCTGCAAATGTGCTTGCAATAACGCCGTGAGAAACATTTTGAGTACGTAATTCTTTAAAGTTAGACATAGTAGTCACCTTAGTAGTTATAAAATTTAATTAAGTTGTAAAATAATGAATTAAATTAAATAGCTAGGTGGTCCGCGTTGGTACGCAGTGCTAAAAGGTCTGTTTAGGTTGGTGCTCTTATAAAAAGAATCTACGACATTAGGAAGTGGTTGAGGCGACCTAAAGGTAATAGTATTAACGTGAGAGTCTACGTCAAAATCGAGGTTTGCTTGGTCAGGAATGTCACAAGCAATAAAGTGATTAGATAGTTTAGCGTTATCAAGGTTTACTTCAGTGTTACTGGCATGCAGCGTCAAACTTACACTCATTAAAAGTGCAAACAATACGGCATTATTTAATATGCGCTGTACTATGTTTGACATAACCACGACCTTAATTAACTGCTTTCAAATTAAACAAATCAACTTGAATAATTCAGTTATAGCTTATTGGTTTAATTTACACAATCAAAAGTTAACATGATCTGAATCAAAACTTTTTATTTCTTTTTTTGGTAATCGATACTGTTTACATACCACTGTTTTTTACCCTGAGGAGTAGGTACCTCAAAATCTTCATCTACTTGTTTTTTAATCAGCGCCCGCGCCATAGGTGAGTCTATCGATATGTAGTCTTTTCGGTCGTAAATTTCATCAGGTCCGACAATTCTGAATTTTTTAGTTTCACCTTCTTCGTTTTCAATTTCGACCCATGCACCAAAAAACACTTTTCCATCTTGAACGGGAGAGTAGTCGATGATTTTTAAATCAGGTATGCGTTTGCGTAAATAGCGTACACGACGGTCAATTTGGCGTAGCAAACGCTTGTTGTATTGATAGTCTGCGTTCTCAGAGCGATCTCCGAGGCTGGCTGCCCAACTAACTATTTTTGTTACTTCTGGGCGTTTAACGTTCCATAGTTGGTCGTGTTCTTGTTGTAATTGTAAGTAACCTTCACGGGTAACTAAATTTGTTTTCATGGTGAATTCTTTATTAACTCTAATGGTGTGCACGTTATTAAATTTGCCAAAACTTGTCGAGCGTAAAATGTAATAAAGTACGAGTAAGTAAGCTTTGAAATGTTCAGTAACAATCTAAGCAAGTAATTAGTTTTTGATTATTAAGTTTTTCATTTATATTAACTAGTAATTGGATATAAAAATAAGAAAGAGATTATGGGACACGAAACCACAAAAGTATTAGTTGTTGATGACGATATGCGCTTACGCAGTTTGCTTGAACGTTATTTAGTAGAGCAAGGCTTTATTGTTAGAACCGCAGGAAACTCGGAGCAAATGGATAGACTCCTAGAGCGAGAAAACTTTCACTTAATGGTTCTCGATTTAATGCTCCCAGGCGAGGATGGCTTATCTATTTGCCGCCGTCTACGCCAAAAAGAAAATGAAATTCCTATTGTTATGCTTACTGCAAAGGGCGACGAAGTAGATCGCATTATTGGCCTTGAACTTGGCGCTGACGATTACATTCCAAAACCATTTAATCCACGAGAGCTACTTGCTCGCATAAAAGCCATTTTACGTCGCCGAGCAAAAGAAGTACCAGGCGCACCTGCTGCTGAAGAAAACTTAATCGCTTTTGGTAAATTTACGCTTAATTTGGCAACGCGCGAAATGAGTGAAGGGGATAAAACAATATCGCTTACCAGTGGTGAGTTTGCAGTGCTTAAAGCGCTTGTTTCGCATCCACGTGAGCCACTTAGTCGCGATAAGCTAATGAACTTAGCGCGTGGCCGCGATTACAGTGCGCTTGAGCGAAGCATTGATGTGCAAGTGTCGAGACTTCGCCGCATGATCGAAGTAGATGCTGCCAATCCACGATATATTCAAACCGTTTGGGGTTTGGGGTATGTGTTTGTTCCCGACGGTGAAAAGTAATATTTATGGGCATGTTTCCGCGCAGTGCTTTTGGACAAACTGTTTTTTTAGTGGCGGCTCTGCTGCTCATAAATCAAATAGTGTCTTATGTTACGGTTAGTTTTTATGTTGTAAAACCAACCATTGAGCAAGTTAACTTGATGCTTGCTAAGCAAATTAAAACAGTATTTATTGACTGGGAAGATGGCGTTGAAATAAACGACGAAGTATCTGCAAAGTTTTTTGAAATTACCGGCATTGAAGTCATGACTCAGCGAGAAGCGATGCGTCAAGGGCTTGGGCAAAGCCGCGAATATTCTATGCTATCGCGCAGCATGACTGAGCAACTTGGTGGTTATTCTCGTGTACGTATTAGCCAAACTGATCCGTTGATTTATTGGGTTGAAGCACCGCAAGCGCCTGGTTATTGGGTAAAAGTACCGCTTAAAGGCTTTAAAGAGAACAACTTAGAGTTTTTAACTTTTTACTTATCAAGTATTGGCTTTTTAAGTGTGCTGGGTGGGTGGTTGTTTGCAAGGCACCTTAATAGACCATTAAAAGCACTGCAACAGGCTGCAGTGAAAGTGGGTAAAGGCGACTTTTCTACCAAGTTAGAAGAACAAGGCTCAACAGAAGTAATAGAAGTAACGCGCGCGTTTAACCAAATGTCGCGCGGAATTGCTGCACTTGAAAACGACCGCCGTTTACTAATGGCCGGTGTATCTCATGATTTACGTACGCCGCTTACGCGTATCCGTTTAGCCACCGAAATGATGGTTGATGAAGACGACTATCTCCGTGAAGGTATTATTTACGATATAGAAGACATGAACGGGATTATTGATCAGTTTATTGAGTATCTACGCCACCATAAACGTGAAGAACTAAGTTGCGAAGATATCAATGCTTTAGTTGCCGAGGTTGTCAATTCTGAGCTTCAGCATCAACGTACTATTACGTTTAAAAGTAATCCAAATATAGGCAATATACCGTTAAGCTCTGTGGCTATTAAACGTGTAATTACCAACATGATTGGTAATGCGCTGCGTTATTCTGAGGGCGATATTGAAGTACTTAGCTACTTTAATTCAAACAAAAAATATGTAGTTATCGCTGTAAACGATAGTGGCCCCGGCATTCCTGAAAACGAATTAGAGTCTGTTTTTGAGCCTTTTAAACAAGGCGATGCTGCACGAGGAAGTGAAGGCAGTGGCCTAGGCCTTGCTATTATTAAACGCATTGTTGATATGCACGACGGTAAAGTAAAGCTAGAAAACCGCCCAGAAGGCGGTTTAAGTGCACAAGTATACTTGCCAATAAAGGTATCAACCCCTGCATAGTAAATTCAGGGGGCCCATTATATTAAAGTGCTTTAAAACGAATAGCTGTACCGCCACTAGTGGCTAATTTAAGCATTAGTTTATCGCTTGCAGTTACAACACGTTTTTCGATAGCTAGATCGTACGGATTGTTTTTCCACTCTGCGCTTTTACCATCTTTATAAATTTGTGCTTCAAACTTTTTGCCTTGCTCTAAAAAGTCGAGTTTTACCTCAACAGTTCTGGCTTTTTCGTCAGTAACAGCACCTAGGTACCAATCATTTCCTGAGTATTTAGTGCTTTTACGTTCTTTACGAGCGAATACAATAAAGTCGCCTACTTCACCATCAATAGCAATACTTTGCTGCCAATCTGTTGGTACGTCTTGAATGAATTGAAACGCATCGGGCTTAGCCAAATAGTTTTTAGGTAAGTCGGCAGCCATTTGAATTGGGCTATACAAAACAACATAAAGTGCGAGTTGTTTGGCGAGTGTGGTTTGTGGGCGGTTTGTATCGCCTCCTAAACCATTAAAGCTCATATCAAAAATACCTGGCGTAAAGTCCATTGGTCCTGCAAGCATGCGGGTAAAAGCAAGCATTGGTACATGCTCTGGTGGGTTAGGTGGTGAACCCCATGCATTATACTCTTGTCCGCGTGCGCCTTCGCGCGCAATCCAGTTTGGATAAGTACGGCGCAGGCCTGTATCTTT
This sequence comes from Pseudoalteromonas sp. NZS100_1, assembly GCF_015864285.1. NCBI lineage: Bacteria > Pseudomonadati > Pseudomonadota > Gammaproteobacteria > Alteromonadales > Pseudoalteromonadaceae > Pseudoalteromonas > Pseudoalteromonas sp. NZS100_1. The sequence goes on from NZ_JADYXN010000020.1 coordinate 48,886, forward strand.
AATTGGCTCGTGAGTATTAATGCTAATTTTATGCTTAGCCGCAAGTTTTACGTTATAAAGGTATTCGTTAACCATAAACTGGCCGTCATGCCATTCGTGGCGAGCAATACCGTTTTTGTCTATACGTTTTATATTTCCGCCATCGGCTACATAACCTGTTTTTACTTGGCTTACGTTTGATTTTTCGTAAAGGGCAAAAGCATCTTCCATTTGGTCACGGTAGTTGCTTACATTGCCTGATGTTTCATGGTGGCCAATGAGCTGTACGCCTTTTTCTTTGCCGTATTGAGTCAGTGCTGCTATATCAAAGTCGTCGTACGGTTTGGTAAAGTTAAATACATCGCCATTAAAATACCAATCGCCATCCCAACCAATATTCCAGCCTTCAACGAGTACGCCATCAAAACCATACTGCGCTGCAAAATCCATATAGTATTTTGTGGTTTGCGTAGTGGCGCCGTGTTTTTTACCGCTACCCCAAGTTTGCGTGTTTATATGCATACCCCACCAAATACCCACGTATTTGCCAGGCTTAGCCCACGACACGTCACCGAGTTTATTAGGCTCGTTTAGGTTTAGTATTATATCTGAATTAACTAAGCCAACAGCGCTGTCGGCTATTTGAATGGTGCGCCATGGTGTTTTAAAAGCACCTTGTTTTTTAACTGCAACACCATCTGACCACGGTGTTAAATCGGCAGTGAACGTACCAGAGCGGCGTTGATTAAGCACCATGCCTGCGTAATCAACAAGTGCGGCTTCATGAATACTAATATGAGTACCGTCACTTGTTTTAAACGTAAATGGTGTGTGAGCTAGTGGAGCTTCGTTAAGTGGAGTAGTGTTGTAAACATATTCGTAGCGGTTCCAGCCTCGAGCAGGTATCCACCAGGCGGTAGCATCTTGACTATTGTTTATTGCAAATTCAGTCAACTCTTTGGTTATTTCAGTGTGCTCAAAACCTGCTTGTTGTGGCACTTCGTATCTAAAACCTACGCCACTATCAAATGCTTTAAATCGAATAGTGTAGGTACCTTTATTTGGCTCGTTTTTTGTAAAGGTAACGGCTACTTCGTTATATTCGTCAATAACGTTTTGGCGTTCGCCCCAGGGTTGTTGCCACTGCGAGTTAACGCTTTGTTGTTCAATGCTTTTAATTTTAAAGCCGTCGCTAAAAGCTGCTTGTGTTTTAAATTCAAACCCCAGTAAAGATTTGTTTATAACCGCTTTGTTTTTAAATTTTATAGCGTAGCTTGGCGTGTTGTTTTCGTCAGAGATGCTTACTGTTATTTGTGTGTCTGGCGATTTTAGCTCTACGGTTTGTCCGTAGCTATTACTAGCAAAGGCTAAAAGCACAAGTGCTGGTATTCTCATGGTATGTCCTTAGATGAGTCGGTGGTGACATCTAAGGATAATGACTGTTGATGATTAATACGACTGCTTACATACGTATTCAATGTTTTAAAAAATAGAAAGAATTTGGTGGCTTAATCGGTCTATAATGTAAACAAATTGATAATAGCGACAAGAAAATGATAAAAAGCTTACTTTATGTATTTTTACTAAGTGTTAGTACTGGAGTTTTTGCAGCAAATATTACAATTAAAAATGCTAATAATGACCCATTACCTAATGCTGTTGTATGGCTAACTGCAGGAGGCCCCTCTAGCGTTATTCCTCCAGAAGCACCTTATGCGATGACCCAGCAAAATCGAGAATTTAAGCCGCGTATTTTAGTTGTCCCACAAAATGCAAAGGTAGAGTTTCCGAATGCGGACTCAATCATGCATCATGTTTATTCATTTTCTAAAGCTAAAACATTTGAATTAAAGCTATATAAGGAGCATCCAAAAGCGCCCATTACTTTTGATCAAACGGGTGTTGTTGAGCTTGGCTGTAATATTCATGATTGGATGTTAGGTTATATTGTAGTGGTAGATAGCACTATTTTTGCAATCACTGATGAAAGCGGGAATGTTGATTTAAATGCCAATTCAGGCGAATACACGTTAAGTGTTTGGCATTCTGGGTTTAGTGATATTAGTAAGGTTGAATCTCAAACTATTACTGTGGCTACTAACCCTATCACTTATAAAGTAAAGCAGGAAATTGCGGAGCAAATTGATTTTGCTACGGATGAATTTGATGACTATTAATCGCTTAATAAGGCTGGCATTTGTAGCCGGTGCTTTATGTTTTAGTAATGCATTGTATGCACAAGTAAAAGGCTTGATACAAATTAGAGCCGTGCAGGGGGACGATATACGTAGCTTCCAAGAGGGCGGTCTTGGGCTATATCGGCACGATACTAAAAGCGACGAACTTATTTTATCCCAAGGTATTTTAGATTTTAATGTTGATTTAGCATCTAGTTGGTCGGCTCATGGGGTGTTAAATGCGAATCAAGATCCTGACGTTGGCCTTGGTTTTACGCAGGCTTATATAAAGTATCAGCCGCTATCTAACAGCAACTATAAATGGCACATGCGCGTGGGGGGTTTTTACCCACTTATGTCGCTTGAAAATCCTGATATAGGGTGGACTTCTCCTTATAACTATACAAACTCAGCTATTAATAGCTGGATAGGCGAGGAAGTACGCACTGTTGGCGCAGAGGTAACTATTAAGCGCCCAGCAAAACGTTTTAACAGCAGGCATAACTTTAGCTTTGTAGGTGCGACATTTAAAGGCAACGACCCCGCAGGGACTTTACTTGCGTGGCGTGGTTTTGCATTACACGATAGACAAACTACATTTAACGAAAGTATTAAATTTGCGCCTATAGCGGCATTAAATGCATACGAATTACGTTGGCAGGCTAATCAGGTTTTGCCGTTTGAAGAGGTAGACGGGCGTTTTGGCTATTACGCTGGCGTACATTGGGATTACTTAAAAAAATCACAATTTCGAATTTATTATTACAACAATAACGGTGACCCAACCACACTCAATATTAGTACAGGGCAGTATGCTTGGGATACTCGCTTTACAAGCGCTGCTTGGCTTTATAAGTTTAATAGTAAAACACGTTTAATAGCACAGGTACTTAATGGTAAAACTGAAATGGGCAGTAACGCATTAATTGATAATGCTTTTTATAGTCATTATTTAATGCTGAGCCATAAAGAAGGCAAACATCGAGTTTCAGTACGTTATGATTATTTTAAAGTTACTGACAACGACACAACCGCGTTTGACCCTAATGCAAGTAATGGGGAAGGCTTAACCGCAACATGGCGCTACCAGCTCACTAATAAACTACAAATAGGGGTTGAAGGTTCTGCACTTAAAAGTGTTGCAAAAAATAGAGAGCCAATTGGATTTAATGAACGAATCTCGCAGCAGCAAATAATGCTAAATGCGCAATGGCGTTTTTAAAAGTATAAAAAAGGGAGCATTTAAATGCTCCCTTTTTAGTTTAATAAAATTGGTATAGATTATTTTTTATCGAATGCGCGTTTCATGTAGTTAGGTGTAGCGAGTGCACCATGGTGAATACCGTTGTTATAGTACTCGCTGTGCTGTGCAATATTTGCAGCTGCATCTTCTCTAAAACCGTCAAATGCTTGTGATTTACGTGCAAGTGTTACTGACCATAAACCGCTTGGGTAAATTGGTTGTGGAAATGGTAATGTTTGTAAATCGTTAAAGCCTACGCTTAACATTGCTTCGCGCATTTCAACTAATAGTGGCATGTGCATAAGTGGTGATTCACTTTGTTGTACTAAAATACCACCTGGGCGCAGTGCATCTAAACAACTTGTGTAAAACGCATGGTTAAATAAACCCTCACCTGGACCTACCGGATCTGTGCCATCAACAATCACTACGTCGATAGATTCGCCAGCGGCTTCGCGCATGTATTTAATACCGTCGTCAAACATAACAGTTGCACGGGCGTCGTTATTAGATTCACAAAGCTCTGGGAAGTATTTTAACGACATTTGCGTTACTACTTCGTCGATATCTATTTGCGTTACAGTTTCTACGCCTGGGTGTTTTAATACTTCGCGTAAAGTACCGCAGTCGCCGCCGCCAATAATAACGACGTTTTTAGGGTTTGGATGCGCTAAAAGTGCAGGGTGGCTGATCATCTCATGATAAAAGAAGTTTTCGCGGGTTGTTACCATAGTACACCCGTCGATGATCATTAAATTACCAAAGTCTGTGGTTTCAAACATTTCTACCTTTTGAAAAGGAGACTGTTTTTCATCTAACTTTTTATTAATACGTAATGAAAATGCGCTGCCATCGCGGTCGCTAATTTCAGTAAACCACTTACTTTGATCTAAATTTGCCATAGTTACTATTACACTTTTTAGGTTGAGTATGAAAAAGGGGCAATTCTGCCAGTGCTTGGCGTTTTGCTCAATGACATTTTAACTGATTTGACGAATAAAGTTAGTTAGGAGTGAGTGAAAGTTCAATTTTTGTTAGCCTAGTGGATAGTGACGTATTAAAATGCGCCTTTATACCTAATTGACTAAAGAAGAGTTGCCATGACCTGGGGTTTAGAAACAGCACGCGCCACTTATAACGTTGCTCATTGGAGTGATGGTTATTTTGATATTAACGCACAAGGCGAACTGGTGGCTTACCCAGATGGCGACCAAACAAAACCGGCCATTTCTTTAACGCAATTAACTGAGCAGTTTAAGCAACAAGGTTTAACGTTGCCGGTTTTAGTACGCTTTACTGATATTTTAAAAAATCGTGTAGACACACTTACTAACGCGTTTACGCAGGCGCGAGCAAATCGCGAATATAACGGAAAATACACCTGTGTTTACCCAATTAAAGTAAATCAGCAACGTTCTGTAGTAAGTAAACTATTAGCGCATCCAAGCGGGCTTGTTGGCCTAGAAGCAGGCTCAAAGCCAGAACTTATGGCTATTTTGGGTGTAGCAAAAGAGCCAATCACAATAGTGTGTAACGGCTATAAAGACAGTGAGTTTTTACGCCTAGCGTGTATTGGTCAAGCAATGGGCCACAGCGTAAAAATTGTGGTAGAAAAGCTTTCAGAACTGACCACACTACTTGAAGAAATAGACAACCTAGGCATTGAACCGGCTATTGGTATTCGCATTCGCCTAAACTCAGTAGGCAAAGGCAAGTGGCAAAACACGGGCGGCGAAAAAGGCAAGTTTGGTTTAACGGCAGGCCAAGTACTAAGTGCTGTTGAAGTGCTTAAAAAGCATAATAAGCTGCACTTAATGCAAATGGTGCATTTTCATATTGGTTCTCAAATTGCCAACATTCGTGATATTCACCGTGCTTTACGTGAATGTGCACGCCACTTTGCTGAGCTTACACAATTAAACGTACCGTTAAATACAGTTGATGTGGGCGGCGGCTTAGGCGTTGATTACGAGGGCTCTGGCTCGCGTAGTGCGTGTTCAATGAATTACACCGTAGAAGAGTATGCGCGTAACGTAGTGAATGCATTTGCAGAAGTGTGCGATCAGCATAACCTTACGCATCCGGCCATTATCACCGAGTCGGGGCGTGCTTTAACTGCTCACCATGCGGTATTAATTACCGATGTAATTGACGTAGAAAAAGCGCCTAATCATTTAAATCCAGAGCCACCGCTTGAAAATAGCGCATTAGTGCTTGATGAAATGTGGCAGTGTTTACAGCGTTTAAACCCGCGTATGGCATTAGAGATTTATCACGACGCTATGCACTTATTTAGCGAAGCGCACGATCAGTACGTGCATGGCTTAGTAAGCATGCTAGAGTGGGCGAAAATAGAGCAGCTTTACTTTACTATTTTACATCGTGTACGTGCATCGCTTAGTAATAACGCGCGCGCGCACCGTGAAGTGCTCGACGATTTAAACGAAAAGCTTGCTGATAAACTCTTTGTTAACTTTTCATTATTTCAGTCGTTGCCTGATGTATGGGGTATTCAGCAGTTGTTTCCTGTTATGCCAATCGAAAACTTAACTCAGCCACTGACTCAGCGCGCGATTATTCAAGATATTACCTGCGATTCTGACGGGCAAATTCGCGAATACGTTGAAGGCGCTGGTATCGAAACCAGCCTACCAATACCAGAATATAAGCATGGCGAGCAATACCACATTGCTATGTTTATGGTAGGCGCGTATCAAGAGATTTTAGGTGATTTACATAACCTATTTGGTGACACTGATTCGGTGCACGTAGAGCTTAACGACGACGGCTACGTGTTAACCAATGCTATAAAAGGTGATAGCGTTAAGGATGTATTAAAGTTTGTTGACTATGATAGCGCCATTTTAGCTGACAACTTTGCGTACCAAGTTAATAAACTTGATGTATCGACGCAGTGTAAAGAAGGTTATTTAGCTGAGCTTAATGCAGGCCTTGAAGGCTATACCTATTTTGAAGATTAATTTGTAAGCAACTGAAAGCGCAGTATTAGTGGCTGCGCAATGTTTAAAGGAATGGAAGTAATGTCAGTTATTCGCAGTGTATTTAGTATTATTTTTTACACAATAAACACACTTTTTTGGTTTGTGCCTATTTTTGTTTGTGGGCTTATAAAGCTTATCCCTATTAAGCCTCTACAAAAGCTTATGAGCTGGGCAGCTAAGCAATTTGCAACTATTTGGGTTACCTTTAATAGCTTAAATCAAGCGTTATTTACGCCAACTAAACTTAATGTAACTGGCCTTGAAGACCTTAAACTAAAAGATTGGTACCTAGTAATTGCAAATCACCAAAGCTGGGTCGATATTTTAGTATTACAGCGCGTGTTTAATCGTAAAATTCCATTTTTAAACTTCTTTTTGAAAAAAGAGCTTATTTACGTGCCTATTTTAGGTTTATGTTGGTGGGCGCTTGATTTTCCGTTTATGACTCGCACGAGTAAAAGCCAATTAAAAAAGAATCCAAAGCTGCGTGGCAAAGATTTAGAAACCACACGTAAAGCCTGCGAAAAATTTAAAGAGATGCCAGTAAGTGTGGTTAACTTTGTAGAAGGCACTCGTTTTACTACGCAAAAGCATGAGCGCCAAAATAGCCCGTTCCCACATTTATTAAAACCAAAAGCGGGCGGTATTGCTTTTGTAATGCAAGCAATGGGCGAGCAAATTACTAAAGTGGTTAACGTTACCATTCAGTACCCAGATGGTATTCCTACTTTTATGGATTTTGCTGGTGGTAAGGTAAAAAATATCAACGTACACGTGGAAGTAAGGCCGGTAAGCGAAGAGCTTATTGGTGACTACACCGGTGATTCTGAATTTAGAGTTCGCTTTCAAAGCGAGTTAAACCGCTTATGGGAAAACAAAGAGCAAACACTACAATCGCTCGAAAAAACCCATAAGTAAAAGGTAAAAATATGAGCTTACAGTTATGCTAAAAAAGTGGTTACCAAATTGGCTTAACGGCTTAATTGTAGGCTGCGTATTGTTTTCTAACATGATACTTTTTGGCTCGCTAGTATTTGTACTGGGCCTTATTAAGTTATTACTGCCTTTGCCTGTGGTTAACTCTATATTACACAGCGCTTACCGAGGTTGGTGTAACGGCAACCGTTTAGGGCTTTGGTTAGGTTGCCCTAACATTGTGGTTGATATAAGTGGCGACTTAAACTCAAAAAGTTGGTATTTACTTATTTGTAACCACGCGAGTTGGTTAGATATAACTGTACTTAGCTCATTACATGCATTGCCTGCCCCTAAGTTCTTTTTAAAAGACGGGTTAAAGTACATGCCTTTTATTGGCACTGGTGCGTGGGCTATGGGTATGCCGTTTATGAAACGGGTAAGCAAAGCGCAGCTTGCTAAAAATCCAAAGTTGAAAGGGTTGGATGTAGAGCGCACGAAGCGTAGCTGTCGTAATTTTCGTCATCATCCTACTACCATCATTAATTTTGTTGAAGGTACACGCTATACGCCAGCCAAACATAATCTGCAACAAAGTCCTTTTAAGCATTTATTAAAGCCCAAAGCGGGTGGCATTGCTTTTGCGCTTGAAGTATTAGCCGATCAATTTGATGCCATGCTTAATACAAGTTTAGTATACAGCGGTAAGACAGATCACGTTTGTCGTAACTTGCTAAAAGGTGAGCTAGATTCTATTTATGTTTCAATAGACGTAACGCCCATTAATGACAATATGCAGGGCAGCTATCAAAGCGATGACGTATTTAAAGTTAATTTTCAACATTATGTGAATGAGCTATGGGTTGCTAAAGATCAGCAGCTTGCCGACATTTATGCTCAACAAGATTTACCTGAACCACAAATCAGTAAGGAAATTGAAACACTATGACCAACACCCATCTTCAGGAATTAATTGCTCCTTGGTTTGAAAAAGTACCCGACGCGGATTTTCTTAGCTCAATTACCGCAGTCTCAATAGGGATATTTTCTTTATTAATTGTTTACTTATTTACTCGTAGATTAATGTTACCTGGCATTCAAAAAATAGTGACGAGGCTTTCTCCTGAGCGAATTGGTGCGCTTTCTCCTATGCTTAATAAGCTAAATAAACGTATTGCCGGAATGCTGTGCTGCGTATTGTTTTTAGCTACGTTTGATAGCGTATACCCAGTTAATGAAATTGCAGGAGAAATACTAAAAACAATAGGACAAGCTTTGCTTATTATTTATGCGGGTTTTATTTTTAGTAGTATTGTGAGCATTGCGGGTACTATTTATAACCAGTTAGAGTTTGCACGCGAAGTCCCTATTCAGGGCTTAATTCAGGTTGTTAAGCTAATAACCTTTATTGTGTGTGCAATTTTAATTGTGAGCATTTTTCTTGAGAAGTCACCTACTTATATTCTCTCTGGCTTTGGTGCTATTGCTGCCGTTACGTTATTAGTATTTAAAGACACTATTTTAGGCTTTGTAGCCAGTATTCAAATAGCAGCAAATCGCCTAGTAACCTATGGTGATTGGATTCAAGTAGAAAATTACGGCGCCGATGGCGAAGTAATTGATTTGGGTTTAAACACTGTAAAGGTACGTAACTGGGATAACACCATAACAACTATTCCAACTTATATGCTGGTAGCGGGTTCATTTAAAAACTGGCGCGGCATGCAAGAGTCGGGCGGTAGACGTATTAAACGCTCACTCAATATTGATATGCACAGTATTTGTTTAGTGGGTGATGAGTTTAGAAAACAAATTGATGCGGCTATTCCGCTGCACGACTATATTCGAGTGACGACATTACCTGCTCAGGTTTCTAATTTAGGGTTATTTCGTCGCTATGCTGAAGGCTATTTAAAACAGCACAGTAAAATTAATACGTCGCTTACGTTAATGGTACGAGAGCTACAACCACTAAACCATGGTTTACCTATTGAGTTTTATTGCTTTAGTGAAGACAAACGCTGGATTTCGTACGAGCATTTACAAGCCGAAATAATGGACCATTTACTTGCGGTATTACCCGTGTTTGGGCTTAGAGCGTATCAAAGTGTAAGTGGGCAATTAAGCCCACCTAACGAGCAACAAACAGATAAGCCAACATTTAGAGTGATGGCAAATAGTGCTGTAAAAGACCCACAGCAATAAATAAAGCTAAGAGCCACCAAATAGGTGGCTTTTTAAATCGCAGCCATGCAAATGTAATTATTACTAACGCAACTTGCCAAAGGTTATGCACCGCTGATGTCCAAATTGGCGAATACAGTGCAGCCGCTAAAAAACCTACTACCGCGGCATTAAGCGCCGCTATTGAGCTTGCAAAACGTGGCTTACTTGCCAAGTTAATCCAGCTCTTTTGGAATGCGAGTATAAGTAAAAAACCAGGCATAAATATAAGCAGTGTAGCTATAAGAGCACCCACTAAAGGTTGTTCTGTAGTAAGTTGTGCGCCTAAGTAAGTAGCAATAGTAAACATAGGCCCAGGCACTGCTTGTGCACTCGCGTAAGCACTTAAAAACTGATCATCACTCAATGCTGGTACGCCAGCTTGAAGTACCGGCAGTACTACGTGTCCGCCGCCAAACACCATTGCACCTGCCTGGTAAAAAGGGGCAAACAAAGCAAACTCATGTCCTAGTGGAATAAAGCTCACACCAAGTAAGAGCGCAAATAACCCCAGTGCAATCCAATTAATATTACTTTTTGTACTGCTAACATTTTCTGTGGCTGTACCCAGTTTTAATAAAGGCCATATAGCACCTATTGTTGCAGCGGTTATTAAAATAGCGATTTGAGTTCCCATCATTGGAAATAACACCAAAGCAAGTGTACTCATTACAGCAAGTAACTTAAGCGCAGCACTTGTACAAAAGCTTTTAGCCATACTAAGTGTTGCATCAGCAACTATAACAACGGCAAATAACTTTAAGCCTGCAATAATGGCAAAGTAAACAGCGTCAAACTGATGAGCACTCACCGCAAGCAGCACCATTATTAAAAACGAAGGCAGAGTAAAACCTACAAAAGCAGCTATACCACCCAGTACTCCAGCACGCTCAACACCAATAGCAAAACTAACTTGGCTAGAGCCAGGCCCCGGCAGCGCTTGGCTTAAACTAATAAGTTGTGCGTAACGCGTGTTAGTTAACCAATTTAACGAGTCTACAAAGTGGCGTTTAAAATAACCTAAATGCGCAGCAGGGCCGCCAAAGCTCATACACCCTAGTAAAAAAAACTGTCTAAAAATAGCAATTAACATTGCGCCAATATCCTTTGTAAAATTCATTAAATTGTCACAGCGTAGTATGACATTTTTATTAAAATGACACATTAGTTTGAGGTCTGTTTAACAATCAAGCAAGATGCGTTGCTTTTAACACTCTCTTCATAGTTTGTTCATACATGTATTTGCATACTCTTGCTAAATTCTTAATGAATAGGGTATCACCATGACTTTAACTAAATCACTTTTAAGCGTAACCGTAGTAGCTGTATTACTTTCTGGTTGTGAAATGAATAACACAGGTAAAGGAGCCGCTATAGGCGCCGCAGCCGGAGGTGTATTAGGTAAGGCTACGGGTAATCATAAAGATAAACGTATTTTTATTGGTGCAGCTATTGGTGCACTGGCGGGCGCTGCTGTTGGCGACTACATGGATAAGCAAGAAGAAGCATTTCGTGATGAGTTAGCGGGTTCAGGTGTTGAAGTAGTGCGTGAAGGTGACAACTTACGTTTAGTAATGCCATCAAACATTACGTTTGCGACTGCTCAGTCTTATATTTCATCAGGCTTTAACGATACGTTAGATGCGATTGCTAAAGTAATGAACAAGTACGAAAAAACCTACCTTAGTGTGCAAGGGCATACTGACAGTACGGGTAAAGATAGCTTCAACATGAACCTATCGCGTGAACGCGCTCAAAGCGTTAAAAACTACTTAGTGAACCAACAAATTATGGCTACACGTGTTAGCACTATGGGCTATGGCGAAACACGCCCAATTGCAACTAATGATAGTGCAAATGGCCGTGCTCAAAACCGTCGCGTAGAAATTCAGATAGTGCCAAATACCGAAGAATAATTAGTCTTTATTAAACTGTAATTCACACAGTTTTTGATACAGCGGGTTACTTACTAACAACTCTTGGTGAGTACCCGTTGCTATAACCTCCCCATTTTCCATCACTACAATTACATCGGCATGTTTAACCGTTGCCAGCCTATGGGCAATAATTAATGTTGTTCTGTTTTGCATTAAATGCTCAAGTGCAGCTTGTACATGGTGTTCGCTTTGCGCATCCAGCGCGCTGGTGGCTTCATCAAGAAGAAGTATTTCAGGGTCTTTTAATATGGCACGTGCAAGCACAATACGCTGCTTCTGCCCACCCGATAACCTCACACCCTGCTCACCTAAAAAGCTGTTATAACCTTGCGGTAACTGTTTGATAAATTCATCGGCATGCGCATACTTTGCTGCGGCATATACTTGCTCGTCGGTTGCACTTGGGTTGCCATAACGAATGTTATGCATTACATCGGAGCTAAATAAAATAGGATTTTGCGCTACCATGCCCATTTTATTGCGCAGAGTATTAAGCGATAAATCTTTAATGTTTACATCTTTAAATTTAATGGCTCCGCTAGCTGGATCGTAGAAGCGTTGTAGTAATTCAAATAACGTTGTTTTACCTGCGCCAGAAGGGCCAACAATAGCCACCGTTTGGCCTTGATTTATATTTAGGTTTATTTTATTAAGTGCGCTTACGTCTGGGCGAGAGGGATAGTTAAAGCTTATATTTTCAAGCGTAATAGCAGGGCTGCTACTTTCTTGCAGTAAATTACTATCTTGTGGGTTTAGCGGGTTTTCTATTTCACTTTTAACAGCAAGTAACTCAAGTAATCTTGCCGCCGCGCCTGCTGCGCGTTGTAGCTCGCCATATACTTCAGCAACGGTTGCCACCGACATTGCAACCATAATAGCGTAAAACACAAATGCGCCTAGCTCGCCGCCGGTCATGGTACCTGCAAGTACGTCACTGCCACCTACCCATAACATAGCGCTAATGGCACTAAAGGTTAAAAAAATCACTACGGCTATTAAAAACGAACGCTGTTTAATGCGTTTTTTAGCTACGTTAAAGGCTTTTTCGGTCTCAAGTGCAAAGGCATGCTGCTCTTGTTCTTCATGGCTATAGCTTTGCACTACTTTAATATTTTGTATGATTTCTCCGGCATAGGTACTTATGTCGGCAATGGCATCTTGGCTAGAGCTTGCTAGTTTACGTACCTTGCGACCAAATATCATCATAGGAATAAGTACCAGTGGTACACAGGCTACAACCACTAAAGTGAGTTTTAAATTAGTAAACAACAACATAGCAAGTCCACCAATCAACATAAGTACACTGCGCAGCGCCATAGAAAAGGATGAACCAATAATTGATTGCAGTAATGTGGTGTCGGTGGTTAAACGCGACATAAGCTCGCCACTGCGGTTTTCTTCAAAGTAGCTAGGGTGTAGCGTAACAATACGATTAAACACGGCTTTTCGAATATCGTTACTTACTCGTTCACCAATCCACGACATTAAATAAAAACGGCTAAAAGTGCCTACTGCTAATAAGCTGATTAAACCAATGAGTACAAGTACAGCTTGTTGTAATTGCTCTTTGGAGCCTGCAATAAATCCATGATCAATAACAAATTTAACACCTTGGCCCAGTGACAAGTTAACACCCGCAGTAACTAATAACGCAGCTAGCGCGGCGACTACCATCCATTTATACGGTTTAATAAAAGTAAAAACAGGTAATAAGCTGCTAAAGGCGGCTTTTTCGGATGTAGATGTGTTTTTTGACATAGTGGATTCTTTTTAAAGGTTAAGGTATAGATATGGCATCATCGGATTAAAAATCAATAGTATTAAATATCATCAATAAGGAATAGCTATGACAACAAAAATAATAAGCGGTGAATTTACAGTGGCTTTAGCGCCTATTGAAGGTTATACCAAAGGTCAGCAAGGCATTAACTTAGGACGCATGTCGATTGATAAAACTTTTACTGGTGCGCTTAATGCTACCAGCCAAGGCGAAATGCTAAGCGCTATGACCCCTACGCAAGGTAGTGCCGGTTATGTTGCCATAGAGCAAGTGATAGGTGAGCTTGACGGCAAAAAAGGCAGTTTTGTATTGCAGCATTTTGGCACTATGGATAAAGGCCAAGACAGCCTAATTTTAAATGTAATCCCCGACTCAGGCACTAATGAGCTAGAAGGATTAACTGGCAGCATGAAAATACGTGTTGAGCAGGGCATTCACTATTACGATTTTGAATACAGCTTATAAAGTGGATAACAAACAATGCAAAAAATAGTAGAATTTAAAAAGCGTGGTTTTTAGTAACGACATTGATGTAAATGATTTAAATGAGAGCATATACCGCTAAAATCAAGAAGGTTGGAAAGTAATAAGGCCAAATAACGGCCTATATATTATTAATAGAAAACGATGAACTATAAGGACAAAAATGACATTAGCAGCATGGTTTAGTTTAGTACTTGTATGCATGATGGGTGCAATGTCGCCAGGCCCAAGCCTTGCAGTTGTACTAAAGCATACAATGAGTGGCGGAATGAAAAACGGTATGCTTGCTGCACTTAGCCATGGCGTGGGTGTTGGGCTTTATGCGGCCGCTTCGTTACTTGGTTTGGGGACATTGATGGCTCAATTTCCAACGGTATACCAAGTGCTTGTATATTTGGGTGCTGGATATTTAGCCTATTTAGGTTTAAAAATACTATTAGCAAAACCCAATAATGACGAACTGCAAGTACAAAAAAGCGAGGTAAGTGCAACTAAAGCGCTGCAAGATGGATTCGCCATTGCATTTTTAAACCCTAAATTAGCCATTTTCTTTTTAGCGTTGTTTTCGCAGTTTATAGACCCGCAAAATCTCACTTTAAGCATTGGCATTATTATGTGCTTAACCGTGTTTATAATTGATACAGGTTGGTATTTGCTAGTTGCAGTACTTACTGAGGTTTCAAAAAATCGCTTTGGTTTTACTAAGCAAAACCCATGGCTTGATAAAATACTGGGTGTTGTGTTTATTGCCCTTGCTATAAAAGTCGTTATTAGTTTGTAAGATTGAGTAGAGATTATTGAAGTTTACAGAGTGTATTTGTAGTTATATAGATAAAGGATTAAAACAATGACAAAACATATTTTAAAAAGTGCTTCATTCGATTACAAGGTAAAACAATATTGGATGGTTACTACCTCGCTATTTGCAATGTTGGCTCTTGTTACTATACCGCTTATACCTATCATTTTACTTATCGTATGGCTGGTGGGCGGGCGAATACTCGCAGCTATGTCGGCTGACTTATTACCACAAAAATTGGTAGTTAAACGTGGCATATTATTTAAAGAAGAAAAATCTATTCCGCTTGAAAAAATAACTGATGTTGGATTAAGCCAAGGGCCGTTAATGCGACTGTTTGGGTTATATCGTTTAAGCTTTGAAACGGCAGGGCAGTCAGGAAATGGGGCTTTAGTGTCTTTGCTTGGTGTAGTTAATGCGAGTGAGTTTAGAGAAGCGATACTTGAGCAAAAAGATGTATTGGCTAATCAAGGTAAAACTTCGCAGCAGGCGACAGAACAAAGTGAGAAAGAGCTACTGAGAGCACTTACTTATAGTGTTAAAAATATTGAGCAGATGCTACTTGTTTTACTTGATGAAAGGCAGCAAAAGTAACTTATTTTTAAATACAGCCAATATCTTGCTTATAAGGATGTTTTTGTGACTACGGATATTGAAAATATATTTAATAATTATCCTCAGATAACTAAAAGTACGCTTATAAAATTACGGGAGCTAATTTATACCGTAGCACAAGAGCAAAACTTGGGAGCTGTGGAGGAGTCAATAAAGTGGGGAGAGCCAAGCTATAGCACAATAAATGGCAGCCCCATTCGCATTGGCTTTAAAGGATCATCATGTTATTTGTTTTTTCATTGCCAATCAAAGCTCGTAATTACATTTAGAGAATTATATTCTCATAATCTCACTTTTGAAGGAAATAGAGCAATAGTGTTAAATAGTGAAAAGCCATTACCAGAGTACCCACTTAAAGCGTGTATTAAATTAGCACTGACTTATCACAGCGTTAAACACCTACCTTTGTTAGGTGCATAACTGCAAGCACTTAAGTAGATGCTTAAAACACGCTACATATTTGGCTTGCATCACAGGTAATAACACTAACGTTTTCATAACCAACACGTGTTAGCGCTTCTGCACCAAGGGTTGCACGTGCACCACTGGCACAGTGTAAGTAAATTGGGCGTGTTGCATCTTTTTCTATTTCCATCAACTTCATTTCGAGTAACCCGCGCGGAATATTTATTGCTCCAACAGCTGCATTTGTTGCGTGTTCTGCTGGTTCGCGCACATCAATAAGTAAGCCTTTATTTTGTTCAAGCTCGAGCTTTGCTTGTGCTGCGTCAATACGGCGCTGGTTAGGTGTGATAATTTTAAGTAAATCAGGGATTGATGTAAGCATGCTTTTTTATTCCTTAAGGTTACGTTTGCGTAATTGTGTGATCATCAAATACAAACAACTAATAGCAGATTGAATTGAGTTTAGTGTAATAAAAACAGTAAGCCATATTCATCTAGGATCAAAATATTGCAGCTATACAAATACGGCAATTATGAGTCCCGCAATTAAAAAATGAGCTATTCAATTTTATTTAGTGTTTTATTTACTATATTCGTTTTTTCTATATTAGTAAATTCTAATGTTAGACATTAACAATGCATATATTTATACTCCAATCACTTTTTATAATAAGAGCATGCTATGAATATCGACTTTATTGCAATGGCTGGGAATGTGGCGCAGGCAGAGCAGTTATTAAAAATTTTAGCGAATAAAAATCGCTTAATGATTTTATGCTCTTTGCAAGATAAAGAAATGAGTGTATCGCAACTAAATGAAGCCGTACCTTTAGCACAATCGGCACTTTCTCAGCATTTAGCTGCACTACGAAAAGCGAATGTTGTTGCCACTCGCCGTGAAAGCCAAACTATTTATTATCGTATAATTGACGATAACGCAGTGCAATTACTTGGCACGCTATATAACTTATTTTGTAAAGACTAACGATTTTTAGTGGCGTGAGTAGCGCAGCGAAAGCAGGTTAGAATAACCTCAGCTCTATTGTATTGTTTTTGTGCTATTAATTTTTTGCAGCATTTGTACTTAAATAGATTTCGTACGAAAACAGCCACTATGCTTAGACGAAACTACAAATACATAACAGCATATTATCGCAAGGTTTAACCCAAGCGATAAGTTTGCGGTTAAAGATCATCTCAAATAAACGTAGCTATTTCATCGATAGATTTTTTATCCAGTGCATGAGCCGGTATTGTGGCATCTTCACTTGGGTAGCCTGCAATAAGTAACATATACGGGCGCTCGTTATCCCTATCTCGGCCACATATGTCGGTTAAAAAGCTCATTGGTTTTGGAGTATGAGTAAGGGTTGCCAAACCTGAACGGTGCAAAGCTTGAATTAAAAAGCCGGTAGCTAAGCCAACAGACTCATGCACATAATAATTCGTATTTTTATCATCAGTGCTTACGCCGCCCTTTTTTTGACTAAATACAGCTATAAGCCAAGGTGCATGCTCTAAATAAGGTTTATTGGCGTCGGTACCTAACGGTTTTAGCGCATCTAACCATTCTTCACCTGCTCGCCCTTCATAAAAAGAACGTTCTAGCTTTTCGGCGGCTTCTCTTATTTGCTTTTTTACATCGCTACTATTTATAGCAACAAAATGCCAAGGCTGATGATTCGCTCCACTGGGTGCTGTACCTGCTGCTTTTATACATGCTTCAATAATATTTTTTGGTACTGGGCGATCGCTAAAGCTGCGAATGCTATGGCGACGTTGGCTAGTGATTAAAAACTCGTTAGCGCGATTTAGCATTTCGTCGTGTGGGTATTCTATAAAGTCGTTTAATGGCTGACTTTGGTGATCTTGCATGGCTTTTCGCTTCTTATAAAAAGTATATGTGGTTTTTATACCGAGTGAATAAAGCGTAGGCAAGTGTTATGAGTTTAAATTATGTTTATTTGTTGTTACAAATTTAACCAGTAAGTAACTTATGTTCCTGTTTTTCTTGTGGTATAAAACATCATAAAAATAATTACTCATATTCAAGGAAGTAAAAATGCTATCAATAACTGGGTTATCTAAAACCTACGATAACGGCGTACATGCACTACAAGGTGTTGATTTATCTATCGGTAAAGGGATGTTTGGATTGCTTGGGCCAAATGGCGCAGGTAAATCATCGCTTATGCGTACCATTGCAACACTACAGTCGGCTGATTCAGGTTCAATTACTTTTGATGGCATTGATGTATTTAAAGACCCACAGGCACTGCGCCAACGCTTAGGTTACTTACCACAAGATTTTGGTGTGTACCCGCGTGTTAGTGCTTACGACTTACTGGACCATATGGCTGTTTTAAAGGGTATTCATAATAAAGCGGAGCGTAAAGAGTCGGTTGAAGGGTTACTTGCGCACACTAATTTATATCAACATCGCTCAAAAGCGGTAAGTGGCTTTTCGGGCGGTATGCGCCAGCGTTTTGGTATTGCACAAGCCTTACTAGGCGACCCTGATTTACTAATCGTTGATGAGCCAACAGCGGGGCTAGATCCTGAAGAGCGTAATCGTTTCCATAACTTATTAGTAAGCTTAGGCGAGCAAAAAGTAGTTATATTATCGACCCATATTGTTGAAGATGTTGCAGAGCTTTGCCCAAATATGGCGGTGTTGGCTGGCGGTAAGATTTTACTGGAAGGTAACCCAATAGCGCTTACCGATAAGCTCCAAGGACAAATTTGGCGCAAAGCCATGAGCCAAGAAGAAGCGCAAGAACTTGAGCCGCAATTACCGGTTATTTCTAAGCGCTTATTTGCAGGGAAAACAATTTTACATGTAATAGCAGAGCAGGCTCCACAAGGGTTTGAAGCAAGTAATGCAAATTTAGAAGATGTGTATTTTTCTACACTGCTTAATCATCGTAACAGCGAAGTAGCATAAGGAGGCGTTATGTTTTTTAATATGCTTGCGTTTGAGCTGCGCTATTTTATGCGCCAACCTTCGTTTTATGTGACCTCATTAATCTTCTTTTTTATGGCGTTTTTTATAAGCTCCAGTAGTAAGTTTCCGCTAGGTGGGGCGAATGTTCATATGAACTCGCCGTTCTCGATTATGCTTTTAACCGTTACATTTTGTACACTCGCTATGTTTTTAGTGGTTAACTTTGTTGCCAGCTCTGCTATTCGCAACAGTGAAAGCAAAATGGATGAGCTGGTATTTAGTAAGCCTGTTAATCCTGTGCCTTATCAAGCAGGGCGTTTTTTTGGTTCTTACTTAGTTGTACTTATTGTGTTTTTAAGCGTGCCATTGGGTGTGTTTTTAGGGTCGCAATTTGGTTTATTAGTTGGCTGGCTCGATGGCGAATTGATTGGTCCTAATAAGCTAATGTACTACGCTGCGCCTTATCTTTATTTAGCAGTGCCAAGTTTACTTGTGCTTTCGGCTATTTTTAATAGTGTAGCGGTCTATTTTAAAACCATGATGTCGGTGTATGTAGCAGCTGTTGTGATTTTTATAGCCTATCAAATTGCCGGCGTTTACTTTGATGATTTAGCATTTAGAAATATTGTTGTTTACGCCGACCCATTTGGTTCAGGTTCGTTAATTGATTTAACACGTTATTGGACTGTAAATGATAAAAACACAGAAGTGCTAACGCTCACAGGTGACCTTTTAGTTAACCGTATATTGTGGGTGGCAATCAGTGTTGCAATGTTTTTTGGCCTTGGAAAGCTAAGCAACCGCATAGTAACTAAAAAACAGAAGAAGCAATTTAAAGTCTCTGCTTTTGTACAAAATAAACAAGCTGCACTTATCAATAGTGCTAAAAATTATAAATCAGCGGGGATTAGTACTAAATCTCAGCTAATAATACGCAGTATATTCGAACTTAAACAAGTTATATTTAGTGCTCCTTTTATGATTTTAGCGGGTGTAAGCATTGTAACGCTTATGATCCCTCTGTTTGCGCCTATTGGTGCTTATGGCACTACTAACTGGCCTTTAACTCAGAATATGGTCAATATTATTAGCGGTATTTCTGGTTTATTTTTGTTTGTTATTATCGCTTTTTATAGTGCTGAGCTTGTGTGGCGAGAGCGACAAAGTGGCATGGGCGATATTGTTGACAGCTTTCCTGTACATAACAGTGTTTTTTGGGTGTCAAAAATACTGGCTTTAATCGCCGCTGTTTCTGGGTTGTTCCTCGTGGGAATGATACTCACAATTACAGTTCAGTTATTTAAAGGTCAATTTAATTTAGAGCTAGGACAGTATTTATTTAGGATTGTTTATTTATCGATTTTACCGTTGATTATGCTGACAGTACTCGCCTTCTTTTTACAGATTATTAGCCCGAATAAATATGTAGGAATGGGTTTGTTTATTTTGTATTACATAGCGCAAAAAGTAATGGGTTCTTATGGGTTTGAGCATCATATGTATCATTTTTCGCAAAGCAGTAGCGTACCGTATTCTGATATAAATGGTTATGGACATTTCTTACAAGCTGCGCATTGGTACACATTATATTGGGGCGCGTTAAGTCTTGTTTTAGCGATTGTTGGGTTTGCGTTATGGCACCGTGGTCCTTCACAAACGCTGCGCACACGCCTGTCTATGCTTCGTTATAATATGTCGTTAAAAGGGCAAGCGATTGCGGTTATTAGTGCACTAGTGTTTGTTGGTGCAGGCTACAATATTTATAACAACACGCGAGTTTTGAATGAGTTTACTACGAGCGATGAGTTTCAAGACAAGCAAATAAGTTATGAACAGCAGTTTGCACAATACAAAGACTTAGCAGTACCTATGGTGACCGATGTTGACTTAACTGTTGATATTTATCCAAAAAAGCGTGCTTTAAGTGCTGTGGCAAAAATTAAATTTACTAATACCTCTAACGAGCCAATTACGCGAGTGTTAATAAGCTCACCTCAACACGCTAAAAGTTGGGATGTAGCTATGGCAGGCGGTAAGATAGTTGAAAAATTACCAGCGCTTTATTCAGCATGGTTTGAGTTTGAGCAGCCGCTTATGCCAAACGAAATAAGAGAAGGGCAACTGTCGGTTACTCGTGATCATACAGCCTTTACTGATAAAGACTCTGATACACAATTAGTTGCCAATGGCACTTTTATTAATAACTTGGAACTCCTTCCTAGCTTTGGTTATAGCCGTGGTTTACAGGTAGCTGATAAATTTGAACGCCGTAAGCATGATTTACCAGAACTTGAACGTGCCCATAAGCTAGAAGACAGTCAGTACTATACTCAAAGTGATTTTGGTGCAGCTAATGGGTTTATTAACTTTAAGGCAACGGTAACAACCGACGAGTCGCAATTTGCTATTACCCCAGGGTATTTACAAAGTGAAAGTGTAAAAGACGGGCGCCGCACTTTTGTTTATGAAATGGATGCGCCTATTTTAAACTTTTATGCGGTGCTTTCGGCTGAACTTGAAAGTAAAAAGGTTGAGCATAATGGGGTAAATATTGAGGTGTATTACCACAAAAATCATGCATGGAATGTTGACCGCATGATTGAGTCGGTACAAGACTCGATAGATTACTTTACACAAGCATTTGGGCCGTATCAGCATAAGCAGCTACGTATAATTGAATTTCCTAAGTATCGCTCGTTTGCACAAAGTTTTGCCAATACAGTCCCTTACTCAGAAAGCATGGGGTTTATTACAGACTTAAGAGATGAGAGTAAAGTTGACTACCCTTACTATGTTACCGCACATGAAGTAGCGCACCAGTGGTGGGGGCATCAAGTGTCGGGAGCAAATGTTGAGGGGAGCGCAGTTATGTCAGAAACGCTTTCACAATACAGTGCGCTTATGGTGCTTGAAAAACGCTTTGGCGCAGAGAAGCTACGTAAGTTTTTAAAATATGAGCTTGATAGGTACTTAATAGGGCGTACAGGGGAAGCCTTTGAAGAAATGCCACTATATAAAACGCAGTCTCAACAATATCTTCATTACAATAAAGGATCTGTGGTAATGATGGCGATTTATGATCGTTTAGGTGAAAAACGGTTAAATGATGCACTCAAAGCATTTTTAAATGAGTTTCAGTACCAATCAACACCATACCCAACAACACTTGATTTACTTAGCTATTTAAAACAAGACGCAACACAAGCAGAGCAAAGTTTTATTGACGATCAGTTTAAATATATCACCTTATATGAGCTTGAGATGAAAGATGTGTCAGTTACAGATAGCGTTGATAGCGAAGGATTTTATACTGTAACACTTAGCGTAGAAGCCGTTAAACAGCGTGCGGATGGCCAAGGTGAAGAAACTGAACAGCCGCTCGATGAGCTAATTGATATTGCATTGTTTAGCGATGACCCTGAAAACCTACTAGCTGAAGATTTTGTTATTTACTCTCAAAAGCACCAAATAGTATCAGGTACTAATACTATTGAGCTTAAAGTAAAAGAAAAGCCACTATTTGCGGGGGTTGATCCTTACATTAAGCTAGTCGACAAGGACAGTAAAAATAACCTAGCTAAATTTTAAGGTCTATCTACTAACCACTTAAACTGACTAATTTAAAGGCCGCATTTATGCGGCCTTTATGTGTAATAAACTGTATAAAACTTCATAGCGTTTCTACATATTCCCCACAGCTTTTTACGCTAATATTTTATGTTCTCTTATAAAGTTACCTTACTGGTATTTAGTTTATAAGAAAGAGTATGAAACCATTAATTATAGGGGCGATAGCATTAAGCCTGAGTGCTTGTTCTGCGGTAACCATTCAGCCACAGGCAACAGCAAAAATAACGAGCCAAGCTAATTACGAAGATAGTCGCTCATTTTACTTTTGGGGATTGGTAGGCGAGCAACGCGTAGACGTAAAACAAATATGTTCAAATACACCGGTTATTCAAATGCAGTCACAACAAACGTTTAGTGATGGAGCGCTGAGTTTAATTACGCTTGGAATATACTCGCCCCATACCATTAAAGTGTGGTGCCAAGAGCAAGTAATAGGGGAAACATTATGAGTATCAAGCTACTTGCAGCCGGTTGCACACTGATTATTTTAACGGGATGTACAAATATTTACTTTGATAACGGAGCACAAAGCAAAGTAAGCAATAAAACGCTAAAAAGCTCACAGTGGCATCATAATTTTGCACTTGCGTTGTACGAGGGATCAGAGCCGTTAGATTTAACAACACATTGCCCACAAGGTGAATGGCAAAGCGCTCATACGTATAAATCGTTTACTAATGGTTTAGCTGAGGTGGTTGTGAATCAAATCGGCCCAGCTTGGTACCCTAAAACAGTAGAAGTACAATGTAATAAGGTACCATTTAAGGCAAAACAGCTATAAAACGAGAAAAGGGCCAAAAGGCCCTTCGTGTTGCAGCAAGTAACACATTCTTTCTTATAAATTAAAGTCTACAGAATAAGCAACGTAAGCTTTAATATCTGAATCATCCATATCTGTATCAGACAAACCAAAAGTAAAACCGTCTTTCGAAATTGATACACCGTAATCTAAGATATTATCATCGCCAATAAAATCACCAGAGTAATGGCCTAAGTGAAGTGCCATTTCAGTGCCGTTACTGCCAACAGCAAAACCGTAGTCAGCTGTCAGGTAAAGTGAATCACCAAAGTCTGTACCATCACCACTTGCAGCTGATGTTGCTAATACAGAAGCACCAAAGGTAAAGCCTTCAACACTGATGCTACCGTAAATTTCAGAGAAATCTGCGTCTGCTTCAGAAGCTGCGTCTGGGTAAGCGTAATAAATATAACCAACATCGTAGCTAACACTTTCGTTAATATCGCCACCAAAGCCTGCATATAAGTCAAGCTCATAGGTCATTTCATCTGCCCACGATGCATTTGAAGCCCAAGTACCTGCATAAAAGCCCGATTCATTGGCATAATCAATACCGCCTGAAATAGCTGCATCGCCCCCAGTTTGCTCTTGACCACGCCATAAGTAGTTTGATGTTGCCGCTGCATTAGCAGTTACTTCAGCATGTACGGCTGTTGACGTTAAAGATGTTGCGCCCATTAATGCTATAGCACTTATAGCGATGGTTTTTTTTAGTTTTAGCATGTCCATTTCCCGTTATATGATTTTTGCTCGCCAAGGTTTTTATTATGTAATCGGAACCTTTAGGCTGACGGCTTTTTATTGTTTAACTAACGGGATAATTGCACTGTATGTGCCAGCTTCATTATTTTTACTAAAAATTATTTTTATATATTAAAAAACATGAGCTTGCATTTTATGAATAGGGAAGGGGTATAACATGAAGGAAGATGTTGCGCACGTTGGTGGTGCATAAATTAACCCAGCCGCACCATGAAAGTACGGCTAAATTAGAAGGTTTAACCGAATATAGTACGCATAAGGCTAATTGTTTCGTTTACACTGCGACCTTTTTGAACTTCACTCACAATTGAATCGCGTTTACTGCGAATATGTTCAGGAATATCGTCAGCAGCAAGGGCACGGTCTACTAAAATTTCTGCAGACTCTTTACCTCTACGCTGAGTTTTACCTGTTGTAGTTGTAGTACGTTTAGGCTTGCTTAGCAGTTTAATGTAGTTAGAGTTATCTGGTGTTTTAGCATCAGCATAGTGAAAGAAACATGGGATTAGCGCTTTAATAGCAACTAATTGTTCTTCTAACTCATTACTCGGTTTAGCCATTTTGTACCATGACATAGCTTGAATACCTTTTACGATATCTTGCCAGTAACGCTCAAAATCACTATTTTTAAGTTTAGAAACACCAAGGGCACCACATAAAGCATCTAATCGATTATTTGTAATCGGAGTAAATAAATCAGGACGACGCATTGCAAGCAAACGAGTTGCAGGCGCAAGTGTTGGTTTTTCGTTGTTGTCGGTGAATATTTTTGAATAAGCAGCAACAAATTGTTGATACTCATATTGAGTTATATCACCTTCAAGTGGAATATTTGCTAGTGCGTCGTCAAAAGCACCTGGTAAATCTCCAAGCATCTGATGGAAGCTCTTTGCACTCTTTGTAGATGCAAACCATTCAACGTCAAAGTTGTATGTGCTTGGATCAAGTGATGCCATGTGCTTACCGCTAAACGCAAGTAAGTCTTCAGGGATCATATCTTTAAGAGATTGCTCACGAATGCTTTTAATGTAGTCGACTAAACGAAGTTGTTCATCAAGTGCAATAACGTCTTTGTGTTGTTCTACAAATACACTTACAACAGGCCAAGGAGCAATACGTAAAGCTTTAGCCTGTAAAAAGCTAATCGCTTGCTCTGTAATGAGAATTCACTCAGCATGGCAAACGGCGCATACTTAAATATTATTTAGCCTTAAAGCTGCAGAGATTGTTATAAAACAAATGAACCCAGCTTGATACCATAAAATAGTGGACGTGAGCTATTCTTTGGTATTTTTAAAAGTGGGCAGTGATTGATGCCGGTTATTCGTGACTTAATATACTTATGGAGTCTAGTTTTACTGCTTTATAGCAGGAAAACTAGACTCTAATATAGGACTGAAAATAGCTTTAAGTATTATACTTGTCAGCGTGAATTAGTTATTTAAAAGAGTTAATAGGCTAGGGTCTTCAGTTTCAATATATAATGCTTTTAATTTTTTATCACCACTTTCGGTTTCAGTAAATTGCTGAAAAGAATAGTTTTTAGAAAAACTTGAAAGAGCCTCAATAGATGCTTGATTACTACTTTGTGTATAAGTAAGTTCTAGTGCGCAAACCTTCCCTGCACACTCTAGATCTTGCTGTAAAATAGTGACGTCTTTTAATTCATTTAGAATAAAATCGTTTAGCTTATCTTTACGTATTTGTGCTATTTCAGAGTATTCAATATTAGACATACGCTGCAGTAATATTGAAGTATCATTTTTAAATACGTCGTCCAATGCTTTTGTTGAAACAAATTCTTTTCCACCCTCAGTTGAAACAAATTCTTCAGAGAAAGCGTTAGGGCTTGAAATAGGCAATTTAGATATCGCTGCCACTTTTTGCTCTACAACTTTGTGCTGTTTGACAGATGGTTCAGAGGCTTTACTTAATAGGGTGTTTGGCTCAATTGGAGGCTTAGCTTTTTCATTACTAAGAATGGCTTCATCAGTTGGTTGTATGTGGGTTAGCGGAGGATCTGAAGGCTGCCCAGTGTT
Source organism: Pseudoalteromonas sp. NZS100_1 (assembly GCF_015864285.1). NCBI lineage: Bacteria > Pseudomonadati > Pseudomonadota > Gammaproteobacteria > Alteromonadales > Pseudoalteromonadaceae > Pseudoalteromonas > Pseudoalteromonas sp. NZS100_1. The sequence continues at coordinate 74,618 of NZ_JADYXN010000020.1, forward strand.
TAAAATACCAATACCAAGAATGGCGACAAAAACAAGTGCAATTAAAAATATGTATTTCATTTTACTATCCTTAGAAGAGAAAGGCATACGCCTTTCTAAATGATGCTTATTCCAACCGTATCATACAAGAAACTTGACCACCACCAGAGCACGAATAGCTAACTGTACCACCCTCACCATGAACAACCGTCATGCTACCTGAGGTGCAACGGCATGTCATTGTTGCATAGGTAAATGTACTCATTGTGATTAAAAAAACGCTAAAATAACTGTAATTTTTTTTGATAAATTCATAATAATCCTTAATCGTGATTTCGAACTTTAATGTTACCTTATTGTTTTTTTGTAAATAACTATTTTCTAGGTGGTTTAAATATGAGAAAGGGCCTTGCGGCCCTTAGTGTTGCAGCAAGTAACACATTTTTTTATAGGCTAAAGTCTGCAGAGTCGACAACGTAAGCTTTTAAATCTGAGCCATCGATATCATTATCAGATAAGCCAAAAGTAAAGCCATCCTTAGAGATTGAAACGCCGTAATCGATGATGTTGTCATCACCAATAAAGCCGCCTGAGTAATGCCCCAAATGCAGCGCTATTTCAGTTCCATTACTACCAATAGCGAATCCATAGTCTGTTGTTAAATAAAGTGAATCACCAAAGTCGGAACCATCACCACTAGCAGCTGAAGTTGCTAATACCGAAGCACCAAAAGTGAAACCTTCTACACTGATAATCCCGTAAACCTCAGAGAAATCTGCGTCAGCTTCTGAAGCAGCATCAGGGTAGGCATAGTAAATATAACCAACATCATAGCTAACGCTTTCATTGATTGCGCCACTAAAGCCTGCATATAGGTCAAGCTCATAGGTCATTTCATCTGCCCACGATGCATTTGAAGCCCAAGTACCTGCATAAAAGCCGGACTCGTTAGCGTAATCAATTCCACCCGAAATAGCAGCGTCGCCTCCTGTTTGCTCTTGACACGCCATAAGTGGTTGGAGGTTGCTGCTGCATTTGCAGTTACCTCTGTAAATGTCGTTGTTGATGTTATGCCTGCAAACGCCAGTGCACCGAAGAGTATTGTTTTTTGTAGTTTTAGCATGTTTCATTCCCGCTATATGACTTTTGCATACCAAGGTTTTATTATGTATTGCTTTGACCTTTTAACTGGGTGCATTTTTATTATTTAACTGGGAAGGTAATAGCACTGTATGTGCCAGTCTCGTTTTAATTATTTTTAAGTAAAACTAATGCTATTAAAACAATTGCTTATGATGAAATGATGTTTTTGGAAGGAAGTTTTTTGATTTTCTGTCGCACGCTGCTGATGCATAAACTAACCTAGCTGTACTATTAAAGTACAGCTAGGAAAGGTTTTTTAGCCAAAAATAGTGCGCATAAGGCTAATTGTTTCGTTTACACTGCGACCTTTTTGAACTTCACTTACAATTGAATCACGTTTACTGCGAATATGTTCAGGGATATCGTCAGCGGCAAGTGCGCGGTCTACTAAAATTTCTGCAGACTCTTTACCTCTACGTTGAGTTTTACCTGTTGTAGTTGTAGTACGCTTAGGCTTGCTTAGCAGTTTAATGTAGTTAGAGTTATCTGGTGTTTTAGCATCAGCATAGTGAAAGAAACATGGGATTAGCGCTTTAATAGCAACTAATTGTTCTTCTAACTCATTACTCGGTTTAGCCATTTTGTACCATGACATAGCTTGAATACCTTTTACGATATCTTGCCAGTAACGCTCAAAATCACTATTTTTAAGTTTAGAAACACCAAGGGCACCACATAAAGCATCTAATCGATTATTTGTAATCGGAGTAAATAAATCAGGGCGACGCATTGCAAGCAAACGAGTTGCAGGCGCAAGTGTTGGTTTTTCGTTGTTGTCGGTGAATATTTTTGAATAAGCAGCAACAAATTGTTGATACTCATATTGAGTAATATCACCTTCAAGCGGAATATTTACTAGTGCGTCGTCAAAAGCACCTGGTAAATCACCAAGCATTTGATGGAAGCTCTTTGCACTCTTTGTAGATGCAAACCATTCAACGTCAAAGTTGTATGTGCTTGGATCAAGTGATGCCATGTGCTTACCGCTAAACGCAAGTAAATCTTCAGGGATCATATCTTTAAGAGACTGTTCACGAATGCTTTTAATGTAGTCTACTAAACGAAGCTGTTCATCAAGTGCAATAACGTCTTTGTGTTGTTCTACAAATACACTTACAACAGGCCAAGGAGCAATACGTAAAGTTTTAACCTGTAAAAAGCTGATAGCTGAAATAAGCTGGTCGTGTAGCTTTTTAAGTACAGGCAATTGCTGTGGCTCTAGTAAATCGTAGTTCATACGATCTCTGCTAGCATTTAGCAATTCGTAACACCAAGGTAAAAAATCATCAGGGTGGTTTTCTACTTTCACGGCCATAAGGTTAAGGCTTAACTCCGAAGATTGCTTCAGAATGTTCTGATAGATTTGGTTTTCTTGTTCGCCTAGCGTCATTTTTGACGGTGAAATTAGCAGTTTTTTCATGCCTTGTAGAATCTCCGGTTTAGATATATATTTTTTTGCTGGTCTATTTTAGCGCAATTACGCTAATAACAACAGCGCTGTCCTTCATCCGTTGTAATTGAAATGACTAAATCGGTATTTTTGCTAATAAAATGAGACTAACGCTTTAACATGTATTAATCATTTTCATTTAGTACAAAGAGACTCTCAACTAAAATGTTGAGTTGTTTTTAGGGCAACTATGAACGACGGCGTAAGCCGTAATATTTCTACTGTACTTATTGTTTTGCTCGAAAAGTTAATCGTATCAGCGAGCTCTTATTGCGACAATCTGGCAAATTTACAAAAATGTTGCTATTTGGTTTCGCGTATTTTGTTCTTAAATTCTGCTATTGCCTAATAAACGAAAGCCCATGAGCCTAAAATATAATAGCCATATTAAATGTAGCTATTATTAAGAGTGGTATATCAGAAGCAAAAGTGTCAAAAACTAGAACAGCATAATAAAGCGAAGACCACGTACTTAATAAATAATTGTATCAGCGGTATTTAAGTCTTTATTTATAGAGTCTTCAATGCAACCTAGAGGTATTAAAATGTTTCAGGAGCGATTCATACAGAGACTGTAAAATTCAATAAAGTGCTTTTTTATCATAACTACAATGATTTTAAGGCTAACACTCGCTATGATAAGAACATTATTTGCACGTTTGAAAGGACGATCATGAAAACCTTACTTAAAATTGTAGGTGTAATACTTTTACTATGTATAGCACTCATTGCCGCCGCACCGTTTTTAATCCCTACTGATACTATTTTTAATAAAGTGTCGCAGCAGGTAGAACAAACAACTGGGCGTACTCTTACTATTAAAGGTGATAAAACACTTAGCGTATTCCCTGCATTAAAGTTAGAACTTAACGACGTGCATTTTGCAAACATGGAATCAGGTTCGCGCGCCGATATGGCGAGTATGAAACAGCTTGTTGTACACATACCTTGGTTTTCATTATTTGGTGGTGAGTTTAAATTAGATAAGTTTGTTATAAACGAACCAAATATTCTATTAGAAACCGACAAAAATGGTAAAGCTAATTGGCAGTTGTTTGATGCAGTTGCAGAGCAACCTAAAGAGCAAAGCCAATCAGGTGAAGCGATAAAGCTTCCAGATAACTTTGATATTGAATTAGGTGAGGTTGCTATTTATGGCGGTACATTTACTTACCTAGATGGCCAAACAGGTGCTAAACAACAAATTAGTGATCTAGAGCTCGCTATTTTACTTCCTTCACTTCGTAAAACATTAGAAGTAAAAGGCGGTATTACTTATATGCAAGAACGTTTTGAGCTTGATATAAAACTAGATACTCCGGCTAAAGCAATTGAAGGCACCACTTTTAATGTTAAACAAACCTTAGATTCTCGTTTAGTTGATCTAACGTTCGAAGGGAGCATCGCTGGGCAAGGACAAGATATTAAAGGTCAGTTAGCATTAAATGGTGAGTCAGTTAAAAACATTGCGAAATGGCAAGGTGTAGAGTTAAGCGCTAAAGAAAATGCTTTTAACGCATTTAGTGTAAACGGTAAAATGCACCTAGCAGGTGAGAAATTTAATTTAGAAGATTTAGTTGCGACGTTAGACGCATTGGAAATAAAAGGTAAGAGCGAGCTTAACCTAGGTAAGCGTTTAGCTGTAAATGCTGATATTGATTTAGGTATGCTTGATTTAAACCCGTACCTACCTAAAGCAGTAGCTAAACAAGAAGAGCCAGTAGAGCAAGATGATAAACCTGCAGAGCCAATAGTATGGGATGACACTAAAATTGATCTAAGTGCGTTAAATTCACTAGATGCGAATGTAGTTATTCGTTCAAGTGGATTAAAAGCTAACGATATTAAGTTGGGCGCAAATCAATTTACTGTTGCTTTAAAAAATAGCATTGCAAAACTAAGCCTAGATAGCTTTTCTGCTTATGAAGGGTCAGGTAAAGGCGTTATCAAAGTAAACGCACAACAAGTACCTTATAAAATATCAACTAACTTTGACTTAGCTGGTATAGATGCACAGCCTTTATTAACTGATGCGGCAGGTTTTGACAAGCTAATGGGTAAGGGGTCTTTAAATTGGAACCTAAACACAACTGGCCAAAGTCAAAAGTCGTTTATTGGTGCGCTTAACGGAAAGCTTGGATTTGAGTTTGCGGATGGAGCAGTGAAAGGCGCGAATATAGCTGAGATGGTACGTAAAGGTAAGGAACTTATTTCAGGAAACTTTGGTGCAGCATCTGAAGGGTTAGATACAGGGTTTGAAGAATCTGAGCAAACGGATTTCTCTGCACTAACGGGAAGCTTCAACTTTACTAATGGTGTTGGCAAAAATACTGATTTATCACTTATTAGCCCACTTATTAGAATATCTGGTGAAGGGGACGTCGATTTACCGCAAACAATGGTTAACTACCGTTTGGTTACGGGCATAGTTGGATCAATCGAAGGACAGGGAACTACTGATGACAGTAGTGGCTTTAAAATACCATTACGTATAAAAGGGCCTTTCCATGATGTTGGTATAAAGCTTGATATAGGCAATGCGCTCAAAGATGAAGCTAAGCAGAAAGTCGATGAGGCTAAAGAAAAAGCCAAAGACAAAGCAAAAGATAAGATTAAAGATAAATTAAAAGGTTTATTTGGTTAATCAACTACAGCTAACGTAAACAAGGCACTTATATAGTGCCTTGTTTGTTTTGTAACCATCTGTAAAATAGCTACATAGCCGTAATTACTCAACTTTAATAACCATACACTCCAAATTAATTAAAAAATAACCTATCGCTACCCCCTCAATGCTGGTACAATTGCCCGCCCTTAAGAGACAACTCGTTTGTTTTTTGATTGGGATTTAATCGAAATGTCTGATTTTTAAACGAATTTTAGACACGTTGTAATTACTACACCGGAGGTCATTAACATGATCCAAATGCAAACTCAGCTGGAAGTTGCTGATAACAGCGGCGCTCGCAAAGTGCAGTGTATAAAAGTCCTTGGTGGTTCACACCGTCGCTACGCAGCGATTGGCGACATCATTAAAGTTTCTGTAAAAGAAGCTATTCCTCGCGGTAAAGTGAAGAAAGGTGATGTTAAAAACGCGGTAGTTGTGCGTACCAGAAAAGGTGTTCGCCGTCCAGATGGTTCTCTGATCCGTTTTGACAGCAACGCGGCTGTTATCTTAAATGATAACTTGCAGCCAATTGGTACACGTATTTTCGGCCCTGTGACTCGCGAACTTCGTAATGATAAGTTCATGAAAATCGTTTCACTAGCCCCAGAAGTACTGTAAGGAGCCAATCATGGCAGCAAAAATACGTCGTGATGACGAAGTAATCGTACTAGCAGGTAAAGACAAAGGTAAGCGCGGAAAAGTGCTTTCAGTTGTTACTGAATCTGGTCGAATCTTTGTCGAAGGCATAAACTTGATCAAGAAACACCAAAAGCCGGTTCCACAATTGAACCAAGCTGGCGGCATTGTTGAGAAAGAAGCATCTATGGATGCATCAAACGTTGCGATCTTCAACTCGGAAACGAGTAAAGCTGATCGTGTAGGTTTCAAGATTGAAGATGGTAAGAAATTACGTATCTTTAAATCTACTGGTAAAACTATCTAATAGTTGGAGTAGAATGATGGCGAAACTGCATGAAGTATATAAAGACAAAGTAGTTGCTGAACTTCAAGAGAAGTTTGGTTTCAGCTCTGTCATGCAAGTCCCTCAGATCGAAAAGATCACATTGAATATGGGCGTGGGCGAAGCCCTAGCTGACAAGAAGATTTTAGATAACGCAGTAGCGGATCTAGCAGCAATCTCTGGTCAGAAACCTCTAATCACTAAAGCACGCAAATCTGTTGCTGGCTTCAAAGTGCGTGAAGGTTACCCGATTGGTTGTAAAGTAACCCTACGCGGCGAGCGTATGTGGGACTTTTTTGAGCGTTTGGTATCAATCGCTATCCCACGTATTCGTGACTTCCGTGGCGTAAGTGCTAAGTCTTTTGATGGACGTGGCAACTACAGCATGGGCGTACGTGAACAAATCATCTTCCCAGAAATCGATTACGATAAAGTAGACCGTGTACGCGGTATGGATATTACTATCACTACTTCTGCGAAATCTGATGAGGAAGGCCGTGCGTTGTTAGAAGCGTTTAACTTCCCATTTAAGAAATAAGGGTAGGGTTATGGCAAAGAATTCTATGAAAGCGCGCGAAGCAAAGCGCACAAAACTAGTTGCTCAGTTCGCTGAAAAGCGCGCGGCACTAAAAGCTATCATCAGTGATGTTAATACATCTGAAGATGATCGTTGGGACGCGGTACTTAAGCTACAAGCTTTACCTCGTGATTCTAGCCCTGCACGTCAACGTAATCGTTGTAACATTACGGGCCGCCCACATGGTTTCCTTCGCAAATTCGGCATGAGCCGTATTAAAGTTCGCGAAGCAGCTATGCGCGGTGAAATTCCTGGCCTTAAAAAGGCTAGCTGGTAATAGAATCATGGGAGTAAGACTATGAGCTTGCAAGATCCTATCGCGGATTTGTTCACACGAATTCGTAACGGTCAATCAGCGAAGAAAGTATCTGTAACGATGCCAACTTCAAAGCTGAAAGTAGCATTAGCTAAAGTACTAAAAGACGAAGGTTATATCGTAGATTTCGCCGTTAACGGTGAAACTAAACCTGAGCTTTCTATCGAATTGAAGTACTTCGAAGGCAAAGCTGTAATTGAAAATATCCAGCGTGTAAGTCGCCCTGGTCTACGTATCTATAAGAAACGTGACCAATTACCTAAGGTAATGGGTGGTCTTGGTATCGCTATCGTATCAACTTCTAAAGGCCTAATGACAGACCGCACAGCACGTAGTGCTGGTGTTGGTGGTGAAATCATTGGTTTTGTAGCTTAATCGGAGGGGAACTATGTCTCGCATAGCAAAGGCACCAATTACTGTTCCTGCCGGTGTAGAAGTTACATTAAAAGGCCAGGAAATCACAGTTAAAGGCAAAAACGGTGAACTTACTCGTACTATCAACAACGCTGTTGAAGTACAAGTTAATGACAACGTTATTACTACTTTACCTCGTGATGGCGTAGCTAATGCATGGGCTCAAGCAGGTACTGCTCGCGCTCTAATCAACAACATGGTTGTTGGTACGCATGAAGGTTACGAGAAGAAACTTCAGTTAGTAGGCGTGGGTTACCGTGCTGCAGCTAAGGGTAAAACATTAGATTTAACTCTTGGCTTCTCACACCCAGTTAATTTCGCAGTTCCTGAAGGAATTACGATTGAAACTCCAAGCCAAACAGAAGTTCTAGTTAAGGGCGTAGATAAGCAGTTAGTTGGTCAAACAGCTGCTAACATTCGTGCATACCGTAAACCTGAGCCTTATAAAGGCAAGGGTGTTCGTTATTCAGATGAGAATGTACGCCGTAAAGAGGCTAAGAAGAAGTAAGGTAAGACGATGGATAAAAAAACAGCTCGTCTACGTCGTGCTAAACGCACTCGTAGAAATTATATTGAACAAGGCACAACGCGTCTTGTTATCCACCGCACGCCACGTCACATCTACGCTCAAGTTGTAAATGCTGAGGGTAATGTACTGGCTGCTGCTTCTACTGTTGAAAAGGCTATTAGCGAAACAGTTAAAGGCACCGGTAACGTTGAAGCTGCGCAAGCAGTTGGCAAAGCGGTTGCTGAACGTGCGGCTGACAAAGGCATCGAAAAGATTGCTTTTGATCGCAGTGGCTTTAAATATCACGGCCGTGTGAAGGCGCTAGCTGATGCTGCGCGTGAAGCCGGTTTGCAATTCTAGGAGTAGACTATGGCTAACGTAGAAGCAAAGCAACAACAGCCTGATCTAGCTGAAAAGCTAATCGCGGTGAACCGTGTGTCTAAAGTAGTTAAAGGTGGTCGTATCTTTAGCTTTACTGCACTAACTGTAGTTGGTGATGGCGCAGGTAAAGTAGGTTTCGGTTATGGTAAAGCACGTGAAGTTCCAGCTGCTATTCAAAAAGCAATGGAAAAAGCACGTCGTAACATGATCAACGTAGACCTAAATGGCAACACATTACAGCATCCTGTTAAGGGACGTCATGCTGGCTCACTAGTGTTCATGAAACCAGCATCTGAAGGTACTGGTATCATTGCAGGTGGTGCTATGCGTGCAGTACTTGAAGTGACTGGTGTGCAGAACGTACTTTCTAAATGTTACGGTTCTACTAACCCAATCAACGTGGTACGTGCAACGATTTCGGCTCTTGAGAATATGAATTCTCCACAGTCAATCGCTGCAAAACGTGGCCTTCGCGTAGACGAAATACTGGGGTAACCATGGCAAATCAAACTGTAAAAGTAACACAAGTAAAAAGCTCTATCGGTCGTTTACCGAAACATAAAGCTACATTACGCGGTCTTGGTTTACGTCGTATCAACCACACTGTTGAGTTAGAAGACACAGCATGTGTACGTGGTATGATAAACAAGGTTTCTTACATGGTTAAGGTAGAGGGTTAATTCGATGCATTTGAATACACTTTCACCTGCTGCAGGTTCAAAAACTGCTCCAAAACGTGTTGGTCGTGGTATCGGTTCTGGTCTAGGTAAGACTGGTGGTCGTGGTCACAAAGGTCAAAAATCACGTTCTGGCGGCAAAGTACGCGTTGGTTTTGAAGGCGGTCAAATGCCTATGCAACGTCGTCTACCTAAATTTGGTTTTACTTCTCGCAAATCTTTAGTATCTGCAGAAATAAACCTTTTTGAAATCGCTAAAGTTGAAGGCGATGTGGTAGACCTAAGCGCGTTACAAGCAGCTGGTCTAGTTAAAAAGAACGTTCTTTTCGTTAAAGTTGTTAAATCTGGCGAAGTTTCACGCGCTGTTACCGTTAAAGGCCTTAAAGCCTCTAAAGGTGCTCGCGAAGCTATTGAAGCTGCCGGAGGCAAGGTAGAAGACTAAGGAAGTACTAATGGCTAAACCAGGTCAAGATACAAAAAGTGCACAAGGTGGACTTTCGGAATTGAAGCGCCGATTACTCTTCGTATTGGGTGCTATCATAATTTACCGTCTAGGTTCATTTGTGCCGATCCCTGGGATTGACGCCGCTGTACTTGCCGATTTCTTCGAGCAACAAAAGGGCACCATTGTTGAAATGTTCAACATGTTCAGTGGTGGTGCTCTTGAGCGAGCTTCAGTGTTAGCACTGGGTATTATGCCGTATATCTCGGCTTCGATTATTACGCAACTATTAACGCATATGTATCCTCCGTTTATAGAGCTTAAGAAAGAAGGTGAGCAAGGGCGTAAAAAAATTAGCCAGTACACACGCTATGGCACGCTTGTGCTAGCTACTATTCAATCAATCGGTATTGCTTCTAGCTTACCGGGCATGATGGAGGGGTTAGTTGTTAACCCTGGTATGGGTTTCTATTTCACCGCAGTGGTGAGTTTAGTGACTGGTACTATGTTCCTTATGTGGTTGGGTGAACAAATTACAGAACGCGGTATCGGTAACGGTATCTCTGTTCTAATATTTGTTGGTATTGTAGCTAACTTGCCGTCTGCTATTGGTTCGACAGTCGAAATGGCGCGCCAAGGTGATTTGAATGTTTTTGTACTACTGATGGTTGCGGTAATTGTATTCGCTGTTACTTATCTTGTAGTGTTTTTTGAACGTGGACAACGTCGTATTGTTGTTAACTACGCTAAACGCCAACAAGGTCGTCAAGTATTTGCTGCTCAAAGCACGCATTTACCACTAAAAGTAAATATGGCGGGTGTTATTCCACCAATCTTCGCTAGTAGTATAATTCTGTTCCCTGGTACAATTGCTAGCTGGTTCGGCCAAGGTGAAGGTCCAGTTGCTGATGTATTACAAGCTGTAGCTACTACGTTGACCCCAGGTCAACCGTTGTACTCACTTGTACTAGCAGCAGCTATTATCTTCTTCTGCTTTTTCTATACAGCGTTGGTTTTTAACCCTCGTGAAACAGCAGATAACCTTAAGAAATCTGGCGCATTTATCCCAGGTATTCGTCCAGGTGAGCAGACATCTAAATACATTGATAAAGTGATGACACGCCTGACATTGGCAGGTGCTTTGTATATAACCTTTATCTGTCTGGTGCCTGAATTCATGACGATGGCGTGGCAAACGCCATTCTACTTCGGCGGTACATCAGTTTTGATTATCGTTGTAGTAATCATGGACTTTATGGCACAAGTACAGACTCACCTGATGTCTCATCAGTATGATTCTGTGCTGAAAAAAGCGAACCTTAAAGGCTACGGTCGATAAGGTCAGTTTACGGAGTTGAGCAATGAAAGTACGTGCTTCCGTTAAGAAAATATGCCGTAACTGTAAAGTTATTAAACGTGCTGGTGTAGTACGCGTAATTTGCAGTGAGCCTAAGCATAAGCAAAGGCAAGGCTAAGTAAACAGCGTGCAGGCTGAGTTTTCTCGGCCTGTGTTTTTAGTAGTAATTTGGTCTTCGTTTGAGTATCCTTACGGGCTTTTCAAACAGATGATTACCAAATTCGAATATAGGAGATGTGTTAGTGGCCCGTATTGCTGGCATTAACGTCCCTGATCATAAACATGCAGTTATTGGTTTAACAGCTATTTATGGCATAGGTAAGACTCGCTCTAAGGCTATCTTAGTAGCGACTGGTATCGCCGAAACCACAAAAATCGGTGAACTTTCAGACGAAATTCTTGACGTACTGCGTGATGCAGTTGGCAAGTACACTGTTGAAGGTGATCTTCGTCGTGAAGTTACTTTAAATATCAAGCGCCTTATGGACCTTGGTTGTTATCGTGGCCTACGTCACCGTCGCTCTTTACCACTACGTGGTCAAAGAACTAAGACTAACGCGCGCACCCGTAAGGGTCCACGTAAGCCTATTAAGCGATAAGGGGATAGTATTATGGCTAAGACACCAATTCGTCGTAAAAAGGTTAAAAAACAAGTTGCTGATGGTATGGCTCATGTTCATGCGTCTTTCAACAACACTATTGTAACGATTACCGACCGTCAAGGTAATGCACTATCATGGGCTACTGCCGGTGGTTCAGGTTTCCGTGGTTCACGTAAATCTACACCATTTGCTGCTCAGGTTGCTGCAGAGCGTGCAGGTACTGCTGCTCAAGAATACGGTTTAAAAAATCTAGAAGTTTTCATCAAAGGTCCAGGTCCAGGTCGTGAATCTGCTGTACGTGCTTTGAATGCTGCTGGTTACCGTATTACCAACATTACTGACGTGACGCCTATACCACATAATGGTTGTCGTCCACCGAAGAAACGTCGCGTTTAACAATAGGTTAGGAGAAATAACATGGCAAGATATTTGGGCCCTAAGCTCAAGCTGAGTCGTCGTGAAGGTACTGACCTGTTCCTTAAGAGCGGCGTAAGAGCTATCGACTCTAAGTGTAAACTTGAGACTGCACCTGGTCAGCACGGCGCCCGTAAAGGTCGTTTATCTGATTACGGTTTACAATTACGTGAAAAGCAAAAAGTACGTCGTATATACGGTGTATTAGAAAAGCAATTCCGTAACTACTACAAAGAAGCTGCTCGCCTTAAAGGTAATACAGGTGAAAACTTGTTACAGCTTTTAGAGCAACGTTTAGACAATGTTGTATATCGCATGGGTTTTGCTAGCACACGTGCAGAAGCACGTCAGTTAGTAAGCCATAAAGCGATTTTAGTTAATGGTCGTGTTGTGAACATTCCTTCATACGTAATTACTCCAGAAGATACTGTTGTAATCCGTGAGAAGTCTAAGACACAAGCACGTATCATCGCTGCTCTAGAGTTGGCTGAGCAACGTGAAAAGCCGACTTGGGTTGAAGTTGACGGTAAGAAATTGGAAGGCAGCTTTAAGCGTCTACCTGAGCGTTCAGACCTGTCTGCGGACATTAATGAACAACTAATCGTCGAACTTTACTCTAAGTAAAGTTAAGAGTTAAGAGAGGATAAAATGCAGGGTTCTGTTACAGAATTTCTAAAACCAAGGTTAGTCGACATCGACGCTATCAACCCAACGCGTTCTAAAATAGTTTTAGAACCATTAGAGCGTGGCTTTGGCCATACTCTGGGTAATGCTTTACGCCGTATATTACTTTCATCTATGCCTGGATGTGCAGTAACTGAAGTTGAAATCGACGGTGTATTACATGAGTACAGCGCGAAAGAAGGCGTTCAAGAAGACATCATTGAAATACTATTAAACCTTAAAGGTTTAGCAGTAACGTTAGAAGGCAAAGATGAAGTTTTTCTGACCCTGACTAAATCTGGTGTAGGCCCTGTTACTGCGGCTGATATTCAGCACGATGGCGATGTAACAATTGCTAATCCAGATCACGTTATTTGTAATTTAACTACAAATAACAGCGAGATCAGCATGCGTATTCGTGTTGAACGTGGTCGTGGTTATGTGCCGGCATCTAGTCGTTTATCCTCTGATGACGATGAGCGTCCAATTGGTAGATTGTTGCTTGATGCATCATTTAGCCCAGTTGAACGTATTGCGTACTCGGTTGAATCAGCTCGAGTTGAGCAACGTACAGATTTAGACAAGTTAATCATTGATATGGAAACAAACGGCACTTTAGATCCAGAAGAAGCGATCCGCCGTGCGTCTACTATCTTAGCTGAGCAATTAGATGCATTCGTAGATTTACGTGATGTAACTGAGCCAGAAGAGAAAGAAGAGAAGCCAGAATTCGATCCTATTCTACTTCGTCCAGTTGATGACCTTGAATTAACAGTACGCTCAGCAAATTGTTTGAAAGCCGAGCAAATTCAATATATCGGTGATTTAGTTCAGCGCACTGAAGTTGAGCTTCTTAAAACGCCTAATTTAGGTAAGAAGTCTCTAACTGAAATTAAAGACGTGCTAGCTTCACGTGGACTTTCTCTAGGCATGCGCCTAGAAAATTGGCCACCTGCAAGTTTAGCTGAATAATCTAAATCACTATATTAGTTTAGTTAGAAGGATAGGGTCATGCGCCATCGTAAGAGTGGTCGTCAATTAAACCGTAACAGTAGCCATCGTAAAGCGATGTTTAGCAATATGGCAGGTTCTTTGGTGAAACATGAAATCATCAAAACTACTTTGCCTAAAGCGAAAGAGTTACGTCGTGTAATTGAACCTTTAATCACACTGGCTAAGACTGACAGTGTAGCAAATCGCCGTTTAGCGTTTGCTCGCACGCGTGATAATGAAGTTGTTGGTAAATTATTCAGTGAAATCGGTCCACGTAACGCGGATCGTCCAGGTGGTTACACTCGTATTCTTAAGTGTGGCTTCCGTACTGGTGATAATGCACCAATGGCTTATATTGAACTAGTTGGTCGCCCAGCGACTAGCGAAGCAGTTCAAGAAGACGCACAGTCTGCAGAGTAAGTCTTAAAGAAACCTAAAAGCCGAGCTTATGCTCGGCTTTTTCTTGCCTAAAATTTGTCAAACTATATGAACGAGTAATTACCTTCTATTATGTGTATCGACTCATAGATTCTGAATCGATAGGTTGTTTTGACAGCTATTTTAATAGCTACCTAGTGACTCTTTACTTACCATTGATTGAAAATAGCCTATCAGGTTCTAGTTAAAGATCATTTTCATTATATAGTGATTTACAGTTATTAATGATAGCACTTCGAATTTAACTACCATTAAGCAATCCCTGATTAAGTTTTTATTTATTAGAGCTTATCAGAAGATATAGCGTTCGCTCTCTTAATCTATATACCGGTACTAAGAACCTCATAGTAAAGCTAATCATTGCGGCCTAAGTAAACTCACTTCTTAAATAAAACATAGCCCAATGAATTCAAATCTCAGCTTTTGACTATTTCAAATGATTTTAGCAACACGACTCTTAACTTATTGGTTGGCTTTTTCAGGATTGTTGATCCAAATACGTCTCTACTGATAGCTAGTTATCATAATTTTGATTTTAAATAGCCCTATAAACTTCTTGATACAGGTGGTTTAGTTGTGTTTTTGAGCGTTTAGCTCAAATACTCAGCGAACAGCACTTTATTTCAAGTTTTCTTCAAAAAAGGGTTGATCTGTTTTCGGATCTCCCTATAATGCGACCCCACTGAGACGGGAAACGCCGAAGCATAGCGAGGCACGAACTACTCAGAGAGTTAAATAAAACTTCGGTTTTAAATTGTCGAAAGAAAGTTTAAAACTAAGTGTTGACTCGAAAAATAAAGGGTGTATTATTCGCATCCCTTGAGACGCTAAAGCGACTCAAAACGTTCTTTAACAATATAAAGCAATCATCTGTGTGGGCACTCGTACAGATTGAGTTCTAACAGCCAACCTACTTAGGTAGCGAGGCAAACAAATTAGAGTCTCAATTGAAAACTGAGTGACCAACAGAATAGTTATTTCGGTAATTATTCGGC
>NZ_JADYXN010000199.1:0-627 GCF_015864285.1 Pseudoalteromonas sp. NZS100_1
TTCGTAAAGCTGGCTGGGATGGCGGGCGAAGGGGCCGCCGGTCGGGAAGATCATCGCCCAGGGCACGTCTGTTTCCTTGCCCCACAGCTCGCCATTCACGAAATTGGCGAGGCGGCCGAAGAACAGGCCGAAGGGCACGACGCAGGCGACATAGTCATGGATGCGCAGCCAGCTCAGCTTCTCCTTGCGCGCCATGTAGAGGATGCCGAGCGATACGCCCGCCGCGCCGCCATGGAAGGACATGCCGCCATTCCACAGCTTGAAGATGTCCAGCGGATGCTGGAGGATTTCGGGCTGGTAGAAGAAGACATAGGCGAGCCGGCCGCCGATGATGATGCCCAGCGTCGCATAGAAGATCATGTCGTCGGCATGGCGCCGCGCCATCGGCGAACCGGGCTGGGCAATGAGCTTCAACAGATACCAGTAGCCGATCAGGATGCCGGCCAGATAGGCCAGGCTATACCATTTGAGCGTGAAGAAGCCCAGGTCCAGGGCGACGGGGCTGAGCCCCAGCTGGTCGAAGCGGATGGCGCTCGAAGCGGCGGCGACAAGGTCCAGGATCAAAATGGCATTCCCTCGGCAATCAGGCCTGCGGCCATAGAACAAGCAGCCGGCAAGATGCAGAGG
>NZ_JADYXN010000200.1:0-626 GCF_015864285.1 Pseudoalteromonas sp. NZS100_1
CGGTCAAAAGCGCGGAGCATCAAGCGAGAGCCGTGGCCTATCGCACCCATCAGTGTTTTGTGAGCCAGCGGACGCAGACTATCAACGCGTTACGAGGACACTTGGCCGAGTTCGGCTTGGTATTCTCTCAAAGAGTTCCTCATCTGAAGGAGATCCGCGCAGCCATGGACGATGATGATGTCGACGTGCCTCCCGGTATCCGGGAGATCGCAGGACTCTGCCTCGAGCACATCGACACCCTGTCCGCGAAGATTGACGAGCTTTCACTCAAACTACGGGAGGCCATGGCGGTCAGCGTCGAGCTTCGCCGCCTTTGCACGGTGCCGGGCGTTGGCCCGGTGACCGCTGGTGCGATCATGGCGTTTGCACCAGATCTGCGGACTTTCGCCAGCGGCAGAAACTTCGCGGCATGACTCGGCCTCGTGCCCACGCAGCGATCAATGGGAGGAAAATCCCGCCTCGGGGCCATGAGCAAAATGGGTCAAAGCGACATTCGCAAACTTCTCGTCGTCGGTGCGATGAGCAGGATACGATGGATCGTGCGCAAAGGCGTTCTCCCCGACCACCATTCTGGGCCGCATGATGGCTCGACGGCCCAGAATGGTGGTCGCCGTAGCACTGGCGAA
>NZ_JADYXN010000201.1:0-626 GCF_015864285.1 Pseudoalteromonas sp. NZS100_1
GGAACACCGTCTATATGGACAGGGCCGCCCAGCATCTCCAATCATCCGGCGGCACCTTCGATGATGCGCTGCTTGCCCATCTCTCGCCGATGGGCTGGGTGCATATCAGTTTGACCGGCGACTATCTGTGGCAAAGGGCAAACCGGCTCTCCCCTGGCGAGTTCCGCACCCTCAACGATCCCATGGCCCGCTTCAAACTCGTGGCATAGCCAGTGTTCTCATTATGTCCGCCAAATCGTTGTCTGGCGCACAAACCTTGAGGTGACGCCGACTCGTGCTCGCAGATTCTGGGCCGCGTCGATCTTGAAGGAGATGGCGAGGATGCGGCGCGGATAGCGGCAGGTCGCGGTGCGCAGCAGGAAGTCGGCGCGCTGGGCGAGCATCTCGGTCTTGCCGGCGCCGGGACCCGCGGTGAGCGCGAGATTGCGAGCCGTCTCCTTCGCCGCATCGAGCGCATTAGGCTCCAGGACCAGCCCATCGGATGGCGCCCAGCGCGCGATGGGAATCATTCCGGCAATTCCGCGAGCTTCTCCTCGATGCGGTCGAACATTCGGTCGAGAACCTCGGGCATGCTTTCGAGCAGCGCGTCGTCGTCGAGTTTGGCCATCGCCCGGATGTGCCATCTC
>NZ_JADYXN010000202.1:0-626 GCF_015864285.1 Pseudoalteromonas sp. NZS100_1
GCGACTGTCGAAGCCATCCTTGTGTTCGCTGGTGACGAAGTAGCAGCCTTTCGGCACGCGCCCCGTAGGTCCAAGCGCCAGCGGTTCGCCGAGGCGGCTCTCAAGCTTGGCCTTGGCCACGGCCTCACCGTTGACGAAGTAGATGCGGTTTTGCTCGGCGATGATGTCGCCCGGAACACCGCTCACCCGCTTGCCGAACGGCTTGGGCTTCGCCCCGAAATGCTTGACCAACAAAGGCGAGGTGGGTGGGTCGAACAGGATGATGTCCCCGCGATGCACGGGTGCCCCCCGCGTGACCCAGATGGCCCAGTAGGGCAGGCTGGGGCTCACATTGATCATAAGCGCATGGCCCTGCGCGAAGGCGGCAAGCGAGGAGAGCGCCAGTGCCCCGGCGCCGAGCCCGCCCCAAAGCACGAGGCGTTGTACGAAATTGGGCGCCGACGCTGAGCGGATCAGGAGATCAGCGGGCTGCATCGGGAAGGGCTCCCGTGCGGCGCACGACGTGGGCACGCACAGACCCGGTCAGGTCCGGCGTGCTCCCGGCGACCACTGCCTCCGCGACCAGAACTGTCCGGCCTTCGCGTCCGAGCTTCTGTACCGAGGCTTCCACGGCCTTGAGGTAGGCC
>NZ_JADYXN010000203.1:0-625 GCF_015864285.1 Pseudoalteromonas sp. NZS100_1
AGCCTTCGCTGGGGTGACGGAGTTGGGTGGATAGGCGACGGTCCGGTTTTCGCAATTTTTCGTCGCTTTCGGACGTTCAATAACCGCCTGTTGCCTTTTCCTCGATCAAGCGACCGTTGCGATTATCGTAGCAAGCCAAGTAGGTGCCAGCAGGAGCCTTCGAATATGGGCGTAACTCAACGCATGTGCGATCAGACATCCGTATGACCACGGGCAATCTGGAAGCTTTATTGATGGCTTCCGAGCGGAATAGTTTTTGAGCGTCGTTCAGAGCGTTGCTCACGACAGGCTCATCGCCTGGTTGGATGGCAGTAGCATTCGCTAGTGGATAGAGCCTTGCTATTATCAATCCAGCGGTAATGAGCAGCGCGATCAACACCAAGGTCACATAGCGGCTATATTTCTGCATCACGGCTTTATGACCACGTGACCGAACTTCTGCAATTGGTCGCAATCCCCCTCATTGCCCCGCCGGGGCGTAGGTCCAGTTCTGGGCGTTGCTGCCGTCCATCATCGCCGTTTCGGCCATCAGCAGCCGGCCTTCGCGCCAGTAGCGGATGCGCTGGGGATAATCATGGTCAGGATTGGCGAAGCTGATGTCGCGCACGCCCTGTTCCAGCACGGG
>NZ_JADYXN010000204.1:0-625 GCF_015864285.1 Pseudoalteromonas sp. NZS100_1
GAATACGGGGGCAGGAATGAGTTGCTGCTCGACAGCACGATAGCGTCGGCTTCCCTCGACCCACATGTCGCCGGCGCGAAGCCGGTCGCGAAGCTCGACCAGCACGCACAATTCATAGATCCTGCGATCGGGAATGCCGGTGCCGATCGCCCGACGCCAAGCTTGCCGGATGAAGCCGACTGGCGTGCCTGCAGGCAATTTGCGCAGATGACCAAAATGAAGGTCGCGCATGATCGCGACCGCTCGCGCGAGCGCATGGCAGGCTGGCACCGCCCCGAATGTGAACGAGGCGATGAACGAGGGACCGACCTGTCGGAGGACGGGGTAATTGGTCGCGGCGACCGCGACGGGATCGACCGAATCGGGGCGGATCAGCTTGCGGGCTTCATCGACCTCGCGGCCGAGATCATTCCATCCGATCGCTGCCTCGACCGCAGCGCCGATATCGCCACCTGATATCTTGGCGGCGAGCAAGGCAGCGCCGAGTTGGGCAAGCAGCCGGATTTTGCCGTTGATGGTGCGCCGGTTGCGCTTGAGTGTCGTGTCCGCGCTGTTCTGTTCGCGCCGGAACATCTGCCCAAGCAGGCGATCGAACATCAGCACCGCATCGTCGGTGAGGGTAACG
>NZ_JADYXN010000205.1:0-625 GCF_015864285.1 Pseudoalteromonas sp. NZS100_1
GACCGGCACCGGCACGCTGGTCGACGACCTGATGACGCGGGCCGGCCTGCGCAACCTGGCCGCCGACCTTGGCAAGCCGGCGATCGCGCAGGTCAGCCTGGAGGAGATGGTCGCGGCCCGGCCCGATTATCTGATCGTCGAGAGCGCGACCGACCGGATCACCGACCAGGGCACCGAAATGCTGCACCATCCGGTGCTGCGCGACATAGCGCGCATCAGCCTGCCCCAGGCCTGGACCGTGTGCGGTGGGCCGGCCTATGTGCAGGCGGCCCGCGCCCTCTCCCAAGCCGTCAGCGCCCGCTGAAGCTGGGCCGGCTCAGCCCTCGATGAAGTTGGCGGCGACTTCGGCCGGCACCCGCATCAATCGGCCGCTTTCCTTGTCGATCATCGCCCAGGTGGATTTGGCCGACACCTTCACCTTGCCGTCCGGCCCGGTGAACTCGATCAGCCGGTCGAACCGCGCGCCGCGCGGTCCTTCCGGAATCCAGGTGCGGCCCGACACGACATCGCCCTCGGTCACGTTACCGCGATAATCAACCTCATGCCGGGTCACGACCCAGATATAGGCGTCGACATGGGCCGGATCGGCATCGGTCGTCCAATGTTCGACCGACAATTGCTCCAT
>NZ_JADYXN010000206.1:0-624 GCF_015864285.1 Pseudoalteromonas sp. NZS100_1
GATCATTTGCACTTGTTCGGCAGCTGGCCCCTCTCGATCGCCAGATTCCTCATCGCCTCGTAATCGACACCCCAAAGGCCTCGTCGCTCATCGGCAGCGTCTTTCATGAAACGGGCATAGGCCAGCCCTGAATGTTGCCTGTAATCAACGGCATATCCATGGCGTACCATCGTTGCCGAAACAGATGCCCCATTCGACCGAAACCGGCACGACAGGTTAGACCCGCCCCAGCTCGTCCGCCGCGTGTTGCATATCGGCTCGATCGTCAACTTTTCGTCCTGAAAATCGCTCGTGCAATCCATGCCGCCATTTTGCTTCACCAGCTCTTCCAAATAGAGCTGCGCTGCGATCTTGGGCACATTGCCCTTGCCGTCCTCATCCGGCGCATCAATTCCCGACAACCGCACCCGCTTTTTATCGAGCGTTTCGAGCGTATCGCCGTCGATAATGCGCGGGTTCTCGACATGGATTGAAACCGGCTCGCTATTCCTCGCCTGCATCTGATTGAACAGCGCGCCAAACGCGAAAACAGAGAGAATGGGCAACGCGATTTGCTGATTTCGCGGCCATTTTTTGAAACCTCGGATCAGCACCTGGCTCTCTCCTGAAGAATGTCGTTCCAGT
>NZ_JADYXN010000207.1:0-623 GCF_015864285.1 Pseudoalteromonas sp. NZS100_1
CGATCGACCGGACTGGCATGACCGCCCCGTGTCCAGTCGATCAGCAGTTCGCGCGACAGGATGCGGCGTGGGTGTAGCACCAGCGCATGGAGCAGGTCGAATTCGCTGGTGGTCAGGCCCACCGGCTCGCCCGCCGGGTTGGTCAGATCGCGCGCGCCCAGGCGCAGCAGCCAGCCGTCAAACCGGAAACTGTCGCCATTCTCCTCGCTGGCGGCCGTGTCTATGTCACGGGTCCGGCGAATGATGGAGCGCAGCCGCGCCAGCAATTCCCGCTGGTTGAACGGCTTGGCGAGATAATCGTCGGCGCCGATTTCCAACCCGATGATCCGGTCGATCGGATCGTCTTTCGCCGTGACGATCAGGATCGGCAGGCGCGGCCAGCGGGCGCGCAGGCGCTGGCATATTTCCAGCCCATCCTCGCCGGGCAACATCAGGTCGAGGATCAGGCAATCGAGCCGTTCCAGCACGCCATCGACGTCGAGACCGGCCGAATTTTCCATGGCCAGAACTTCAAACCCCTCACGGGTCAGCAACATGCGCACCAGATCTCGAATGCCGGGATCATCCTCGACAATCGCGACCTTGCCATTTGATGCCTGCGTTTCGGCCACCATGCCATACCT
>NZ_JADYXN010000208.1:0-623 GCF_015864285.1 Pseudoalteromonas sp. NZS100_1
CGCCTTGAAGCGGGTGACGCGCACGGCGTCGAATTCGGCGCGGCTGACCTGGCCGTCATGGTCGCTGTCATAGTCATGGACGAAGGCGCCGCCTTCATGCGGAGCGGCGAAGGCGGGCGTGCCGGCGGCGGCAACGACGGCGGCGATCAGGATGGAACGGGTGTTCATGGTGTGTCTCCGGAATATCAGGCGGCGTCGAAGGCCAGCGTGTAGGTATAGCTGCGATAGGGTGTTTCCGACCCGGCCGGTGCGGCGCCGCGATGGCGGACCAGGATCAGGTAGGTGCCGGCATCGTCCGGCTTCAGGCTGAAGCGGCCCTGTGCGTCGCTCTTGGTCTCGGTCGCGACCTTGCGGCCGTCATGCACGCCGGCGCTGCGGAACAGGGTGACCTGCGTGGCGGGCAGGGGCTTACCGTCGAACAGCAGCACGAAGCTGGCGTCGCTGCCCGACACGATGGCGTTGGGATGGGTGACCGGCTGGATCTCCAGGCCCGTGCCGACCGGCTTGAGCGCGGCCTGCGTCGTCTGGCCGCGGGTGACATAGGCGTCGGCGAGCGTCATGCTCTGCACCTCGACCTCCTGTGTGCCGGGCTTGGGATCGCCGCCCTCGCCGCGCATCTGCCA
>NZ_JADYXN010000021.1:0-80119 GCF_015864285.1 Pseudoalteromonas sp. NZS100_1
CCAAGATGGGTTAAGCCAAAACCATCTAAGTATCCCCATAAAAAGAAAAATGCCAGTCAGCTTAACTGACTGGCATTAGCCAATTGGCTCCTTTTTTATTTAGCGAGAACGCTTATTCGGCAGTATCTTCACTTGTTTTATCATATTTTCTTTTACTTCGAGTACTTCAATAGGATATCCCGCGATACGCAGACTAATATTTGCATCAGGAATATTCTCCAAGTATTCAACAATTAAACCACTCAAAGTTTTAGGTCCATCGAGCGGGAAATCCCAACCCATTTCTTTATTTAAATCGCGTACGTTAGCGCCGCCATCCACAATACATGAGCCATCAGTTTGTGTTTCTACTTCTTCGCTCGGCGTACGAGTTTGCGTAGTTGTAAAATCGCCAACAACTTCTTCTAAAATATCTTCTAGGGTCACTAGGCCTTGGATGTCGCCATACTCATCTACCACTAAGCCTATGCGTTCTTTAGATTGCTGAAACTTTAATAGCTGAGTATTTAGTGATGTTCCTTCAGGGATAAAGTAAATTTCACGTACAGCCCGTAGCAAAGAGGGTTTATCAAATTGCTCTTTTGTAAGTAGACGAAGCGCATCACGTGAGTGAATAAAACCTACTGCATCATCTATATTATCGCGATACAACAACACACGAGTATGTTGCGCATGGGTAAGCTGGCGACTAATTAGTTTCCAATCGTCATTAATATCAATGGCCACAATTTCGTTTCGTGGGATCATAATATCTTCAACGGTTACTTGTTCTAAATCTAAAATTGAAGTCAGCATACTTTGATGACGAGCAGGAATAAGTGCGCCTGACTCATTGAGTACTGTTTTTAATTCTTCTTTACTCATGCTGTGTTCGTCGATTTGTGCGGCACTAATACCAAATAATCGCAATATTCCGTTGGTCATCCAGTTAATAACAACCACAAAAGGGAACATTATTTTAAGTAGCCCTTTTAAAATAATAGAGCTTGGAAAGGCAACTTTTTCAGGATAAAGAGCAGCAAGGGTTTTAGGGGTTACTTCTGCAAATATAAGCACAACTAGAGTTAACACGCCCGTTGCTATAGCAATACCTAGGTCACCGTAAAGGCGAATACCTATAATGGTTGCAACTTGGGCTGCTGCTATATTAACAAGATTATTACCGATTAAAATTAAACCGATGAGCCTATCTGGACGGCTAAGTAATTTACTGACTCGTTTAGCTGCACGATGATCCTCTTTAGCGAGGTGTCGCAGGCGTATACGATTGATTGACATAATTCCGGTTTCTGAACCAGAAAAATAAGCAGAAAAAAGCACCAAAAAACCTAAAATGATAAATAGGGTACTTGTCGATATGTCGTCCAACGATGGATCCTTTTCTTATAAATCAATGCGTATTAAGCTAGAGTGAGCAAGCAGAGTCAAGTTAAAACTTATTTAGTATCACTTCTTGTATGAAACGGCTGCCAAAATAAGCGAGTGTGAGGACAAATGCAGCGACCATGATTGTAATAACCACCGGTTTACCGCGCCAACCCTTTTTCATATGCCCGATAGCTACAACGGCAAAAATAGCCCACGCAACTAACGATAATATTGTTTTATGAATGAACTCTTTAGCGAACATTCCATCAAGAAATACAAACCCTGAAAGTAATGCAAATGTGAGTAATATAGTGCCTAAATTAAGAAGTTGGTAAAGCTGGCGCTCCACAACCATTAAAGGCGGAAGATGGCTATGTACAATTGCTAAATCTTTACGTTTTAAACGTTTATCAATAAAGTAAAACTGTACACCGTATAAAGTAGCGATAATTAAAATACAGTAGGCTAACAAAGATAAAGAGATGTGCGTTACTAAACCCACCTCAATATTGATACTTTGCAATAAAATATGATGAGGTATAAATAAACTGGCAATGGTTAGTAAGGCACCAAAACCATAAACAACGGGCAACAATAAAGTTGCAGGGAATTTTAGCGAGACAGCCGTCACCGAGACCACAATCACCCAGCACGTCAAAAGAGCGACGTTTACGATACTTAAATCTTGACCGTCGGCTCTAAAAACAGAGTTAACTAACAGCAGCATGTGCGCCACTATAGCAACCGTGCTTAAAATAACAGTTACTTTTTGGCTTGGGCCTTGTTGATGAAACAGGCGTGAAAGCACGTGAGACGTTGCTAACACATAAAATAAACTGGCAATAATAGTTAAACTAATAATCAGCATTGTGCTTGGGCCACTTAATTTGAGACAAAATAAACCTTGTTGTTATATAGCCATTGTATTTTATAGCAAAGCAAATGCATAGACCTTAAAAAAAGAAACTCATCAAGGTGCACTTGAACACTATATTGTAAGACGCCATATACGGTATACTACTTTTAATTGAAACTTAATAAGTCAATCTAGGTTAATTGAAAAATCAAATTAATCGTAAAATTTAAATGGATTGATATAAACGTCTTATCGGAACCGTTACATGTTTGAGAACCTCCAAGAACGATTAGGTAAAACCTTAAAAAATATCAGTGGCCGTGGCCGTCTGACGGAAGACAACATAAAAGACACACTTCGCGAAGTGCGTATGGCATTTTTAGAAGCCGATGTGGCATTGCCTGTTGTTCGCGACTTTGTAAAACAAGTTAAAGAACGCGCAGTTGGGGTTGAAGTTACAAAAAGCTTAAGCCCAGGCCAAGTATTTATAAAAATAGTGCGTGAAGAACTAGAAAAAGCAATGGGCGAGGCTAATGAAGAGCTAAGTCTAAATGCGCAACCGCCAGCCGTTGTAATGGTAGCGGGTCTACAAGGTGCGGGTAAAACCACCAGTGTAGCTAAGCTTGCTAAGTTTTTAAAAGAGCGAAAAAAGAAATCAGTACTTGTAGTAAGTGCCGATGTTTATCGTCCTGCGGCGATTAAACAGCTAGAAACGCTTGCAGCAGAAGTTGATGTTGATTTCTTCCCAAGTGATATTTCGCAAAAGCCAGTTGATATTGCAACCGCTGCAATTTCTCATGCTAAAAAGAAATTTATAGATGTAGTACTTGTTGATACTGCAGGTCGTCTACATGTTGATAGCAACATGATGGATGAAATTAAAGATCTTCATAAAGCAATCAATCCAATTGAAACCTTGTTCGTTGTTGATGCAATGACAGGTCAAGATGCGGCGAATACAGCTAAAGCATTCGACGAAGCATTACCACTTACCGGTGTTATATTAACAAAAACCGATGGTGATGCGCGTGGTGGTGCTGCTTTATCTATTCGTCACATCACTGGCAAGCCTATCAAGTTTATGGGTGTGGGTGAGCGCACTGACGCACTTGAACCTTTCCACCCAGACCGTATAGCGTCGCGTATTTTAGGCATGGGTGACGTACTTTCATTAATCGAAGAAGTCGAGATGAAAGTAGATAAAGAGCAAGCTGCTAGAGTTGCTGAAAAAGTATTTAAAGGCGCAGGTTTTACTCTTGATGATTTTGCTGACCAATTAAAGCAAATGAAAAGCATGGGTGGCATGATGTCAATGCTTGATAAGCTCCCTGGTATGTCTAACTTACCAGATGCTGTTAAAGGTCAAATGGGTGATAAAACATTTATCCAAATGGAAGCTATTATTAGCTCTATGACTAAAAAAGAGCGTGCACGCCCAGAAATCATTAAAGGTTCGCGTAAAAAACGCATAGCAGCTGGCTCTGGTACACAAGTACAAGAGATTAATAAGTTGCTTAAGCAGTTTACGCAAATGCAAAAAATGATGAAAAAAATGAAAGGTAAAGGCGGCATGACTAAAATGATGCGCGGTATGAAAGGCATGTTACCACCTGGAATGATGGGCGGCGGCGGTCCTAAATTTTAAAAGTACCATTAAGTTACTTTTTAAAATAATAGCGAATCATATTTAAAGGAGCAAATAGCTCCTTTTTTGTTGAATAAATTATGCATGTAATACACCTTTAACTCTTATTTGTCGTTGAGATCACGGTTTAACCTACTAAACTGCCTTTTTGGTTCACTTCTTACTTGCGTTATTGCCAAAAACTCGTACAATTCCCCAGCTCCCCATTCTGGGGAGTAAATCTTATTAATGAAAACAGTCAATCTTTATAGAGGACGGTATGGTAACTATTCGTTTGCAACGTGGTGGCGCTAAAAAACGCCCTTTCTATCAAATTGTGGTTGCGGATAGCCGTTTCTCGCGTGACGGTCGCTTCATCGAGAAAGTAGGCTTTTTTAACCCAATTGCTTCAGGTCAAGAAGAAAAAATTCGTTTAGATTTACCACGTGTTGAACACTGGGTAGGTCAGGGCGCATCTCTTTCAGATCGCGTAGCTAAGTTAGTAAAAGACGCTCGTAAAGCGGCTTAATAGGCGTAAGTGTAACCATGAGTCAAGAGAACACCTCATCAATAATTGTCGTAGGAAAGCTCGGTGCCCCATATGGTATAAAGGGCTGGCTTAAGGTACATTCATTTACTGATGATCCCGTAGGGATCTTCGATTTCAGCCCGTGGTTGATAGGGCAGCAAGGTAAATGGCAGTCCTTAGAAGTGGTCGACTGGCGTCGCCACAACAAAGGCTTTATCGCTAAATTTGCGCAGGTAAACGACCGAGACGAAGCAATGGCTTATACCCATGCTGAAATCTCAATGGATGCAGCGCATTTACCAGAACTCCCGCAAGGTGAGTTCTATTGGCGAGATCTCATTGGCATGTCTGTTGTAACCGATAAAGGTTATAGCTTAGGCATTGTTGATGACCTGATGGAGACAGGGTCAAATGACGTACTGGTTGTTAAAGCAAACAGTAAAGACGCATTTGGTCAAGCTGAGCGTTTGATTCCTTTTTTAACTGATTCAGTTATTAAAGAAGTTAAATACGACGCAAGAGAAATTACCGTAGACTGGGATCCTGGTTTTTAATGACGCAAACTAGTTCATTATGGGTAGGGGTGATAAGCCTTTTTCCAGACATGTTTGACGCTATTACAGACCAAGGTGTTACCGGTCGCGCAGTAAAAAATGGCTTAATTGATTTTAACTGCTGGAATCCGCGAGACTACGCTTTAGATAAGCATAGAACCGTAGATGACCGTCCTTACGGGGGCGGACCTGGTATGTTAATGATGGTTGAGCCATTAAAAAAAGCGATTGCCGAAGCTAAAAAAGCAGCTGGTGATGGTGCTAAAGTAATTTATATGTCCCCGCAAGGGCGCAAACTTGATCAGCAAGGTGCTAGCGAACTCGCTAACTCTAAAAAACTGATTTTGATTGCCGGTCGCTATGAAGGTATAGATGAGAGAATAATAGAATCATATGTTGACGAAGAATGGTCAATTGGTGATTTTATTTTGAGTGGTGGTGAACTACCTGCCATGACATTAATTGACGCAGTAGCGCGATTAGTGCCAGGTGTGTTAGGTCATAACCAGTCAGCGGAACAAGATTCATTTTCGGATGGCTTGTTAGATTGTCCACACTATACACGACCAGAAACATTGGACGACAAACAGGTTCCTGCTGTATTACTCAGTGGTAACCACCAAGAGATAGCAAAATGGCGGCTTATGCAGTCATTAGGCAGAACTTGGTTACGACGTCCTGACTTGTTGCATAACCTAGCTCTGACTGAGGAGCAAGCGGTATTACTCGCGAAATTTCAGCAAGAGTACCAAAAAGCTTGTGGCTAGAAGACAGTTACACCTAGGAAAGTGAGAAACATAATGGCAAAAGTAAACCAAAATATTATTAAAGCGCTTGAAGATGAGCAGCTTAAAACAGACGTACCTGCATTTGGCCCTGGTGATACAGTGGTTGTACAGGTAAAAGTAAAAGAAGGTGCTAAAGAGCGTCTACAGGCCTTTGAAGGTGTTGTAATCGCTAAGCGTAATCGTGGTCTTCACTCAGCATTCACAGTTCGTAAAATCTCGAACGGTGAAGGCGTTGAGCGTGTATTCCAAACGCACAGCCCTCTTATTGATAGCGTAACAGTTAAGCGTCGCGGTGCAGTTCGCCGTGCTAAGCTTTACTATCTACGTGAGCGTTCTGGTAAATCTGCACGTATTAGAGAAAAACTTAACTAATACGCGCTGTTTATCAACGCAAAAAAACGGGTTGCATCCTTCGGGTTGCAACCCGTTTTGGTTTTAGAATATTATTTTCTCAATTCTCAATTCTCAATTCTCAATTCTCAATTCTCAATTCTCAATTCTCAATTCCTCATTAGTAAAATTTCCGCTTTAGCCTTTTCTCAGTTAGCTGATCCTGTTAGTATTTATCGTATTGATTAGTTTACTTTTATGTAAATTTATATTTACGTTATTTGGTTTTTTAAGGTGGGACGAACGTGGCTGACATAAGTGATTTAGCACAGCTAAGAGAAGGTATAGATGAATGCGATGCACAACTTGTTGCCTTACTTGCTAAACGTAATGGTATTACGCAAAAAATTGGTGAGATAAAACAACAAACAGGCGCACCTTTACATGCACCTGCCCGTGAAGCAGAGCTATTAGCGGCAAGACGACAAGAAGCAATAAATCAAAATGTAAGCCCAGATCTCGTTGAAGATATACTTAGACGTATGATGCGAGAAGCCTATCAAAACCAACAAGCAAAACTTGCATGCGCAGCGCCAGAGCTTTCGCCAATTGTAATTGTGGGTGGTCAAGGCGCCATGGGCCAGTTATTTGCACAGCAGTTTATTCGCTCAGGTTACGAAGTTAAAATTTTAGATAAAGATCAGCAAAACGATGCGAAAAGTATTTTAAAAGGTGCCAAGCTGGTAATGATTAGCGTACCTATTAATGCATTGGACGCTGTCGTTGCTAAGTTACCTAAACTAGATGAAGACTGTTTACTAGTTGATATTACATCGGTAAAGCAATCGCCTATTAAAGCACTAAAAGCTGCGCACAGTGGCCCTGTGGTTGGTTTGCATCCTATGTTTGGGCCTGATATATCACACTGGGTAAAACAAACAGTTGTTGTATGTGAAGGGCGAGAACACCAAGCGGCAAAAGGTTTGTTACAGCAGTTACAAGTATGGGGTTGTCAGCTTGTTGAGCTTGATGCTAAAAAGCATGATGAAGCAATGCAAATTATTCAGGTAATGCGCCATTTAACGACATTTGTGTACGGACAATTTTTAGCAAAACAAAGTCATACACTAGAAGAATTACGTAGCTGCTCGTCACCTATATATCAATTAGAACTGATGATGGTAGGGCGTTTATTTGCGCAGTCGCCTGAGCTTTACTCAGATATTATGCTAGCACAATTCGATGATGTAGAAACCTTACTTGCACAGTACCAAGATACCTTCGCAAGTACATTAGCAAAATTAAAAGCGGGAGATAAAGCAGCGCTTATTGATTCTTTTGCTGAGGCTAAAGTTTACTTTTCTGACTCGACAGAACACTTTTTAACGCAAAGTAGAAGCTTATTAAATAAAGCGAATGATTCAAAAGTTTTAGATTAATATTTGTTATACCGTTTGCTTAAGTATGGGGATTTAATTCGTTAAATTGCTAAAATATTTATGCAGACTGGTACTAGTTAACGAAAAAGGGCCGATATCGGCCCTTTTTTGATTTGTAAAATTGCTTATTAAGTATTAACGCTTACTGCCTGTAGTGACTCGCTTTGGTAGCATCCTAAAATACGTACATATTGGGTGTGCTCTTTAAGTTCTTCTAGCGCTTCTTTTACTTGGCTTTCAGCTAAGTTTGCTTCTAGGTCAACATAAAAAACTTCTTCCCACGGATTGCCCGGAGTAGGGCGAGATTCAAGTTTTACTAAATTAATCTTATGCTGCTTAAAAATCATTAACGCATCGGCTAGTGAGCCCGCTTGTTGTTTTGTCGACATGATCAAACTAGTTTTAGTTGGAATTTGGTTAGACACTTGTAGAGGCTTACGTGCAACAACAATAAAGCGGCTATGGTTTTCGCTTTGATTAGCTAGGTTTGATTTAATAACCTCAAGCCCGACGTTTTTCCCCGCTTGTGCAGAGCCAATTGCAGCACTGTATGGTGTGTTCAGAGCTGATTGTAGCGCGCTTGATGTTGAGTCACATGTTTCGTGTTGTAAATCACCTAAGCCCTGTAAAAAGCGGCTGCACTGCGCAAATGGTTGTGGGTGTGCAAATATTTTTGTTAGTTGACTAAGTTCAGTATCAGGGTTGGCGAGTAAGCAATGCTCTACACTGTGAGTTACTTCTCCAACAATAGACACTTGCGCGTGCTGTAATAAGTCAAACACCTCGTTAATACTGCCAGAGCTTGTGTTTTCAATGGGTAATAAACCAAAATCAGCTTGGCCGTTTTCTACTTTACCTGTTATTTCGTCAAACGATGTACAGCCAATTTCAACTAATTTACCCGGGCGGCGGCTAAAATATTTATGGCATGCTAGTTGGCTATAAGAACCCTGACCACCTAAGTAAGTTACACGGTGTGTTTCACTAAGGGCATCTGGATTCAGATTTTTTTGTAACATTGCTTGTTGGTGTAAAACAGAGTCTTCCAAAATAGTTTGAAAAACATTATTCACGTAGTAAGCATCTAAACCTAATGATTTACCATAACCAATCAGTTTCTCTAAAAGTGCGAGTTCACGTGCTTCATCGCGAATTGGTTTGTTGTTAGCAATTTTATACTCAACCACACCGTGGCTAATACGACGACGTTTAGCTAATAACACGAGTAAATCGGAGTCTATTTCATTTATATCGTGTCTTAGTGCATTTAATACATCATTTGTCATTTTGGTATCCTCATTCCAAAAGTAGGCTGTTATTACACAGCAAAAACAAAAAAGCCTCCCGGTTGGGAGGCTTTACTATTCGATTGATTTTATCTCACAAACAGGGAAGCCTCTTCTATATAAAGAAGCTAAAAAACGAAAAAAAAGTGCGAGAGATAAATATGTTCATGCAGTTAATGTATGGAGAGTTGCTACCAATGTCAATAAAGATCTAAATAAGCTTAGAGTACTATTTATTTCCCTATATTAGTTTTTATAGAAAGTTTACAAATAATTTATAAATATGAATGCGGATCTGGTATATTTCGTTAACTGGTTCAAATAATAACAATTATTAATAATTAAGGTTGACCCGTGGTTTACAGACGCCCTCCATCGCGTTTTGGATTGAATTCTTTAAGTGTAAAACTATCGCTACTCATATCCGCTATTTGCTTAATAGCTGGGGTATGTGCGGCTGCCTTAATGCTTAAATCTGAAGAGAAACAACTCGTTTTTGAAGAACACGAAGTTTTAAAAAGCTCGACAGATTTATTAGTGAAGCAATTTAATGAGCGCATTAAAACAAAAGTAAATATTGCTCAGCAAGCTAATAACGTAGTAACACAACAACTTTTTCAACCCAATTCACCAATTAATTTAAGCAATAAATCACAGTTACAATTTAATAGTGACGGTACGATTCGAAGTGCCTCTGCTGATGGTTTATCAGCAGCATTTTTACCACAGCAAAATTACTCTCCTTTTTATAAACGCCTATTTAATGATTCTGAGATGCTGTGGCGCATAATTTCTCCTACACTGGTACACGACTTTTTTAACTTTTATTTAATAACAGATGATGATTTTATTCGTGTTTCTCCCCCTAATTGGGCATTAAACGCACCTGCCGACTTTAGAGCAACGAATGGCTCAACTTATAAATCGATTAAAAGCACGCTTGAAACAGTAAGAGAGCCTGCATGGTCAAAAGTCTATTACGATACAGTATGGCGCAAATGGGTTATTAGCTTACTAGTGCCAGTTTATGTCGATAATGAGTTTTTAGGTGTGACAGGGAGCGATATTTCCCTCAACAAACTTATTTCATTTTTACCTGTTGGTGATAAAGAAAAACACCTACTTGTGTTTGATAGTAAAGGGCAATTGTTAGCACACCCAGATTTAAATCCGACCTTACTAGCCGACTATGGTAGTGATAATAAAGCACTCGCTACTAATGAATTTGTAAACCCAGCACTGCAGTCGATTATTGATGATGTAATTGCGGTGAAATTACCTGAATACGCAAATTCGTTTGAAAAAAATGACGAAGCTCATATTATCAATATTCGTAAGATTGATGACTTAGATTGGTACATAGGGGTATATAAAAAGCGTTCATCGACGTTATCTGCATTACAAGATTTAAAACTGAAGTTTTTTGGTCTCTTTATTTTATACGCAATATTAGTTGCCTTATTGCTGCATCAAGCGCTTTATCAACTAGTCCTTCGCCGTTTACATACTTTGGTTTATGCAGTTACAAGTTTTGGCAAAGGTCAATTAACTACAGAATTCCCACCAGAAAACAAAGATGAAATTGGCACGCTTAATGGCTCATTTAGAGACATGACGGTAGAAATTCGCAAACTTATCGATGGCTTAAACCAGAGAATTACAGAAAAAGAAATTGCTGAAAAAGCAGCTAACCGTTTATCTAAAGCGGTAGCATTCTCGGGCACTGGTGTTGTGATCACCGATGAGAATTTTGTAATTGAATACGTAAATCCAAAAATGCTCGAAATGACAGGCTACCCAGAAAGTCATTTTAATAGAGCACCATTACTTAATATTATTGCCTCAGAAATGTCTATTTTAGTTGAAGATATAGACATAGATTTACGCAGCCGTAATTACTGGCGCGGTGATACATTAATTCAAGGCTTGAATAAAGAGCCAATTTGGGTGTCTTTAAGTGTTTCGCCAATTCGTGAAGAGGGCGGTGAAATAACCAGCTATGTAGCATCTGCACAAGATATTTCGTTTGTAAAAGAAAGCCAGCGTAAAATGGAGCAGCTTGCTTACTTTGACACCCTTACGGGCCTTGCCAACAGAACGTTTTTTAGAATGCAATTGCGTAAATCAATGGCATTAGCAGAACGTGGGCACTATGCATTTGCATTGTTTTACTTTGATTTAGACGAATTTAAACGTATTAACGATACATTAGGTCACGATGCCGGCGATCAATTATTAATTGAAGTGGCAAACAGACTTAAAAAACGTTTACGAGCCGAGGACACCATAGCGCGCTTAGGTGGTGATGAATTTGCAGTATTACTCAGTGGTATAGAAAGCCAAGCTCACGCGACTGATGTTGCCAATACAATTCAAAAAACACTGAATGTGCCTATAAAACTAGGTAGTAATGAAGTTATTGTGAGCGCGAGTATTGGTATTACAATGGCTCCGTACGATAGCCTAGAAGAAGATCAGTTATTAAAACATGCTGACTTAGCTATGTATGAGGCAAAAGCAAAAGGGCGTAATACATTCCATTTTTATAGCCAAGAATTGAACGCAGCTGCTAATGAGCGTTTATTTATTGAAAATGAGCTACGTATAGGACTAAAAGAAAAACAGTTTGTAGTTTACTACCAACCTCAAGTTGATAGTCGTACTCATCAGGTCATTGGCTATGAAGCGTTATTAAGATGGTTCCACCCAACTGAAGGCGCAATCCCTCCAGATAAATTTATTCCTATTGCAGAAGCGACAGGCCTTATAGTTGAATTAGGCGAATGGGTGCTTCAAGAGTCTTGTGATTTTGCCGTAAGATTAACAAAGCAAGGCTTAGAAAATAATATATCGATAAACTTATCGGCTCGCCAGTTCAAAGACTCAAGCTTAGTCTCAACACTGAGTAAAATGATAATTAGGACGGGTGTTTCGGCTAAGCGCCTTCACTTAGAGCTGACTGAAAGTATGCTAATGGGAAATGTAGAAGCTGCAATTACACAACTCCACGAGCTTAAAGCCTTAGGTATATCTATTTCTATTGATGATTTTGGTACTGGCTATTCGTCACTCAGTTACTTAAAACGATTCCCGGTTGATATATTGAAAATTGACCGTTCATTTGTAAAAGATATCCCTGAGGATACAAATGATATGGAAATTACTGCCGCTATTATTGCCATGGCGCAAAAGTTAAAGCTAGACGTGGTCGCAGAAGGGGTTGAGACAATAGAGCAGATGCAGTTTTTACAAAATAATAATTGCTTCATTGTACAAGGCTATTATTTTAGTAAACCAATTGCTGAGCACGAACTACCAAAATTGTATGAAAGGTTAAATGAACTCTCAAATAGCGAAGTAAGTAGTTAATAAAATTGCGGGTTAACCACCCGCAATTTTAACTTTAAATTTTAACGCTTCTAAAATGGCTTTTAGTTTATCGCGGTCATCACCTTGCACTTCAATAATGCCTTCTTTTACTGCGCCGCCTTGGCCCATTTTGCTTTTTATAGTTTTAGCTAACTTTTTTAAATCATGATCTTTTGGATCAATGCCTACAACTAACATTACGCCTTTGCCTTTACGTCCTTTTGTTTGACGCTCAATGCGAATAAAACCATCTTTAAAAAGCTTAGCTTCTAACTCTTTTTCTGGTTTTGGCTGGTCAATGCGCCCCGTACTTGTTGAATATACTAAGTGACTATCACTCATACCTTACCTTTATGGATAAAAATTAATTAAATATTGGCGTAAATGATAGCAAATTTGAAGTTGTGTGTTTTTCTTTTTGCTAAATACTTTTAACAGGTTATATTTAGTTCAAAGGAAATATTATTGGAGTTTAATATGAGTTTAACTAAGAATGAATCAGTCGATGGCACTACATTAACAATACAAATCAAAGGTAAATTTGACTTTAATTTAGTGCAATCTTTTCGCCAAGCTTATGCCCAAATGAGCGAAAAAACAGTAAAGGTTATTATCGATTTAAGAGAGACTGACTACATGGATAGCTCAGCACTTGGCATGTTACTTAACATGAAAAAAACAATTGATAGCCAAGTGAAAACTATCGAAATAAGCAATTGCCAACCACAGCTTAGAAAAATTCTACAAATTTCACGTTTTGATAAAAAGTTTGATATTAGCTAATGATACATGTGTTAATTGTAGATGATCAGGCGCTCAATCGCATTTTACTAAGTAAAATGCTTGAGCAAGAGGGTTATAAAATATCAGTGGCTTATAACGGGCTAGATGCACTTAATGTACTTAAAAGAGAGCAAATAGACGTTGTTTTACTTGATGTTTTAATGCCTGTAATGGATGGTTTTGAAGCTGCTGAAAAAATAAAGCAGCAGTATAGTGAAGTTTACTTACCGATTATTTTTATAACCTCCTTAGAAGATCAAGCAAGTTTTGAGCGCTGCCTCGAAGTGGGTGGCGATGACTTTATTCATAAACCATTTGAAAAAGTTATTCTGCATGCAAAAATTAAAGCACATATTCGCACCAGAGAGCTGAGTAAAAAAGCAAACCAACAAAAGAAATTGCTTGAATATCATCATAATCAAATTGAACGTGAACACGAAATAATTGAGCATATTTTTAATAACTCATTAGAAAACCAAGGTAAGTTTAAAGAGTATTTAGATTTTAATTTATCACCGGCCTCTATGTTTAACGGCGATATGTTTTTAGTAGCGCAAAGCCCAATCGGTAATTTGTATTGCATGTTGGGAGATTTTACGGGTCACGGCCTTGCAGCAGCTATTGGTGCATTACCAACTTCTCGTGTTTTTTATACTATGGTACAAAAAGGCATGGCGGTTAACGATATTGCCTGTGAGCTAAATACACTACTGTACAACCTACTACCTGGGCATATGTTTTGTGCTGCAACCATTATAGAGCTTAGTGCATCAGGTAAAAGTGTTTCTGCATGGATGGGCGGCTTACCCGATGCCTACCTAATAGATAAAGACGGTAATGTAAAACAAACATTAGAATCACAGCATATGGCGCTAGGGATTTTAGATGAACAAGAATTTGAATATGAAGTTATTCATTTTGAAACAAATAGTAATACTCGCCTTGTATTAGCGACCGACGGAATTATAGAAACAGCAAACAAAAAAGATATATTTTTTGGGGAAGAACGTTTTTTGCAAACCTTAAAAAGTAAGTCGATGATTAGTAGTGAAGATATAGTTGCTAACGTTACTGAGTTTGCAGATGGTACTAAACAACAAGACGATTTAAGCATTGTTTTACTAAACTGCCTGCCTTTAGTTCCTGAGGAGCAAGAGCGAGAAGTATTTTCTACTTTAGCTTTTAATTTATCTTTGAGTTTAAACTCAGAACAAATAAAAAAAACAGACCCCGTTTACGACGTCGTTAATATTTTGAGCAGTGTTGAGGGATTAAATGCCCATCGTTCTAATATATTTTTACTGTTGTCTGAGGCTTATAATAACGCGCTTGATCATGGTGTATTAGGCCTTAACTCAGAAATTAAAAAACAAGAAGACGGCTTTTTTCGATATTACGAGTTGAGAGAGGCTGCCCTTGCTAAACTTACAGATGCCATGATTATTATTGATATGCGCTATTGCCCCGACACGCTCAGTTTATATTTTATTATTTGCGATTCAGGCCGAGGGTTTAGTAGTAAGCACGATGAGTTGGCAAAGGCTAATAACGAATTTGGCAGAGGGGTGTCTTTATTAGAAGAAATAGCCGAAAAAGTCACTTATAACGCCAGTGGTAACCAAGTTGAAATGTGCTACAAGTTGAGCTAGCTCTGTAAAAATATCCATGCTATTATTCTCGAAACTTTAGATGTATGGATGGCCAAATGATTTCTTCTTACTTAAAACAAGCACAACTTAGTATTAATCCAGCTTTGATTTTAACAGAGCTTGAAAAGCTTGATCTACATTTAGCAAACACTGCTTTGCCTGATGTGTGTTGGGAGTATCAAATACCTGAGCTTGGCGAGGGCGGTGCATGTAGTTTATTTGGTTACTTACAAGATGAGCCATTCAAATTAACTGACTATATTAAAAATGATGAGCAAACACAGTTTAAGCTGGCTACTTTACAAAGTATTGTAAGCTACATTGAGCAGCAAACGGGCGTTGATTGGTATGGTATTTATCAATCAACTAATACCCCTGAAGGTAATCAACTATTAAAATTGGCTTATCATGGAGCGCCTAGTCGTCCGTTGTTTCCTTTAACGCAAGCATTTGCGGCTGGCAGTAACAACGTACAGGTTGCGCTATCTCACAAGGGCCGCATTATTAATAACGTTGAAACGTATTTATCACAAGGTGGTGAATACTACACATGCGATCCTAAAGTTAAATCAGAAACCTGCCTACCTTTATTTAATGCACAAAATGAATGCGTTGGTATTGTAGATGCAGAAGCCTTTAAAAATGATTTTTTTGATGAAAAGACGCTTGCCGTTTTAATTGCATGTTGTATTAAAATTCCTCACTTTCTAGTGTAAATAACGCTAGTCAATATGATGTGCTTTTATGTTAAGCTTAGCTTAACAGCTAACCCCTAAATAACGATAAGAGATAGCCAATGTTCTCAGTATTAAAACCATTACCAACAGATCCTATTCTTGGCCTTATGGCGGCCTATAAACAAGATACAAACCCTAATAAAATTGATTTAGGTGTAGGTGTCTACAAAGATGAGCAAGGCAATACACCGGTCCTTAAAGCGGTTAAAAAAGCTGAAGCGTTTCGTCTTGAAAACGAAATGAGCAAATCTTACATTGGTTTAGCGGGTAATTTAGATTACTGCCAAAAAATGGAGCAGTTACTATTAGGTGAGCATCAAGTATTACTAGCTAACCGCGTACGTACTGCGCAAGCTCCTGGTGGTACGGGTGCACTTCGTGTTGCAGCTGAATTTATTAAGCGTTGTAATACAGACGCGACTGTTTGGGTAACTAACCCAACATGGGCTAAC
Source organism: Pseudoalteromonas sp. NZS100_1 (assembly GCF_015864285.1). Lineage (NCBI taxonomy): Bacteria > Pseudomonadati > Pseudomonadota > Gammaproteobacteria > Alteromonadales > Pseudoalteromonadaceae > Pseudoalteromonas > Pseudoalteromonas sp. NZS100_1. The sequence continues at coordinate 15,765 of NZ_JADYXN010000021.1, forward strand.
CATATTAGCTTGTTTGAAGCTGCAGGCTTAACAGTAAAAGAATACCCATATTACGATTACGAAAATAAAGATTTATTGTTTGATGAAATGATCAACACACTTAAACAAGTGCCTAAAGGTGATGTGGTTTTACTGCATGCATGTTGTCATAACCCAAGCGGTATGGATTTAAACGAAACACAGTGGAACACGGTTGCCGAACTGGCAAAAGAAGTTGGCTTTACACCACTTGTTGATATTGCGTACCAAGGCTTTGGTGCCTCACTTGAAGAAGATGCACGTGGCTTACGTATTTTAGCCGATGCAGTAGAAGAGCTAATTATTTGTTCTTCATGTTCTAAAAACTTTGGCTTATACCGCGAGCGTATTGGTGCATGTTCACTAATTGCAAAAGACAGCGCAACAGCAGATATTTCAAACTCTGTAATGCTAAGCGTTGTACGTAGTATTTACTCAATGCCGCCAGCGCATGGTGCTGACATTGTTAATACTATTTTAAGCAGTACAGAGCTTACACAATTGTGGCACTCTGAGCTTGATGAAATGCGTAGTCGTATAAATGGCTTACGTAGCTTAATTAAAGAAAGCTTAGCAACTAAAGATATTGCTCAAGACTTCTCATTTATTGAACGCCAAAACGGTATGTTTTCTTTCTTAGGTATTAATAAAGAGCAAATTGCTCGCCTACAAAAAGAATACGGCATTTACATAGTTGGCTCTAGCCGCGTAAATGTTGCAGGTGTTAGTCATTCAAATATTGAATACTTTTCAAATGCTGTAGCTGACGTTTGTAAATAAACGCAGTTAATATAAAAAACCGCACATCATAATGATGTGCGGTTTTTTATTATCTAAATTTAAACAATTAGCAGCAACCTTTAACCGATAGCAGGAATAAGCCCCGCCATTTGCATAAACTGCGCAGCAATAATAGTTATGCCACATATAGCTGCTATACCAAGCCCAACATTCCCACTTTTAACTTGGTAGCCTGTTTTATTTGATGTTGTACGCTGTTTATAAACCATTGCTACAGGCAAAAATATTGCCAGTACAACAAGTGCTATTGCAGCGTACCCTAAGGCCATAATAAAGCCTTGAGGATAAAACAATGCAAAGCCAAGTGGCGGAATAAACGTAATTAAGGCCGTTTTAATTCGGTCTGTTTTATTGTCACCCTTTTTAAATGCATCAGCAAAAAAATCAAATAACCCTAAACTCACCCCTAAAAATGATGTCGCAAGTGCTAAATCAGCAAATAACTTAACGGCCGTTGCCACACTTGAGTTATGCGCAATACTTGCCACGCTAGATACAAACCCATTAAGACCTTGGCTGTTGAGTAAATCAGCTTGGCTCATAATACCTTGGCTAAGTAGTTGCCAAAAAATATAAATGACTAAAGGTAGGGCGGCTCCAGCAATCATTACTTTGCGCAGTACTTTTATTTCAACACCAACATATTTAACAATAGAGGGGATAGAGCCATGAAAACCAAACGAAGTAAATATAACCGGTATAGCCGAAAGGATTAATCCTTGCTCTACGGGCATCTCTAATAAGTGCTTACCTTGTACATAAGGGGTAAGCATGTAAAACAAACTAGCTAATACAATAATTTTTATTGTAAATAACACTCTATTTAGTTTATCTACCTTGCTAGTGCCTAGTGTTACCACACTTGCAATAATAACAGCGAGGATCACAGAGCCAAACTGTGGGGCTATATCTACATCAAAGCCTATATTTATACGCGCTTGAAGTTGTGCACCACCACCTGCAATATAAGCAGCGCATAAAGCATAAAATAAAAAAATCATCGAAAAATTCGCGATGTATTGTCCGCGCTTTCCAAGCCATAATTTAGCCAATGTATTTAATGTTGCATCGCGTGGTGCATATTGGTGTAGCTCTAACATGAGTAGTGCGGTGTAGGTCATTAGTAACCAGCTAGCAATTATTAATGCAAGTGCAGTACTAAACCCAAGCCCGGCAGATGCAATTGGCAATGCCAACATACCCGCACCAATAGTGGTGCCTGCAACAATTAACATGCTTCCAGTTGTTTTATTTTTAAGCACTTAATTACCTTAATTATTATTAATATTGATGCACCATATAACTAGTTACTCAAATCTCAAATAGTTTTGTAATAAAAGAGCATTATTAAAATGTAACTTACAATTTACAACTGTATTTATTAAGGACTTGTATGCATTTAAAAGTATTAAAATAGGGTGGTGAGGGTATAATTTTATGTACGTTGGATTGCGTTATAAAACGCTAAGGATTGGCATGTGCCGGTAAAAGCATCGTATTTTTTTATGGTTCTCATTTGGTCTACTACACCTCTAGGGATTGTGTGGAGCAGTGAAACAGTATCGCCAACGCTTGCTGTATTAATGCGTATGCTGGTGGGGTTGTTTTTAGGTGGTTTAATTGTTGCCATAACAAACATTAGAGTACCTTGGAGCAAAAATGCGTGCTTACTTTATTTTTATTCGAGTATAGGTATTTTTGGCGGTATGTTGTTGAGCTATATGGCAGCTAAAACAGTCCCTTCGGGTATTATTTCGCTTATGTTTGGCCTTGCACCTATTTTGTCGGGGTTACTTGCTCAGCAATTATTAAATGAACCTAAATTTAGCCCGATTAAATTAGTTGCGTTAGCGTGCGCCTTAATTGGCTTATATTTTGTTAGTTATAACCAAGTACAAAACTCGCAAACTCAAGGACTTGGGTTGCTTTATGTGTTTATGGCTGTCTGCTTTTTTAGTTTAAGTGGTGTGATGATCAAGCGTGTACAGATTGCGATTCATCCTATGGCAACAACATTTGGTGCCTTAGTTTTTGTAACCCCACTCTTTTTTATTGCTTGGTGGTTATTAGATGGTGAGTTGCATATACAAAACTGGAGTGCAAAATCATTGTGGGCTATTGGTTATCTAGGAATATTTGGATCTTTAGTAGGGGCTTTGGCGTATTTTCATGTGCTGCAAAACCTTAATGCAAGCACGGTATCACTTACTACACTTATAACTCCTAGCTTTGCGTTAGGCTTGGGAGCTTGGCTAAATAATGAGTCATTAAGCCAAGAGTTAATAATTGGTGCGGTTATTATTTTAATTAGTCTGGGCTTTTTTCAATTTGGTGATAAGTTTTTAAAACGCAGTAAAGTAAGCGCAAATTAGCTTTACTACATTTTTTCTATTTGAATAATTAAACGACGGTTTTTGTCTCGGCTTAAAATGTTATCGTTATTATCAACAAAGCGTTTTTCGCCCAAACCGGTTGTTTGTACTTTGGCTTCATCAACACCCAAGCTCACCATATAATCTTTTATAGTTTTGGCGCGCTTGCGCGATAAATCTAAGTTATTCCAGCGTCCGCCATAGCTATCAGTGTATGAGTCAATACTAATGGACTCTATGCTTGCATCATTTTTTAAATACTCAGCAATTTTATCAAGACGTTGTTGCGACGATTTAGTTAATTTACTGCTGTTAGATTGATAGTTCATTACAGTAAACGAAATATCTTCAAAGCTGTAAGGGAGTAGTTCATCGCGGCACTGTAAAAAAGCCCAGTAAGCTTGTTTAAAGTTTACGCTCGATATACCAACGGCAATTTTATCGGCACTGTTTTGCCAATCTTGATAATAAAAAGTAGGGTAGTAGCCTTTTTCAAGCTCTGTAAGCATTTCCCATGCGGTTTTATTGCCTAGCTCGCCATCAAACTTTTTAAGTAATTTCATGTTTGCAATATCGCGAGCGGGCAATCCTGCACGCCATGTAGGTGGCACTGCTTTTAAACCTGCAATTGCGTAGTTATCTGGGCGTACAACCATATCTAAATTAAATGTTAAGTTTTTATTTTTACTTGCTGAAGCTTTAAAAATAGCTTCGCCGTAATAAGGAACTTCATGATTTAATTGGCATTGTAAGCGCGTTGTTTTAACGACTTCCCAGTTGGAGTTGTCTTGGGTTGCTGTGTATTGGCGCATAGCAGCTTGCGAGTGAGTACTGTAAAGCACCGCACTTATACTAAGGCTAATAAATAACAACTTATACTTCATGGTGCTCTCCAGCTATCCGGGAATGCCAATAATTTGGCAAATTAACGACTGCAATGATTAGTTTGTTCTCTACGTAACTAACTTATAAGTTAAAGCAAGTTATGTGCCTACAATTTTAAAGCAATAAATACTTAAATCCCCTAGCCTAGGGGGCATCAATTTTGACATAATAGTCAGCTTACACGTATAAACAAAGAAGACTATGGCAAATACTGAGCAAACACCTTTCGCAAAACGCTTTCGTGGATTTTTTCCTGTTGTTATTGATGTTGAAACTGCAGGTTTTAACAAAGAAACAGATGCCTTGCTAGAAATAGCAGCCTCTGTTTTAAAAATGGATGACGAAGGACTGCTCAGCATAGATCATACTGTTCATTTTCATGTTCAGCCATTCGAAGGCGCTAATATAGAACAAGCAGCCATCGACTTTAACGGTATAGACCCGTTTTCACCATTACGTGGCGCAGTACCTGAAGATGAAGTAATTAAAGAAATATGTAAAGTAGTACGCAAAGCGCAAAAGGCTGCTGGGTGCCAACGCTCAGTTATTGTGGCGCATAATGCCGCATTCGATCATGGCTTTTTAAATGCAGCAATAGAGCGTAATAACATTAAGCGTACGCCATTTCACCCGTTCGTAAGCTTTGATACAACATCTTTAGCGGGTTTAGCGTTAGGGCAAACTGTATTAGCAAAAGCATGTAGAGCGGCTGGTATAGAGTTTGATAACAGCCAAGCGCACTCAGCACTTTACGACACAGAACGTACAGCTGAGCTTTATTGTTTAATAGTAAACCGCTGGCAGCAATTAGGTGGTTGGCCATTAGCGCCACTAGATGATGCTGATGCTGATGCTGATGCTGAAGTTGAAACAAAAAATGACGAAGAAACTAAAACGTCTGAGTAATTTTACCCTCAGTTAGCTTAACTAGGTGGGGCGGATAAATACGCGAAAATTGTTTAGAATCTTTCGCTATTTTAAGCTCCACACCAGGGTGCATTAATTCATTTACTTTTAAACGGCTACTGGCAAGTAATTGCACTATTTTTTGCTTAATAAGTAGTTTTTGACGATGAATATGCGCAGAGCGTATTTTTATATGCTTTTCATTTTCAGTTATTTTATTCATGAATTGCTGGCGCTGAGCAGCCCCCGCAATTTTACTCGCTTTTTCACGAGCCTGTTGTAAAGCGGTTACTTTAGTCGCAAGTACTTTTTCAAAATCGGTGATTTGTATTTGCTTTTGGCGAAGCTCAAACCAGAGCTGCGCTAAAAATACGCGTGTTTTAGTACCGGCTGGCGCGCCTAGTTCACCCGTTTCAATGCGCATAGCATCTAAAATATTACCGCCAATAATTTTACCTCGCGGGTCATTTGCTTTGCCTACACGTATTAATCGCCTAGCACTTAAATCACAATGCAGAGCTTGGCGTTCAATAAATAAATCTTGTTCGGATTTAATGTTGCAGTACTGGGCATAACCAATCGAAATAGTTCGCTGAGCGGTTATACAGCACGTAAATGCTTCCTCGCCTTCACGTTTTCGGCCAATTGCGCCAAGCATTATGGTTACCGCACTTTTACTTTCAACAGTTCCTGATTCTACAAAACCAAGTACCGTAATATCACCGTTGGCTTTTACACGCATGCCGTCTTTAATATCACCAGTAATAATTACGCTACCATCAAAATCAACATGGCCTGTACTTACATCTACGTTATCAAAGCATAAAACGTCATCTACACGCATACCACGGGGTAGGGCAACGGGCACACCTTTGCAGTCGGCAATAAGCATATTAGGATTATTAGGATCTACTTTTGTACCTTCGAAAGGCTGGAGTTGGTGATCTTTACCTGGTTTTGCACTAATTGAATCGCCAAATACCGTATAGCCTTCTTCTCCAGGTGTAGCTGCAATACGCTGCATTAAGGGAGTGCCAGGTTTTACGGTGATAATAGCGCCAAGGTTTTTCATATCAACCTTACCGCCTTCTTTAGCTTGTGGGCTAAGTACTCGGTCTTGAGCTGTTGAGCATAAACGTACAAATTTGGCATCGCTGCCTTCTTTTGGATTGCGCCCATGTGCAATTATGGCACTGTAAGAGCTTCCTGCTGGTTGCTCAAACTGCTGGCCCAAAAAGGTATCAAGCGCACGAGGACTTATTCCTTTTTTAACACCTGCATCAGCAAGTGCTTTTTGCGCGCCTTCCATAGACAAAAGTGCGCCACCTTTAGCGGTAGTTAATGTTGCTTCTGCGACCATGTTTTTTTCATCAATATTAATGATAAGCGACGCACCTACAGCTCTAGCAACGACAAGCGATACTTCCTGATGATTTTTAGTTGGCGCAAAAAGCTTTCCAATATTGGCAATGACAGCTTCGTACTCACTAAACTCAGATTGCTCTAGCATTTGCGTTAACTGAGTACTTGTAACAGGAAAACCACTATCAATAGGGTGACTTTCTAAAGAGACAAACCCAGTACTTTTATCAAATGAAAAAACCGACATTTATTAATTCCCTACTCTATGCCTGTTATTATTTTTATTTTTTACAACTAAAGGTTTAGAAATAGCAAAAACCTTAACTCCTCATTTGAACACAGGTTAAACACATTGTTAAGTAAATGTTTATATAGGCTTGCATAAACTAAATTTTGGTTACTTAATGCGCGATTGGCACATGCAATTAAAATAAAGCGTTACTAGGCCTTGAGTATCAGTACTTTACTCAGTTATACTGTTTGCACGCTCTGAATTGAGTTACTAATTCAGGGGCTGATTAGGATTCGACGGAATTCAAGAAGCCCAAGGTGCATGTCGAGGTGCGGTTTGCCTCGTTAAACAGCCGCAACCTAAAGTAATCGCAAACGACGATAACTACTCTCTAGCAGCTTAGGCTGGCTAGCGCTCCTTCCATGTATTCTTGTGGACTGGATTTTGGAGTGTCACCCTAACACCTGATCGCGACGGAAACCCTGGCCGGGGTTGAAGCGCTAAAACTAAGCGGCCTCGCCTTTATTTACCGTGTTTGTCCGGGACTTAAAGGTTAATTAAATGACAATACTAAACATGTAGTACCGACGGTCGAGGCTTTTCGGACGGGGGTTCAAATCCCCCCAGCTCCACCAATAAAGGTTTTTGAAATCGTTATTCGAAAACCATAAGAAACCCGCAAATTTGTTAATCCAAATTTGCGGGTTTTTTTATGGATGAGATTTGAGTTAATGTTTTACTATATAGCTCAGGCGTTTCAATATGGTTTAAATGACAGCTTAAAATTAGCTATCTTTGTAAGATATAAAATAACTTGATCGTCTGTTTGGTGCTATAAGCAGGTGTTGATGACCTTGATGTGTGAAGTCCAGATTTGACCCCATTCACTCATGGGAGAACAAATGATTGAACAAGTAAACGCTATGCTAAGCCACCATAGCAAAGTACATTTAATTCGTTTTGATCTCCGATTATATAAATACACCGATAAAAATGAGATTGTGAGCAAATTTAATCGTATTTTGTTCAAATGGTTAAAACGCAAATATGACCTTAAACGTATTGGCTTTATTTGGTGTCGTGAAATGGAAACCGCAACACAGCAACATTATCATTATGCGCTCATGTTAGATGGCCACAAATTACGCCATATCCTCACGATATATTTATTAAAGTGAAAGACGTATGGGAAACCAATTTACAAGGCTCTGAACACACCCCTAAGCGTTGTTATTATAATTTAAAGCGTGAGTGCGATAACTCTATTCAACAAGCTGTGTGGCGTATTTTATACTTAGCTAAAGCAAGGGGGAAAGGTTGCCGCCCACCGCAGACTAAAGATTATGGCACTAGTCGAATAAAGATCAAAAACGAATAAAATTCATAGTACTCTGTAAAAGACAATAAGTGACAAGCTACTTTACGATAATTAAATTTTTTCACCTGTTTTTCGTACAATAAAAAACGAAGTATAATTAAACAAAGCGTAACTATTGAGATTATTATGGCTAAAGGTTTTCATTTAAGGCATTTAAGGTATACCAGTGAGCTTTATAAATTACCCGCAAAAGCTTTTAAAAATTTATTAACCCTGATCTAGGCACATATCAACTTGATGGCGAAGGCATTACTACAAGCTTTAAACATTTTGAATTAAAGCAGTATATCGAAGGTATTAGATATGCCACATTTGAAAGAGAAAATGATAATCTTGAAATAGCTTTATTGACCTGTGTAAGAGCGTAAGCACTAAACTTTACATAACCTGCCCATTCTGCCAAAACAAAAAACAACATCTATACATTTTTAAAAATGGCTTTGCGTGTCGAAATTGTTTAAATTTGAACTACGCTAGCCAAAGTGAAAGAAAGCAAGATAGGTTAGCCAGACGGATTAGGAAGCTTAGAAGCTCTATTTGGGGGAATTTAGTTAATGTTAACAATCTAACCGAATCGGCTCAATATTTCCCAAAACCAAAAAATAAACATTGGGTAAAATTTGAATATGATAAGGCTGTGTTACAGGAGCTTGAAAAAAGGTATTGGATACTGGCCGAGATACAAATAAGCAAATTACTTTCAATTTAAGCCATCATTAATCATTTTTTGGGCTTATACTTACACACGATAGAATAAATATAGGGAAGCTATGAAATACATAGGGACATTTCTTACAATGATAGCGGCTGGTGTCTGCTTATTACTCTTAAATAAATATTATATTAACGCCACTGATGAGCGAACAGCAGAAGAAATATATTTAGATTCGTTAGTCGAACAGCAAAGAGTGAGTGAGTCCAATGACAAGCTTCAGGCAAACTTTAAATCTAATGGAACAAAGTTGTTTTGCGTCAAACATATTGAGAAGCACCACAGCATTAAGCTAGACGAGTATGAGGTTGTTCGACTGACACCTACTTTTGGAGCTATATCCTATAAGGTGAATAATAAAAGTTACCATGCTCAATGTACTATGGAGTCCACTTCAAACAAGGTTTTGAATTTTAAAACTGAGTTAAACTAAGATTAGAATAAATGATTTTGTGGAAGTACATTTATATAGTAGCAAAATCTTTATGTAACACATTAAGTAACACCTATGGCATTATAACTTTAATTAATTAAATATAAACATAGTCTTACGTTCTCAATTCAGATGACCCCAGCCCACCAATAAAGGTTTTTGAACTCGTTATTCGAAAACCATAAGAAACCCGCAAATTTGTTAATCCAAATTTGCGGGTTTTTTTATGGAATTTATAAAATAAAGTTTAAGAATATCTTATAGCGCGTAGCTTCATTTTTATTGCAATCACAAACAGGCTAAATAACGACAGCATACTTATTAACAACGTTAGGTTAAGTATGGGGTTACTTGGCTCATCGGTGGTGACAGGAGAGTTGTTTGTAGTTTGCGAGTTTTGATGTTGCCTAATATAGCTTTGGCTGATCCAATCTACCGCGTTTATCCATTGTACTTTGGCGGGATCAGTATTGTTTAGCATCCCTATTGCGTGCTTATCGTTATCTAAGCTTTTTGAAAGTTGTATCAGTTGCTGCCAAAATTCATTTTTAGGGCCTAGGTCGTCTATTTCTTGTAGGTGCTGTTGTAATTTATCACCCCCCATCGTTTTTATATCAGCTTGTCCTGTACTTTGCGCGTAGCTATTTATTAGTGATGAAAAGCGACTAAAGTACTCATTACTTTTTTGCTGTGTAGGGTTAGCTGTTCGCTCGTTTGTTACTTTTTGTGTTGGTTGATTTAGGCTATTTTGATCAATCAAATATTGTTTATAGTTTTGGTAACTTAAGTTGTTTGTAGTTGTGTTATTTAGAGTGTCAAAGTTGTTTTTAAGTGCATTAACACTGATCACTACACCTACTAAGGTAATAATACAAAGTGCGCAATAGCAAAAGTACAATGCGCTTTTTAAAGTGTTACGCAGTAGTTTATATTTATTATAACTTTGCTTAATAGCTGCAGCTGTATTTGGGGCTTCGTCTGTATCTAGGCGTTCGTTTTGTATTGAGGTACTTTTGTCGTTAGTACTTTCACTAATGTGTTTATCTGTATTTTTACTGTGCTCAGTGAGTGCTATTTGATTATTTTGAGATTGAGAGATTACAGTAATGAGTTGAGGTTCTACTTTAGTAATCAAACCTAGCTTTTTAAGTGAGGATTCTGTTTTAACAGCATCAATACTCGATAAGTCTTTTTTTAAAGCGTAAGCTTTTCCATCAAATAACTGAATAACAATATTATGAGGAATATTAAGAAGTTGGCTGAGTTGTTCTTGGGCAGAGGTAAGGTCAGTATTTTGATATAACTGACCATTAAAAACAATTTTAAATGTAGCGCTCACGTTAGTACCTTGCTTGTGTAATTCCATTTTTGGAATTTTATTTTTATTATTTAATACACAAAGCTAACTTAACAGATAAAGGGTATGCTTTCTAATGATTTGCGATTAAAAAAGCCCTAACAAACAGCGTTAAGGCTTTGGCGTGTAGCTGTTACTTTATCGTTTAGCGAGTGATTTTACAGATTGCTTTTGATCACTTGCTGGTTGGGTTGCTTTGTCTATTAATGTTTCAAGTGGTTTATTTCGAACGCACATAAGTACTTTGTTCATTGCTTGGCATGTGCCTGTCGCTTTTTTATCATGGCTTGTGTAGCTGCAATCTTCATTAATGGCTTTTGCTTCACATGCTTCCCAAGGCGCGTTTGAACCGTGGCCTGCATGGCTTAGCGCTGAGCATGAGGCAGCAAGTAAAAAGCCAGTGGTTAGTGCTTTTATCACGTTAAATATTTTCATTAGTATCTCAGTTAATTATTTGGCCAGAATGCGAGTTATCTTGCGGTAGCACCTTTAAAACAACCAATAAACATGTTTTCAGATACATCGGCTGCATGGTAGTGGTAACCGCGTGTATCGTCGGTGTGGCCTCTACATTCGTCTAAATCAGTGGGTTCTAATCCATCTTCGTTAAGCATGCCAAATATACCAAATCCATCGAGTGCATAACCCATCATGGCGGCATGACCGTCTGATTGAATTTGTGTTTGGCTACAACCTGCTTCACCGTGGTAGTGATAGCCTGCTACTAAGTTAATATGGCCAGCGCAATCATCAAAGGCTGCAATAGTGTATGCGCCTAAAATAGCCTCAACAGGCGCGGGTGCAGCAAGTACAACACCATTGAGAGCAACACCTACATTGGCGTTACCAATACTGCTATTTTGAGTGGTTGCAACAGGCGTTATAGGAATTAAAAATGATTCTGATATACCGCCATCAACATAATCAATAGAGCATTCTACGCAGTGGTTTTGGTATTGTTCCTCTACGTTTGGGCGTGCAGCGCCATCACACGATTCTTGTGTGTCGGTTACATTTACAAGGCCTGTACCTTCGTCGTATAGCTGCCAATGACTATCGTTATATAATGTAGGTAGATTTAAAATAAAGTCTCCGGTTATATCGTAAACCTCACCGGTGCCATCAAACCAAATACCGGCTTCGTCTGCTGTTGAGGTGATATTTTGAGGGCAAAATACACCAATCTCGTAATTTGAAGGCGCACCTGCAATATCAATTTTGTAGCATGAGGCTTCATCACCATTACTTAGCGTACATGTTTGAGTGGTAATTGATGAAATGAGCGCATCGCTTTCAAAGTTAAAAGGGTCGACTTCTACAACAAAATCGGTTGAAGTATCTGTTGTAGTTCCCTCATCGGTGGTTGTTTCAGTTACAACTGTACTTTCAGCATCGCTACCGTTACAGGCAGCTAAACCCAGTGAAAGTATACACACTGCAAGCGGTGTCAAAATTGGTGTGTTAAATCTTCTCATCAAAAATATCCGGTAATGAAGTTGAATGTATAATATTTGTTAAATGTGCAAACAAAGTGCAAAAACAACGCAACATAGTACATAGCTCGAGATAGAAGCTGATAAAGTTGCTATAAATGCGTTTAGTACCTTTTATTGTTTAAAATACTGCGACTTAAAAGTACTTAAATAGGCAGTGGAGTTTTATGGACTTTTTATTTCCCGACAGCATGTCTTTATTTTTGTTTTTATTGTTAATGATCACCGCTGGCTTTACTTCTTTTATATCTGCTGCATTTGGTGCTGGTGGCGGGTTAATGCTGCTGGTAGTTATGGCGTCGTTTATGCCAATGGCAGTTGTTGTGCCTGTGCATGGTTTAGTACAGCTTGGCTCTAATGCAAATAGGTTTTTACTCAGCTTTAAGCATATTGATAAAAGCATGTTTGTATATTTTGTGTTAGGCGGCTTAGTAGGGGCGGGGTTATCAAGTTTTGTTATTGATGATATATCGCTTGATGCTATGAAGTTAGTGGTCGCTATTTTTGTTATTTATTTACTGTGGGGTAAAACGCCACCTATAAAATTAACCTCTAAGGTGTGGCGTATGGTCGCCGGTGGAATAACTACTTTTATTTCTATGTTTGTGGGGGCAAGTGGCCCATTAGTTGGTAGCTGTTTATATATAAATAATTACGAAAAGTTAAAATTTACGGCAACGTTTTCGAGCATTATGAGTGTGCAGCATTTATTAAAAGCGATAATTTATGGCGCTGTTGGCTTTAGTTTTTGGCAATGGATACCGCTTGTAATTGCCATGGTAATAAGTGGCGCTGTAGGAACTTGGTTCGGAATTAAATTACTTAAAAGGATGTCTGGGGATAAATTTAAGCATATTTTTAGGATAGTTTTAACGTTATTAACGCTACAACTTGGTTGGCAAGGTATAAAAATATTACTCCACTAATTTGCTTAGTGGAGTAAATTTAATTTTATTAAACATAAATTATTTAAGAGGATTAAATAATTCATTGCGCCAAAAAGTTACTGATATAGAGCGACTACACTGTAATTTTTTGCCTTATCGATGAATTACATATTCTTTGTAATAATTGTTCATACGTTTAATTAAATTGGTATTAAAGCTTATTTAACAGCGGCTTTAATTGGCTTGTCGCCATCAAACAACTTAAAAATGCGGTTACTAATAAATGAGTTGGTCGCAATATGTAATAATGCATTGGCTACGTTTTCGCGGCTAATTTTAGCTTCTGAACGATCACTTGGTTGCTGCGTAGTTACTTGCATTGAAGCACTATCGTCAGTCAATGTACCAGGGCGAACAATGGTATAATTTAAACCACTGTTTATTAGGTGCTCGTCAGCCATATGCTTAGCAACTAAGTAAGGTTTTAAATCACCTTGAATCGAATCTGGATCGTCAGCACCAATCGAACTGACCATAATAAAGTGATTAACGCCGTGCTCTTTAGCGAATGTAGCTGCTTTTGTTGCAGCCCATAAATCAATGAGTACAGTTTTATCATCGCCTGTACTTCCACCAGAACCAGCAGCAAAAATCACTTGGTCACAGCCTTTCATTGCATCACCAAAATCGCCTTCAAGATCTTGCTCAACAATAGTTAAAAAAGAGCTGTTTAAATCGCTTAACTTATTTTTGTCACGCACTAATGCCACAACATTTTGCTCATTTTCTAAAAGTAGCTCAGTTGTCATTTTACCTATTTGTCCGCTTGCGCCAATAATTAGGGTCTTACTCATAATTAACTCCTTCCAATAAATAGTAAAAGTAATGTGCTTACAAACAGACCTTGGGGTAGGGGATTATTTTTAAAGGGTAAAAAAGAGTTTAAATGAGCTAATTTCAAAAAATACTTTAATTAAAGTGCGATACTTAACTGAGTATTAAAATTAGCTGCTTTTGGTGTGTTTTTTTAGACCTTTTTATTCAACCATTATACTCACTTCGGTCACATAACTACGGCGGTATAGACTAATACGGACTTTACGTTCTTGGTAATTATAAAACAAAGTGCGATATGTACTATTGCCATTTTTTTTTAAAGGTTCACCTAATTTTTGCTGATAAAAGCGAGTGATATCAGAAATTGAATCGGTTAAATAACCAGTACGTACCATTGGGTATTCGCTTGCTACGTCCATCGTTGTAACAAACTCTTCAGGAAGTGGGATTTCAGTGACGTTTTGGCTGAGTACGTTAAACGATTGAGTGCATAGCAATATTATTAAAAATGCTAAAGTTTTCATTAGAGTCCTTTGAGTAATAAATTCCTTTTATTGGTACTTATTTTACCTCAATAAGCACCAATGTCATTTAAATTTTATTACGAATTAAGTCTCGCACTATAAACCGGGCGGGGTGAATAGCTTGGCTTACACGTTCGCTTAATGGGCGGGGTTCGTTATTTAAACAACTTACGAGGTGGTCTGCACTTAGCGGTGCGCTGCATAAAGCGCGTGCACCAAAACCGGTAAAAATATGCAGACCTTGTTGTGGTTTATTAAGTTGCTCATATTGGTAGCGTTTACCTAAACGTAGATTAGCAAAAGCCATTGTATAATCACTTTGCTCGCACCATTGCCCAGCCATTGGTAGGTGATCTATAAATGTGCAGCGAACAGCCGCTTTTGCCGAGTTTATATTGCCAAGGGTGGAGGCAAATTCACTTTGCTGATAAAAGCTAAGTAGTTGCTCTTGGTTTAATTGGTTGTCGAGCGCTGTAACTTGGCGGCTTTTAGTGTTTTTTTCAAACGTGGCACCCATACAGTGATGATCTAAATAAGCCGGCGTAAAATACCCTTTATGGCATAGCACTGTTTTAAGTTTGCGTGATTGCTCACTTGCCTCAATATGTGAAACCTGACCGCGTACGCCTACTATAGGTAGCGCTTTTGTTTGCTCAAATGAATCGCTGTGCTCACCTGCACAAATAATTACATCGCTAAACGGGCCTAGCTGCTCATCATTCGTTAATAAAAACCAACCGCTTTCAGTTTTTTTAAGCTGTTTTATATCGCAGTTAAACACGCTTTTAAATGGGTTTATGCTATTTGCAGCCTTTAGCATAGCGCTTACTAATTGCGGTGGATTAACCCAGCCGCCTTGTTCAAAAAATACGCCTGAATAACCTGTTGTTACTCCTGCTATTTTGTCGCCTTGCTCTGCGGTTACGTTATGCATTAGCTGGGTTGGCCACAGTTGTTTTTGTGCTAAGTTTTGATGTTTATCGGCGAGAGGCTTTTTTACTGCATGCTGTAATACGCCGCACCAATCGTAATCAAAACTAAAGCCGTTATTGAGCAACTGGTTATACAAACGTTTGGCGTATAAAAAGCTATGTGCAAACAATTCGCTGTGCGGCGAGTTTTTAGCTTGTAGGTGAGGGTAAATAGCGCCTTGCACATTGTGCGATGCCCCCATTGCAGGCTTTTTATCTTGGCAGAATAATTGGCTGGTTATGCCTCGTTTAGCCAAGCTGTATAAAATACAGCTACTGGCAATACCACCGCCAATGACCGCTACATTTTTTAAAGTACTGCTATCTTGATTAAAATAAGCGGGGGTTGATTGAGCGCTATTAACATGTTTAAGTTGGCCAATAAGCATATTTTCTTTTTGATTAAAATCTTTGGCTTTTTTAATGCTAAAGCCAGCCTCTATTAATCCTCGTTGAACAAAGTCAGCGGCAGTAAAAGTCGATAAGGTTGCATTAGCTCTTGTTATATCAGCCATGGAGTTAAATAAACTTTGCTGCCACATATCAGGATTTTCACTTGGCTCAAGCCCATTTAAATACCAAGCATCAACAATTCCTGTTTGCGGGTAGCTCATTGCTTGTATTGATTCAAGCGCATCACCAAAGTATAAATCGAGAACAACATTGCCATTATTAAATTCGAGCCGGTGGCATCCTTCTAAATTAATTGGGTAGTTTACTGTTAATTGCTCAGTAAAATAACTTAAGGTAGGCCAAGCGGTTAATGCTTGTTTTAAGTCTGTTAATGTTAAGGGATACTTTTCAAACGAAATATAGTGTAGGCGTTTTACGCTTTTTTCACATTCATTTTGAACTTGCATCCGCTCAAGGTGGTCTTTAAAGCGTTGCCACGTATTTAAAAAGTTTAAACCGGTGCCAAAACCGGTTTCGGCAATAACAAAATGTGATTGGTCATGATTTTGTAATCGTACATCTATATTATTTTGCTCATAGTACACATAATGCGATTGAGCTAAGCCATCGTCATTAGAAAAATAAATATCACCGGAGTCATTAGTCAAAGGTGTACCTAAATTATTAATGTGACTATGTGCGTTCTTAATCATAATTTTTTAAATTTATAGATATATTTTTAATTATTTTACGGGTTTTCTTTGTAATAGTCTGGCGTTATTTATAAGCTAGCAGTTCAGAGTACAAGTGTACGCTAGAAAGCTGACCACTTAGGTGATTAAATTCGCGTAAAATAGAATGCAATTAAGTATTAAGCTAAGGGAATTACCCATGAGAAGAGCTGTAATTACAGGTATCGGTGTTGTATCAAGCATTGGTAACAACAAAGAAGAAGTATTAGAATCGTTAAAAACGGGCAAAAGCGGCATCGCTTTTAACCAAGAATTTGCCGATTATAAGTTACGTAGTAACGTATCGGGTAAAATTGATATTGACGTTAAAGCACATGTTGACCGCAAAGCAATGCGCTTTATGGGCGATGCTGCTGCATATTCTTATATTTCGATGACTCAAGCAATTGAAGACTCAGGTTTGTCTGACGACCAAGTATCAAATGAGCGCACGGGTATTATTGTTGGCTCTGGCGGTGGTTCGTCTAAATGGCAGGTAGAAGCTGCTGATATTTTACGTGAAAAAGGCGTAAAACGTGTAGGGCCTTATATGGTTCCACGTACTATGGCGAGCACTACATCTGCTTGTTTAGCAACACCCTTTAAAATTAAAGGTGTTAACTACTCAATTAGCTCTGCATGTGCAACATCTGCGCATTGTATTGGTAATGCAGTAGAACAAATTCAATTAGGTAAGCAAGATGTTGTATTTGCTGGTGGCGGTGAAGAACTACACTGGACATTGGCAATGGAATTTGACGCTATGGGCGCACTTTCTACTAAGTACAACGAAACACCAGAAAAAGCGTCTCGTACATACGATGCAAATCGCGATGGTTTTGTTATATCTGGCGGCGGCGGTATTGTTGTAGTTGAAGAACTTGAACATGCACTTGCACGTGGCGCGCACATTTACGCTGAAATTGTTGGCTACGGTGCAACATCAGATGGCTACGACATGGTTGCTCCATCTGGCGAAGGTGCTGCACGTTGTATGCGCCAAGCTATGCAAGATGTAGATAGCATTGATTACTTAAACACACATGGTACATCTACACCAGTAGGCGACGTTAAAGAGCTTGGTGCGATTCAAGAAGTGTTTGGTGGTAAGTCACCAATGATCAGCGCAACTAAAGCAATGACAGGTCATGCCCTAGGTGCTGCGGGTGTTCACGAAGCTATTTTCTCATTATTAATGCTAGAGCATAGCTTTGTAGCGCCTTCAATTAATATTGATGAGCTAGATGAGCAAGCGGCAGGTTTGGATATTATTACTGAGCGTCGTGATGTTGAGTTAAATACTGTAATGTCTAATAGCTTTGGCTTTGGTGGCACAAACGCGACTTTAGTTATGAGTAAGTACAAAGGTTAATTTGAGCTTATAAGCCCTAAATATGTAAACACATATCAGGGCTAAATAGCTTAAAACAAAAAAGGAAAGCCGAGGCTTTCCTTTTTTATTATCGAAAGTTAAATTAACCTTCGTTATGTTCTTTACGCGCTTGCTCAATTTCGTCAGCAATTTCTTGCGCTTTCTGCTTAGTTTTTTCAGTTAACTCGCCAGCAGCTTCTTTGCTTTTAATCCATGCATCAACCGCAATCTCTTTGCCGTCGTCGTACATGTCTAAGCCCATTGTTTTACTTTGCTCTAATAGCTCGTTTAAAGACTCATCATTTTTAAGATCGTTAGTTGTCTCTTTAACGTCGTTCCATGCATCACCAAGCTTTTCTTGCATTTGTGCGCTTTTATCTTTTGCATCTTCTTTTACTTCGTTGGCATCTTCACAACCAGTTAATGTAATTAAAGTGCCTAATAAAGCTAAACCTGCTAATTTATTCATGTGCTATCTCCTTTAGAGACTGATAATTAATTCGAGGCAGACTATACAACAATGAAAATGAACGCCCCCGTAACAAAACGATTAAATTTTAAATTAATGAGTGAGCACGATTGGCCTCAATTATTTGAACTCGACCAAAACCCCGCCGTAATGCAGTATTTAACGCGAGGTGTACCTACCTCTTTAGAACAAATAAAAAATGAGGGAGTGCCTCGTATGCTCGCATATAGAAATGAGCTAAAAGGCTGGGGGCTGTGGAGTATCACTCTAAAGCAAACCAGTACATTTATTGGCTGGGTATTAATAAGACCTATGGATTTCTTTAGTGATGCACCAAATTACAGCGATATTGAAATAGGTTGGCGCTTTAAACAAGCGAGTTGGGGGCATGGTTATGCAACCGAGGCGGCTTTAGCATTATGTGATGAACTCATTAAGCAAGATGACGTTAAGGCGATAAGTGCAACGGCACTAAAAGATAATACGGCCTCTATAAATATAATGAAAAAGCTAGGTCTGCAATTTATAAAAAATTATACACATACAGATGAGCAAGGCGACTTACCTGCGGTGCTTTATTCAAAAAACGTTTGAAGATGATTAAATATCAACAGTATAAAGATTGACCTGTCCTTAAGTGACGTGCATTAATATGGGCAACAAAAATAATAAATTAAGGATGTTGTATGGGATTGTTTTTTTCACCACGTAAATTAATCGTCAAAAGTGTACTGGTTTTACAGTTCACTACTTTTAGTGTTTTGGCGCAGCCTTTAGCGCAAAGCGCGGTCGCAATGCCAGACTCGTTCAGTGCCGATGCTGCTAAAAGTATATTAGAGCAAGGCGGTAATGCTGTTGATGCGGCTATTACGGCACAATTTGTACTTGCAGTGACGCTTCCTGAAGCCGGAAATATTGGCGGCGGGGGATTTATGCTTATTCAAAAAGATGGTAAAGGCGATTTTATAGATTATCGCGAGACAGCACCAACAGCGGCTCATCGTGATATGTATTTAGATGAGCAAGGTAATGTTATTGCAAACAAATCAATATATGGCATTCACGCAAGCGGTGTACCTGGCAGTGTAGCGGGTATGTGGCTTGCTCATCAAAAGCATGGCACTTTAAAGTGGGAAACACTAGTACAGCCTGCTGTAACGTTGGCTGAGCAAGGGTTTGTAGTTCCGCCTAAGTTAGCAAAAGGTGTTAGCCATTATATAGCCCATCTAAAAGAGCAAAAAATAAATGTAAACTTTGAAAAATATTTTGCTGATGTAAAAGCCAATAAAGTCTTTAAGCAACCCGAGCTAGCGGCAACGCTAAAGCGTATTCGTGATAACGGCCAAGATGGATTTTATAAAGGCGAGACTGCAAATATTATTGCTAAATTTATGCACCAGCATGGTGGTATTATTAATCAAGATGATTTAAAAAATTATACCGCTAAATCACGTGCGCCTATTAAAGCTAGTTGGAATGGTTATGAAGTACTTACTTCGCCACCGCCAAGTTCAGGTGGTATTGCTATTTTACAGTGGCTCAAAATGTATGAGTTACAAAAACCAAATGCAGGCTTAGCGCATAACTCGACTCAGTATGTGCACTTACTTTCTGAAATAGGTAAACGTGTATTTGCAGATAGAGCAGAGTATTTAGGCGATCCTGATTTTTTTGATGTACCAGTAAACGCGTTAACTAATATTAACTACCTCAAAGAGCGCAGTAATGGCATTTCGTTAACCGCTATCTCGACTACCGAAAATATTAAACCGGGCCTTAAAGAAAGTGAGCAAACTACGCACTTTTCAATCGTTGATAAAATGGGTAACGCTGTAGCAAATACCACCACAATAAACTTAGGGTTTGGTAGCGGTGTCGTTGTTGAAGGTGCGGGATTTATTTTAAATGATGAAATGGACGATTTTAGCGCCAAACCAGGCGTTATGAATGTGTTTGGTGCAATAGGCGGTAAAGCTAATGAAATACAGCCACACAAGCGTATGTTGAGTTCTATGACGCCTACAATACTACTTAAAGACAACACCGTTAAAATGGTGACAGGTTCGCCTGGTGGCACAACCATTATTAGCTCTGTGTACGAATCTATCTTAAATGCGATAGAGTTTGATATGAGTGCAGAGCAGGTTGTAAATAGTCCTCGTTTTCATCATCAATTGTGGCCTAAAAATATAATTAGAACGCACATTGGTTTAACCGATAGCGTAAAAGCAGAGCTTACAAAAATGGGTTACACCATAGACGAGAGACACTTTGGTGACTTACACGTTATTATTAATAAAAATGGGCAATTAGATGCTGCTTCTGAAGCATCAGGGCGCGGTAAATCAATTGTTTTTTAAATAAAAAAACACCGCGCTAAAAAGCGCGGTGTTTAAAATAATAAAAGCTTATTGAGTATCAATTAAATCTTCAACACCCACTATTAGCCATGGAGCATCGTCTGAAATTAGACGCTCTAAGTGCCAAATTTCTAAAATAGGCTGTTCTTTTTTATCGCCTAAATCACGGTACTTACCTTTAAAGCGAACACTAACCTGCCACGATTGCGCATTTGTATCTGCACGCACAAGTTCGGCATCAATAAACATTACTTCAGTGTCTACACTCTGTATAGCTTCACGCTCAGCTTTAAATTCGGCAACAAGTGCAGGGCTTAAGTATTCAGCCATTGTGGTGTAATCAGCATTATTCCATGCAGTTTGTAGTGTATGGTAATGACTACGGGCACCTTGCAAAAAGCCATTAACGTCAAAGTTAGGTGGTAAATTAAAAGGGACACTTTCATCTTGTGGGGCGCTGTTAGCAAAGCCTGTACTTGTTGGTTGCTCGATAGGTGCTTGTTTAAAAGCATTTTGCTGAGCACTTGTACCTGCACTGGCATTTGCAAGTTGTGGGGCACGATTAGCACGTAAAAAGCCTGTTACTAGCTTAAATAAAATAAATAGTCCGCCAGCTAATAAAATCATTTCTAATAGCTGAAAACCTTCAAAATCGTCGCCTAACATTGCTGCAATTAAGCCACCCGCTAAAAGACCACCCAAAACGCCAGCCATAATGCCTTTTTTATTTGATGTGGCTTTAGGTGCTGCTGTTGGGGGTGTTGTATCTGCTTTTTGTTTTTGTGCTGTTTGTTGTGTTGCAGGAGTTTGTCCACGTTTGCTACTGCCAAACTTTTTACGTGCGTGTGCATCAAAACTGGCAGTACATAATAATGCCAATAATGAAAAAATAACGATGATGTTCTTCATGAAATTCCCTAATTAAAATCGAGCCGCGATTATAATTTACTTTCTTAAGGAGTTTAATTAATTACTTTAAAAATCAGAGGTTTTGAGTATAAAAGAAAAGGTTTATTGGTGGGTATATAATCAAAAAACCGCTTAGTAGGAACTAAGCGGTAAATTTGTTTATTTTAAAGCCAACGAATAGCGCCAGTAACGCGTTCGTTATAAGTATTTAGAGGTGCTCCAACACTTGCCACTAAAATAGTATCTGCTTGTGAGCCTCGGTTAATATGACCTTCAAAGCGCTCGTCTTTGAAATTATCATCACCAAAACCAAATGATTTATTTTCAGATGGCACTATAAATACAGTCATTGGGCCAAAGTCAGACTCAAATATCAAATGCAGCCCTTTTTCGCCTTTAAAATCACAAAACATAGCGTAAGTTACATCACCAGGAAGTTCATCAAGATGACCACCTAATACTGCAAGCTTGTCGTTAACGCTTTGTAGGCTAATGGGCTCTTTTTTGTCAAGCGCACTAATTTCGTAGTACACATGGGCAAGCGCATGCTCACCCGCTTCGTGTGCAATATTTTGCTCTGTACTAAAAAAGAAGGCACTAATAGCCACTACAAAAGACGCTGCTAATGCAAGATGCACTCGGTCAAACTTAAAACGCGAGCGGGCATCAACCACGTTCTTTCCCGTTGCTTGCTCTTCTTGTAGCGCTTTTTCTTTTAACGATGTGTTTAAAAGAATGCGGTCTGCAAGGTTTTCAGGCACAGGTATATCTAAAGAGTCTTGAATATACTTATCAAAATCTTTCATATCGTTAATAAAACTTTGTCGCTCAGGGTTATTGTTAGCAAACTCCATGAGCTCCTTGTCAATGTCGTTTGGCTGCGCAATAGTGCGGCGACGAAACTCAAGTTCATCCATTATTTTGATGCCCCTTTAAGTTGTTCATCATCACGGCTTAAAGCCTCTTTAAGTTGATTTCGGGCACGGTATAAACGAGTCATTACCGTGTTTTTATTTAAATTAAGTATGCCTGCGATCTCTTCACCAGAGCAGCCCATTACAACTTGTAGTAATAATGGCTCTCGGTATTCATCAGATAGCAGGGCAATCTGGCGTTGAATAACCGTTTGCTCCATTTCATCATCTAATGAGTGGCTGGTTTCATCAACAAGCGTATCGTTTTCTACGTCGCTGTAATCAAACTGTTTACGTTCAAATCGGCGCGCATTTTCTCTTCGTAATATAGTAAGCAGCCAAGGTTTAGCTGCCTTTTGATCAAGTAAAGAGTCGAGAGAACGCCACGCGCGTAAAAACGTTTCTTGTACTAAATCATCTGCTATGTGCGGATCACGGCATAACCAATAAGCAAAGCGATAAAGCTCTTTATTGTAAACGTGGACCAAGGCTTCATAACGCTTTTGTTTCTCTGCCATATCGATTAAGACCTGATTGTTTGATTTTTTCTTTCCAAGCATAAGCACTTTTTTAATTAAAAATTATTATTTATTGCAAAAAAAGACCTGAGTATCGTAGTTATTAATCATAAAGGTCTTTTAATACAGCTTGTTGCGACTTTGATGCTTGAGTTTGATAGTTCTCAAGAATTTTAATAATAGCATTAAGATCCGTGTTTGCGCCTTTATTACTATAAAGTTGTGCCTGCAATTGGCTAATGAGGCCATTAAGCTCGCTGCTCTTTACGCGATAGCAAAGCTCATCAATAGCGCCAACATTTTTGTGAGTCACCTTTACAGAAAAACTATTTAATGCGGTGTAAAAAGCTTTCACATCGTGTGTTTTAGCTAAAGCTTTAAGCTCATTCAAGTTTGGCTGAACAATACGCCCACTATTAATCTGTACTTTTTCAGTCGTATTTTTAGAAGAACGGGTAACTAGATAAAAAATTACAGTACCAATCCATAAAATATATCCTAAAACGGCAACTACAATTAACCAAAGAGGAGTATCTCTTTTAATTTCAATGTTTTGTGTGCCTAGATCTTCATTCGATATATTTTCAATAGCAGATGAATTATTTATATTTGGCTGCGGATTTGCCACAGCTGTATTAGCCGCAGTGCTACTAGGCGTTACCGTTATAGTGCGCTTTGGTAATGTAGCTACGCTAATACGATTCATTTTAGTGTTAAACCAAGGCAGTTTTATTTCAGGTAGGGTATAAGTACCTGGTTTTTGCGGCAGTAATGCATACGATGCGGTTTGCTGCGATACAACGCGTCCGTCACGTACTGCATTGTTATTTTCTTTTTTATCAGGGTAGCTGCGTATGCCATCAATGGTAGGCATAGAGATTTCAGGTAATTGCTCTTTTGTAACTCCAAGCGCAGTAAGTGTAATAGTACGTGTTATAGGCGTACCTACTTCTACGGTGTTGTCGTTAGGTTGCCATTCTTCATCAAGACTAACCAGCTCGCTTGGTAACCATGCACCTTTATAATCACTCGGAATTGGTTTAATTTCTATTTGCTGATCGTCGCCAAGAGCTGATACTTCTAATTGACGATAATTTTGTTGTACTCGCCCTTGAAAAGCGGGGCCTGCAATAGTGTACGCACCACTTTTTTGTGGCTGAATCAAATACTCGCGAGTAATAACAAGGTAGCGTTTACCATCAACAAGCTCATAGCTTTCAGTTTGCTTACCCAATTGGGTTAGCTGAGCATCTTCCATACTTGGTGTGCTTAAGCTGCCATCAAGCAGCTCTTTCGCAAGGTAAAGCTTAATAGTGTAAACACCGGCTTCTTGGACAAACAATGAATTACTCGAGAGCGACGTTTTTAAAAATATTTCGTTATTTTTATCTGCATCAACTGAGCGTTTTGCCACTTTTAATTTAATAGGCTGTGAGGTTAACCCTGCAACGCTAAATGCCGGAATAGTGTAATCACCCTCTGCACGGGTCATTAATTTAACTGACCACGTGGTTTGTTTATTAATGCTGCCATTAATAATGTTGGTACGAGAACTTAAGCTTGTTGGGCCTACCACAAAGTCTTTTAACAGCGATGAGGTGTCTGGTTGCTCGCCTTTAACTGTATCGTCTACGGATATATTAAGCATAAAAAATTCACCCGCTAAAACAGGGTTTTTATCTACGCTGGCTTCTAATTTGGTGGCAGCCCACGAAGGCATCGCACTTAATAGCAATAAACAGCAAAATAATCGCATTACCATGATTTTTCGACTCCTGTAGGGCGACGTTTATATTGTCTTTTTTGGGCTTCTAATTGCATTTTATTCCGTAATAAAATAGCCGGATCGTCCGGGACTTTTCTAAGTAGTTGATTAAGCTGTTGTGCTTTTTCTTTTTCTTCATTAGTGAGCTCACTTGCTTGGGCTTGCATAGCTTGTTGCTGAGCATTTTGTTTTTGCTCATCAGTAGCAGGTTGCTCATTCATTGCTTGTGGCTTACTTTGTTGCTGCTCGTCTTTAGGTTGGTCAGCGTCTTTATTTTGCCCTTGCTCACTTTGTGGCTGGGCTTGCATATCAGGTTCATTTTGCTTGTCTGATTGCTCGCCAGGCTCACCTTGTTGATCTTTTGATTGTTCAGACTCTTTATCTGATTCTTTATCAGATTTTTCATCGCTTGAGCTTTGACTTTCGTTTTCGCCTTTTTCAGAATCGCTTTTATCACCATTTTGTTGCTTATCCTGTTTTGACTCATCAGAATTTTGCCCTTGGTTTTGCTCATCTTTTTTCTGGCTATCATCTTGGTCTTGAGAGTCGTCGCCGTCGCTTTGCTGATCTTGTTGATTGAGTAATTGTTCAACTAAAGCTTGGTTGTCAGTTGCTTGTGTAAAGTCGTCTTGTAAGGTTTGGGCTTGTTTGTAGGCTTCAATGGCGTCCTCAAGCTTGCCAGCTTTGGCGAGGGCATTACCGTAGTTGTATAAACCGGTAGCCGACTTATCATTACTAAACTCATTAAGTGCAGCATCAAAATTACCTTGCTGGTAAAGCGCCGCGCCTTTTAACTCACTCGATTGCGCCTGTGTTGCTGCATCGTATTCTTTATTTTTGTAAGCCTCTAATGCACGTTGATCTGAATTTTGCAAAAGAGTAGGAAGCTCTACGGCATACGCATCTTGCTGCGGTAAAAAGCTAAAGGCTAAAAAAGCCCCCAGCAAGGCAGCGCGTCTAAATAAATACAAGCCAAATGGCAATAACAGTAACAGTCCGTATATACCGGCATCTATTCGCCAAAGTGCATGGCTTTGTTTTTCGTCTTTTAACAATTCGCTTTGCGCGCTTGGAGCAAATATATTTATGTCGTTATTGCTAGGTTGGTAACTGGCAAATTTACCGCCGCTGCTTGATGCTAAATTTTTAAGCTGAGTGGCATTAAGTGTAGGTACTACAATTTGGCCGTATCTGTCTTTCAAAAAACCACCTTCAGGTAATTTTATCGGTGCGCCTTGAGCGGTACCTACACCATATATATTTAATCTATATTGGGTGTTATTGGTAAAGCTACTCACGTCGCTTTGTTCTTGTTGGTCAATACCGTCGGTCACTAAAATAATGTCGCCATCAATATAACCCGCTTGCGTTAATAGCTCTTTGGCCATATCAAGACCGGCTAAAACGTTTGAGCCTTTGTCTGGCATTATTTCAGGGCTTAAGCTTGGAATTAAATTACTGAGTGTTGTGGCGTCGTTTGTTAGTGGCGATATTATATAGGCCGTGCCTGCGTAAGCTACAAGCGCGGTATCACCTTCTTTAAATAGCTCAATCATATCAAGCGCTTTAAAGCGTGATTGCATTAAACGATTTGGTAAAATATCGGTGCTGTACATTGAGTACGACATATCCATAACAATTACACGGGCACTTTTACTTTGAAATACAGGAACTTGTTTTTTCTCAAAGCTAGGCCCAGCACTAAATAAAATGCCAAGGCTGCAAAACAAAGCAACTAACCAAAGTGGTTGGCTGGCTTTAGTGTTTGCTTCGCTCATTATAAATTGTGCTAAATGCGGTGCAATTAGCTGCTCACTAGTCGTTTTTTTATCCTTAATTAAGGCGACAAAAAATAATGCCACAGCAGGTATGAGTAACCATAAAAGAGCGGGGCGAATAAATTCAAAATCCATTAGTTTGGCTCCTTTAATGCACGCAGTGTACTAAGCATTACTTTTAAGCTAATAAGTAAAATAGCGATAAGTAACGGGTAGTAAAATAATGAGCTTTGTGGGCGAAATGTTTGCTCGTCAGCGCTAATAGGTTCAAGTTTATCAAGCTCTGCGTAAATTTGTTGAAGGCCTGCTACATCTTTGGCTCTAAAGTATAATCCGCCAGTTTGCTCGGCAATCTTTTTAAGTAAGCTTTCATCTAAATTACTGCCACTAGAGCCACCCATATTAAAGAGGCTAAAACCGCGCGGATTATCTGAGCCAACGCCAATGGTGTACACTTTAATACCTTCTTCGCGGGCTAGCAGTAAGGCATCTTCTGGGTTTAGGTTACCAGCGGTGTTTTGTCCGTCGGTTAATAGCACCACAATACGATTACTTTCATCTTTATTGGCAAAGCGCTTTACCGAAAGACCCAATGCATCACCAATGGCTGTTGCGCGTCCCACTAAACCAATTTGCGCTTCACTGAGCATTTTACTTACTGTTTTAACGTCGCGCGTGAGGGGGGTTTGTAAAAATGCGGTGTCGCCAAATAATATCAGCCCAAGCCTGTCGCCTTGGCGCTGCTCTA
Organism: Pseudoalteromonas sp. NZS100_1; assembly: GCF_015864285.1. Lineage (NCBI taxonomy): Bacteria > Pseudomonadati > Pseudomonadota > Gammaproteobacteria > Alteromonadales > Pseudoalteromonadaceae > Pseudoalteromonas > Pseudoalteromonas sp. NZS100_1. The sequence continues at coordinate 42,890 of NZ_JADYXN010000021.1, forward strand.
TAAAATCACTGAGTACGGCTTTTACCATGGTAAGGCGGTCAACATATTGGCCATTGTAAGCCATGTCTTGCTCGGTCATAGAGCCTGATAAGTCAACAGCTAGCATTATATCGCGGCCTTCGTTTGGCAATGAGATTGGCTCATCTAACCATGTTGGATTGGCAGCGGCAGTCACAAGTAATAACCAAATTACCCACTCAAAAGGATTTAAACGTCGTGCGAGTGGCTCAATACTTTGGCTGGTTAAATTGTGCTTTGCAAAACTGGGTATACGTAAACGCGTACTGGCATTACTTGCTGCGGGTTTTAATAGTAAAAGTAATAAAGGTAAGGGTATTAATAAAAATAACCATGGCCAGCTAAATTCAAACATGTACTGACTCCTTTATTTTAAATTGCTTAATACCTTGGCGAAATTTTTCGCACAGTGTTGTATCTTTTTGGCTGGGATTATATAGGCTTAGTATTTCTTGTTCTGTAAAGTTCAAACCGGTGAGTGTATTAAGTGTTGTGCACCATTTAGAGGTAGATTGCGCAGCAAGGCGCTTGTCGTAATATTCAATCACTAAACGTTTTAAAATAATATGCAGTTGCTGAGGATTTTGCTCACTTTGGCTTAATTGTATTGCGTAGCGTTTAGGCTTTTTAAATTGATGTTTTTTGTAGAATATATAAATAGCTGCGCACAGTACTAAAAACAGCAGTGCAATAATAACCCACCAAGCAGGGGCGAGTGGCCACCAATTAACTTGGCTTGGCGCTATTATATCGTGCAGGCCATCGAGTGGATTGGTTTGCATGGTTATTTTCTCACTAATTGCAGCTCAAGCGGTGTTGCTGCATTGAATGATATTAAATTAAGACCTGATTTAGTTAGGCGATTTAAGCGCGTGCTAAATGCTTGCTCAGCATTTTTAGCAAAGCGTTCTCTAAAGCTGTTATCCATTAATGGTAGGGCAAAGTCTTGACCATTAGCATTAACGGTAACTGCTTGCTTAAACGCAGGTAACTGATGCTCAAATGGATCGCTTATGTGGCAACCAATCAGCTCGCAGTGGCGGCTTAATATTTCGAGTTGCTTAAAGCTGGCATCATCCAGAGCGTTAAAATCAGACACTAAATACACTAAGCTGCCAGGTTTTGCTAAATGATTAAGGCGCTTTAGGTTATCGCTAAAGTTGTTAGTGGCTGCTTTATCAATGTTGCTTAGCGCTTGCTGGTGGTTATCGCATAAATTATGACAAAGCTTAAGGACGGCTTTTTCGCGAGCACTGGGTTTTAGCTCCAAATGCGAGTGCTGATTAAACACAATACCGCCAATTCTGTCGCCGCGCTGACACGCCGACCATGCAACAAGGGCGCTTATATGCGCAGCTTGCACCGACTTTAACAGTAACTTTGAGCCAAACAGCATCGAGTTTGAAAAATCAGTAAACACAAACACAGGGCGCTCTTTTTCTTCTTGAAAGAGCTTTGTGTGAGTTTCGCCGGTTCGCGCAGTGACTCGCCAATCAATAGAGCGAATGTCGTCACCTTGCTGATAATGTCGCACTTCGGCAAATTCCATTCCTCGACCTTTGTGCGGTGCAAGGTATTGCCCTGTTAAGGTATTTTTTATTTTTACCTTAGGGGCAAGCTCAAGCAATTGCGCTTTGGCTTTGTAATACATCAGCTCTTTAAGTGCTAAATTAACACCGTGGCTATGGCTCTCTTTAAGCCATGCTTGGGGATCTAATTGTTTTTGCATAACTTATGGTACGGCTACAAGTTCAACTATACGGCTTATTACTTGATCTTTAGTAATGCCATCGGCTTGGGCTTCGTAACTTAAAATAATGCGATGACGCAGTACGTTATGCACAACAGCTTTAATGTCATCAGGTGCTACAAAGTCACGGCCTTGAAGCCATGCATGAGCACGAGCACATTTATCAAGTGCTATAGTTGCACGCGGGCTTGCACCAAATTCAATCCAACTACCTAGTTGTGCATCTAATTTAGCGCCTTCACGGGTGGCAATAATAAGTTGTACTAGGTATTGCTCAAGCGGCTCTGCTAAATAAAGGCCTAGTATTTCTTTTCGGGCAGCAAATAAATCGCTTTGACTAATCTTTTGTAATACTGGCTGTTGCTCGTTAAGCGCTTCGCCGCGTGTTAAACGTAGTATATCAAGCTCATGCTCTGCGCCAGGGTAACCAATACTTAGGTGCAGTAAAAAACGATCCAGCTGGGCTTCTGGTAACGGGTAAGTCCCTTCTTGCTCTAGCGGGTTTTGTGTAGCCATAACTAAAAACAGCTCGCTAAGCGGATAGGTGTTTTTACCTACGGTAACTTGGCGCTCTGCCATGGCTTCTAATAGTGCTGATTGTACTTTGGCTGGTGCACGGTTAATTTCGTCAGCTAAAATTAGGTTGTGAAAAAGAGGACCTTTTTCAAATACAAACTCGCTAGTTTGTTGGCGGTAAATATCGGTGCCTGTTACATCAGCCGGTAATAAGTCTGGCGTAAACTGTACGCGCTGAAACGATCCTTCAATACCTTTAGCAAGTGCATTAACTGCACGTGTTTTTGCAAGCCCAGGAGGGCCTTCTACTAATAAGTGACCATCAGCTAAAATAGCAATAAGTAGCGCTTGTGTAAGCTCTGGCTGGCCAATGATTTGTGTATCTAAGTACGTTTTTAATTGTGAAAATGCGTTAGCTGCCATAATAAGTGGACTGTCCTCGTCAGCTGGGTTTGTACCTAATAGTGTTAGGTGATAAATACTGACCTATTTATAAGGTTTATAATTGGGTAACTCAAGAGTTAGACTGTATTTTTTAAAATAGTTCGTTATTTTTTAACGATTTTTAGCGTACCACAAAACTTTGTAAATGCGTCTAAAAAAGCCTATTGTGATAGTCGTAATTAAACACTGTTTATATAAATTTGTGTTTTTCTATTGGCTTTAGCACACGGGTTGTTTAGAATCGAGGAAAACAAACAGGTCAGACCTGTCAGCGGGAGAGCATAAATGTCTGAGCAAAACATACTAAAAACACCAAAGGGCGACCGTATTGCCATAGTTAGCGGCTTACGTACACCTTTTGCAAAGCAAGCAACAGCGTTTCACCATGTACCAGCACTTGATATGGGTAAGTTGGTGGTTAACGAAATGCTTGAACGATTAAATTTCAATAAGTCAGAAATTGATCAACTTGTATTTGGTCAAGTAGTACAAATGCCAGAAGCGCCAAATATTGCACGTGAAATTGTATTGGGCACAGGTATGCCAGTATCGGTTGATGCATATTCTGTATCGCGCGCATGTGCTACCAGCTTTCAGGCTATTGCTAATGTAGCTGAGTCTATTATGGCGGGATCTGTAAGTGTAGGTATTGCAGGCGGCGCAGATTCGTCATCAGTATTGCCAATCGGTGTAAGTAAAAAGCTAGCAGGCAGCTTAGTTGATTTAAATAAAGCGCGTACGCTTGGTCAGCGCTTAAAAATATTTTCAAAACTGCGTTTAAAAGATTTATTACCAGTTCCACCTGCGGTTGCAGAGTACTCAACAGGCCTTTCAATGGGACAAACTGCTGAGCAAATGGCTAAAACACATAATATTAGCCGTGAAGATCAAGATGCATTAGCACATCGTTCTCACTCACTTGCAACGCAAGCATGGGCTGATGGAAAGTTAAAAGATGAAGTAATGACGGCGCATTTACCGCCATATAAAAGCTTCATTTCAGAAGACAATAATATTCGTAAAAACTCAACGGTTGAAGGCTACGCTAAGCTTAAACCGGTGTTTGACCGCCAGCACGGTACAGTTACCGCAGCAAATGCAACACCATTAACAGATGGTGCAGCGGCAGTGCTTATGATGAGCGAAAGCAAAGCAAAAGCATTGGGTTACGAAATACTAGGTTATGTACGCAGCTTTGCATTTTCAGCAATTGGTGTAGAAAAAGACATGCTAATGGGCCCAGCTCATTCAACACCTATTGCACTAGATAGAGCGGGTATTACCCTTGCTGATTTAGATTTAATTGAAATGCACGAAGCGTTTGCATCGCAAACACTTGCCAATATGAAAATGTTTGCTTCAGACAAATTTGCACAAGAGCATTTAGGTCGCAGCAAAGCAATTGGCGAAATTAACATGGATAAGTTTAACGTTAACGGCGGCTCTTTAGCATATGGTCACCCATTTGCAGCAACAGGTGCACGCTTAATTACGCAAAGCTTACACGAGCTTAAACGTCGTGGTGGCGGTTTAGCATTAACAACAGCGTGTGCTGCTGGCGGTTTAGGTGCAGCCTTTGTATTGGAGAGCGCGTAATGACAGATTCAGTATTTAATTTAGCGGTAGATGAAAATAAAATCGCCGTGGTAACGATTGATGTGCCGGGTGAGAAAATGAATACCCTGCGCAGCAGTTTTGCCGATGATTTAAAAGCATTACTAGAAGACGCTAAGTCGCAAAATGTAAAAGGCATGGTATTTATAAGCGGAAAAAGCGATAACTTTATTGCTGGCGCCGATGTGAAAATGCTCGATAGCGTTCAAAAGCGTGAAGATGCTTTAGCTATTAGCGAGCTATGTCATCAAGCGTTTTTTGATATGACAAAACTGCCATACACAACAGTAAGTGCGATTCATGGCGCTGCATTAGGTGGTGGTTTAGAGTTTGCTTTAGCATGTGATTACCGTGTTGGTACCGACAGTGATTTAACAAAAATTGGCTTACCAGAAGTACAACTTGGTTTACTTCCAGGTGGCGGCGGCACCCAGCGCTTAACCAAAATTGTTGGTATTCAAAAAGCACTTGAGTGGATGCTAACAGGTAAACAAATTCGCCCTACGCAAGCTAAAAAAGCAGGCGTGCTTGATGATTGTGTACCGCACAGTGTGCTGCTAAAAGTTGCAAAAGAATTTGCCGCGAAGAAAAAGCCACAAGCAAAAGAGCCAAAGCTCGACAATATTAGTAAATTACTAGAGTCAAACCCGTTTGGTCGTAACTTTATCTTTAAAAAAGCAAAAGAAAACGTACTTAAAAAAACGGGCGGGCACTACCCAGCACCACTAGCTATTATTAAAGCAGTGCGAGCTAGTGTAGAGCTTGATGAGCTAAAAGCGTATAAAACAGAAGCTGAAAGCTTTGCAACACTTGTAATGAGTGACGAATCGAAAGCGCTTCGCGGTATTTTCTTTGCAACGACTGAAATGAAAAAAGAGTGGCGCAATGATGACGCACCCGCAATAAGCAAAACTGCTGTTTTAGGTGGTGGACTAATGGGCGCAGGCATTGCGCACGTAAGTGCTGTTAAAGCTAAAGTACCGGTACGTATTAAAGATGTAGCAGAGCAGGGCATTAGTAATGCAATGAGCTACACCTATAAAATTTTAGATAAGCGTCTTAAGCGTCGTATTATGTCTAAAGCTGATGTGCAGTTAACGATGAACCGTATTACAGGTACAACTGACTACAGTGGCTTTAAACACATTGATTTAGTAATAGAAGCGGTGTTTGAAGACCTTGCACTTAAGCAAGGTATGGTTGCAGACGTAGAGCAGCAATGCCAAGCAAATACAATTTTTGCAAGTAACACGTCATCATTACCAATATCGCAAATTGCAGCGCAGGCAGCACGTCCTGAAAATGTAATTGGCTTGCATTACTTTTCACCAGTGGAAAAAATGCCATTAGTGGAAATTATTCCACACGAAGGTACGTCTCAAGAGACCATTGCCCGCGTTGTTAACTTTGCACGTAAGCAAGGTAAAACGCCAATTGTTGTAAAAGACATGGCCGGTTTTTACGTCAACCGTATTTTAGCGCCTTACTTAAACGAAGCTGCTAACTTAATGTTAGCAGGCGAGCCAATTGAAAAGATTGATGCAGCGCTTGTTGAGTTCGGTTTTCCGGTAGGCCCGCTGGCTCTACTTGATGAAGTAGGTATTGATATTGGCTCTAAAATTGCCCCAATTCTTGAAAAAGAATTAGGCGAGCGTTTTAAAGGCCCTGATGCATTTATGCGTATGATTGATTCAAAACGCCTTGGCCGTAAGTCTGGTCGTGGTTTTTATGAATACGATAAAAAAGGCAAAAAGGTTGATGAGTCAGTTTACGAACTATTGGGTGTTACCCCGGCTCCACGTTTAAACAAGAGCGAAATTGCTAAGCGTTGTGTATCGCAAATGCTTAACGAAGCAGTACGCTGTTTAGATGATGGCATTATTGCCAGCCCACGTGATGGCGATATCGGTGCAATATTTGGTATTGGTTTTCCACCATTTTTAGGTGGCCCGTTTAGCTATATGGATAAATTAGGCGCAAGTAAAATAAGCTCTGATATGTCTACATTAGCTAACAGCGATGCTAACTTTGCACCATGTGAATCACTGGTAACAATGGCAAGCTCTGGTGCTACTTTTTATAACGCAACACATGTTGAGGTTGTAGCTCCTGAAGTACAAAGCACTGAGTCACAAGAGCAAAGTGTAACTGAGCCTGAAGTTACCAAAGAGATTGAAACGAAAGAATAAAGTTTCTGCTATCTAAAAAAACCGCATTTAAATGCGGTTTTTTTATAGTTTTTATAAATAAATGAGGAGCTTAATGACATTATTTACACAAAGATTGAGCATATACCAAATGGAAGAATCTGATTGGCCTCTTTTTCTTGCGCTTCATCGCGATCCTCAAGTCCTCAAGTATTGTTTTGATATGCCAATGGAGTCACTGGTAAGAAACCGCTTTGAGATACGCTTGCCTAAGTGGAATGCTAAATCACGTCATCCCCTGTGTTTACTCATTATTAATAATCAAACAAAACAACCTGTGGGTGTTACAGGTTTTGCCTATGACGGAGAAACCGCAGAGCTTGGTTATTTATTATTGCCAGAGTATTTTAATAAAGGCTACGCGACAGAATCCCTAAGAGCTGTGATTGACTGGGCTTGGAAAGAATGTGGTATTAGGCAGTTTAAAGCAGTCGTAACGCGTGGCAATATTGGTTCTGAAAAGGTGCTTGGTAAGTGCGGTTTAACCCATACCGATACACTTTTTAAAGTGCATACAATAGGCGAAAAGTTATATGACGATTTAATTTATACGCTTAAGGTGTAGGGTTTTAATGGGCTAGTAGCCTAGCCCAAAAAGTGTTTACAAGTGAAGTGAAATAGCTTTTCGGTCTTTTTCTGGCATGTTTTCTACGACTAAATTAAATGAGTTATCAATCATTCTCTCAATTTCACCTTGTGGAATTGTGCCGTCTAAAATTACTGTGTTCCATAAGCGTTTATTCATATGGTAACCAGGGATCACTGCCGGGAAAATATCACGCAATGATATTGCTTCATCAGGATCGCACTTTAAGTTAAGCCACCAAATAACCTCACCATCATCATTAGTTTGACCGTCATTGCCAATAGCAAGAGTCGCAAACATTTTATGATTCACTTTATATACATCAACCTCTTGCGCAAATGGTTTTGTAACCTGAACAAGTGGTTTTTTAACTAAATACTCATGTACTTTTTTCTGGTCCATGATCCATTCCTTGAAGTCATACTCGGTAAAGCTACCATAGCAGTTTTTTTCACATTTGATTATATGTATTTTAGTATAAATTAAAATTTTACAAGCTAATACAACATGTAGCGTAAAACCAACGTAATTTTAGTTGAACAAAATCCAGTTCGTGGTATGTTTCTGGCAATCAAAAAAATAATAGGAATTCACACATGCCAAAGGCGAGTGATGTTAAAAAAGGTACTGCTATTGACTTCAATGGCCGCGTTTTAGTTGTAAAAGATATTGTGCGCTCTGTGCCGCAAGGTCGTGCTGGTGGTAGTTTATACCGTATGCGTTTATACGATGTGGTAACCGGTGGTAAAGTTGACGAAACATTCAAAGACAGTGACATGCTAACGCTGGCTGATTTAACACGCCGTGAAGTAATGCTATCGTACATTGATGGTGACGAGTATGTGTTCATGGATAATGAAGATTACACGCCTTATAACTTAAGCAAAGATGCTATTAGCGAAGAAATTTTATTTGTTAATGAAGAAACACAAGGCGTACACGTAATTGTTATTGATGGCGCGCCAGTAGGGCTTGATTTACCGTCAAGTGTTGAACTTGTTGTTGAAGAAACAGACCCATCTATCAAAGGTGCATCTGCGAGTGCTCGTTCAAAACCTGCACGTATGTCTACTGGCTTAAATATTTCTGTGCCAGAGCATATTTCAACAGGTGACCGTATCCGTATTAATACTGTTGAACACAAATTTATGGGTCGTGCTGAAAAGTAACGCGTAAATTATAATTTTAAAAGCCGAATCTGTGTTTAACAGCTTCGGCTTTTTTGTGCGCGCGGGGGATTTGTTGCTTTAAATTTAATCACGTTAGCGTTAGAATAAGTGCCGTATTTTTGAGCGATTTTAAAGGGTAATTTTGTTTATAGTTTTACTAAGCAGTGCATTTATAGCTTTAATGTATTTAGAAGCCATTAAAAAAGGTATGCCAATTAAGCGATGGCTTATTTTAGGCGGTTTACTTGGGCCTGTGGCCTGGTGCTTATTTAATCTACATTATCGCCGTGCTTTAGTAAGAAATGTAGGTATAAATGCGTGTATATGGCGCCCTTAATTTATCGACGCCACATTTTTATTTTTTCTAATTAAGCTTGGGGCTGCTTTAGTTTGTTGCTGCTTTAAAAATTCAGTAAATTCACTTTTTGATAGTGGCTTAGAATAGTAATAACCTTGTACTGTTTCGCAATTAAGCTTTTTAAGTATATCAATTTGATGAGCTTGTTCTACACCTTCAGCAACTACATGCAAATCAAGGTTATGCGCAATAGTGACTATTGAGTCGACCATATTACGCCCACGTTCGTTGGTCATGTCATCTATAAATGCTTTATCTACTTTAAGTGTATTAAGCGGAAATTGCTTTAAATACGCTAATGATGAATAACCAGTACCAAAATCATCCATTGCTAAATGAATACCTCGGGCACTTAACGAACGCATAATTGCAATGGCTTCTTTAGGGTCGTCCATTACAGTACCTTCTGTTATTTCAAGCTCTAAAAAGTAAGAAGGTAATTCGTTTTTTTGCAAAATAACGTCAATACGAGAAGTTAAATCGGGGAGGCTAAATTGCTTTGCTGATAAGTTGACAGCTACTCGGCCGCTAAATAAACCGCTATCTAGCCATTCTTTTACGTCTCTGCAGGCTTTGTTTAATACCACTTCACCAATTTCAATTATTTGGCCAGTTTCCTCGGCTATAGGTATAAAAACTCCCGGACTAATAATGCCTTTTTTGGGTGTAATAAAGCGCACTAATGCTTCCATTCCGGTTAGCTTGCCTGTGCGAATATTCATTTTTGGTTGGTAGTACACTTCAAAATGGTCTTCTTTTAAACCAAAGCGCATGAGGTTTTCAATTTGCAGTCGTTTAACGGCTTGACGGTTCATCGTGTCGTTAAAAAATAAGTAGCTGTTACCTTTCTTTTTAGCATGATACATCGCGGTATCTGCATTTTTTAAAAGCAGTTCAGGCGTATTACCGTCTTCTGGAAATAATACAATGCCTACACTTGAGGTGATTGCCAGTTCGTGGCCAGCCATTTTAAATGGTGTAGCAATGGCTGCTAAAAACTGTTTTGCCATACGTGTAATTACATGTATGTCGTTAGTGTCAGACATTACAAGAGCAAACTCATCGCCGCCTAAACGATAAAATACATCATTTTCGCGGGTTAGTTTATTTAAGCGCATTGCTAGTTTAGCTAATAAGCTGTCACCTAGTTGATGCCCTAACGAGTCATTTATTTTTTTAAAGTTATCTAAATCGAATACAAGCAAGGCGTGATGCGAGTTGAGCTTTACTAGCTTTTGCAAATCAGTAAAAAATAAATTTCGGTTAGGCAGACTAGTTGTGCGATCTCGATTCGATAAGTTATGTAACTGCGATTCGGCTTTTTTACGCTCTGTTAAATCTGAATAAACAACGACATAATTAGTTATTTGATTTTGATCGTTTTTAATTTCATCTATCGATATTTCTATAGGCAATAAAACACGCTCACTATTACGAAGCTTCACTTCTTGTTGGATATGTTCGCGCTCTTTTACTATTTCAATAATTCTGTTTGTGTAGCTTGGCTCATACCCAGATAGGTTGAAATCTTTTCCTAAGTATTGCTCGCGTACGCCACCAAACAAGGTTAAAAAACTCGGGTTTATATCAACCAGTTTAAAGTTTTTATCGTAAATTGCTAAGGCGTCAGTGAGTGATTCAACACATTTAGCAAAAAGGTTTAAGCGCTCTTCCGTTGATTTTAACTGTGATATATCGCGAACGGTACCTGTCATTCTAAGGGGTGATAAGTTGGCGTCTTTTTCAATTATTTTTCCGCGATCGAGTACCCAATGCCAACGACCAAATGTATCTTTGATTCGGTAGGTGGCTTCAAAAAAAGCAGACTGCTCTGCAAAGTGTACTTTTAACAAGTGCTCAACGTTATTAATATCGTGAGGGTGAATAAGGCCTTTGTTTGGCGGAAACCCCATTAAGGTAGTCGAATCCATTAAGTACTTATCGTTAATACGAATAACTTCGCCTGTTTTTATGTTCCAGTCCCAAAGTGTATCGCCGCTACCTTCTACAGTACTTTTAAGGCGTTTTTCCGAAAGACGGAGTTGACGGCGTGAGCGTCTAAGTTTGTGGATTACAAATAACAGGTAGGGCAAAGCAAGCGCTATAATGGCGCTTGCTAGTATAAGTATATTGTCGGAGTTGTAATTAAATGATGACTCAAAGGCAAAAAGCTCAAATGAGTAAGCAAGTACTACAAGCATGCTTAGTTTTATTATTATTTTTATCATTTTTTTATTACTTCTAATTTACAAATGATAATTTAAAACAAGCTAAACCTAGTGTCAAAGAGATTGAGAGTAAACGGGCATATTTTGAGATTTATTGACTTTTGCCGAGCTTAAAAGCTCATATCTTGGTCTATTATCATCAAATAGGCTTAGTGCATAAACTTTTAGTTCTTTTAGGGTTAGCGCATTTAAGGCATCTAAAAGTCGTTGTTGCATATAAAATTCATGATCTCTGTTACCAATAGCAAGCCATAACCGTTGTGAGCGCAGGCGCAGGTTTTTATCTTTTTCTGCAATATGAGTACTAAGGCCGTGTTTTTGCTGTTGCCAATCGTTTTCATCAAGTGCATCAATATTATCAAGGTAGTTTTTAATAAAACGGTTATGTCGATGCAATAATGTTTTTGCATCAAACTTAGGTGACTGCACATAAAATGCTATACCAGCACGCGTGTTAAATGGTGCATAACCAGCGCCTACTAAATAACCAAGTTGCTGTGTAGTTCGTAATTCATTAAAGTAATCTTGATTAATTAAATGATTTAACGCCATCATTTTTACTTTTTCGGCCACGCAATCCGTTTGCGCTTGATAGTAAATAACCATTGCATGGTCGTTACAAGGAAGCTCTAACTCGTAGCGAGTTACTTTTTTAATTTCAAAAAGAGGGCGTCTTAAATCTTCAATTATGGTTGCGTTTTTTAAGTGATTTGCGACCTTTTTTTGAAAGGCTATTGCATCACTTTGCTGCCAGTTACCATGTAAAAATGATTCAACATGTAGTGCTTTAAAAAAGTCTGTTCTGAACTCATTAAATTGCTGAAAACAGGTGTTTTTTAATGCCGATGCAAGCTCCCCAGGTTGTGGGTTCCAAGGCATTATTTTTGCGCCTAAAATGCTAAATAACTCACTGACTGGTTTGTTTTGGTTGCTATTGCGCCAATGCCTTACAAGCTGTTTTTTATATTCAGCAAAGCGTTTTGCACAGATCTCTACATTAAATAAAGCATCTATTAATTGATCAACAAGCTCTAACTGGCTAGATGAAAGCCCCGCGGTATGTAGAGTTAATCCACCTTGATGCGAGGTTAAGTGGTAGCTAAGTCCCGCAAGTTCTGCTGGATAAAATTGCTCGCCCACACTATCCATAAATAAATCTGTAAATAAGCGGGTGAGTGCCATATGTTTTACATCTTTTACGGCAAAATCAGAATCCATGGCCAAATAAAAATGGCCTTTAGCAACACGAAATGTGTTGTCTTGTTTAAACCAAAAGTCAAAACCGGGTTCTTTTACTAATAACTCGGGTTTTGTTTGTGGTTTTACGACATCAAATAACACCACTTCTTTTGTTAAATAAGGATTAGCTGTAGGTAGCAGCATTTCGCTCAACGGCTTATTTATCTCGCTAAGGGCATCAAGCCAACTAGGTGAAATATGTTCTACTTTATATGGTGTGTTGTACCATGCCGTTTTATGTTCAGGCTCTACATCTGGATGTATAAGTACGATGCGCATATTATGTGGCGTTAACCACTGCATGGCCATTTCGTGGGTCGCTTTTTTAAAGCCTTCCATTAAATAGTCGCCTTGCACGTAATTTGCTTCATCGTAATGCTGCATATTAATGCTTAAATTACTGACCCAATCAATTAAGCGTGATTTTTCTTGGTTATCGAATGCTATTTGTAATAGATTTTTTTTATCTTGATATAAGCGCGGCAATTTTTCGGTGTTATCGTTAATTAAACAAATGTATTCAAACACCATTTCAATAATATCTTCAAAGTATTCAATACCCTCATCGGTAAGCGCTAAGCTAATATTAAAATCTTTAAAGTTGCTGCCATTAATACCACCGCCAGCAGAAAGTGCATTGATCCAGCCTTGTTCTTTTAAAATAGAATAAAGAGAACCAGCGCCTTCATAGCCAAGTAAGTGGGCAATAAAACTTACTGTTTTATGGCGATAAAAGTCGTCAATATTAGGCATAGCAAAACTTATAATAAGTTTTTGCATATGCTTATGTGGCTCAATATGGAGTATTTTTCCTATGTCTTGTTTACGATAAAGTGGCTCACTGATCTCTGGCTTTTTAAGGTTTTTGTTGCCGTTAATTGCGCCAAAGTAAGTTTGAGTCCAGCTTTGTAGTGTGTCTAGTGTTTCGTTTGCGCAAATAACTAAAGTCATCCACTGAGCTTGGTACTGGCTATTAAAAAAGTCACGAAGCTCATCACTAATACAGCGCTCTCTGTCAGCTAAGGTTTGTAGGTTTCCTACAGAAAATTTAGCAAATGGATGAGCTGGATTTACCGTTTCTTTGTGGGCTTGATAAATACGGCGACCGTCGTCTTTTATTTTTAGTTTAAACTCGGCTTCAATTGCGTTACGTTCTTTTTCTGTTTCGGCTGAATTTAAAAGAGGCGCAATAAAAAAGCGGCTAAATTGGGTAAGTGCTTGTTCAAATTCTTGATTGTTAATATCAAAAAAGTAACAGGTATGCTCAGTGCCGGTCCACGCATTGGTGTTGCCGCCAGCTTGCGAAACAAAATTATTAAAACTACCTGAATCTGGATACTGGTCAGTGCCTAAAAAAAGCATGTGCTCTAAAAAGTGTGCTAGGCCTTGCCTGTCAAGAGGGTCGTCAAAATGTCCGGCGTTAACTGCCATTGATGCTGCCGCTTTTGTAGAATCTTTATCTTGCACTAATAGTACTTTTAGACCATTGTCCAGTGTAAAGGCGCGGTATGCTCTGTTATCATTGCGGCTGATATTCAAATGATGCTCCTGAAACTAAACGTTTACTTGTTAACAACAGATGATGGCTTCAGGAAAGCGAAGTACAGCTTAAAGATTTACCTGAATCTCATGAAAGAACTATTTTAGAAATAAATAGATTTATATTGTTAATATAGCTGAAAAACGGGCAAACTGGCTACTGTTTTATATTCTTTAATCGGTTGATTTTTTATGAAAACAATCCTAATAATGCGCCACGGCGAAGCAACACCCATGCAGGCTGATGATGCAGGTAGAAATTTAACCCAAGCAGGGCATGATGAAGCTGAAAAAATGGGCCTTTGGCTCAGTAAAGCACATTACCCTGATGCACTGTTAGTTAGTCCTTACATTCGAGCACAGCAAACAGCTGCAGGTGTGGCTAAAAATAACGTATTTAAATTTAGCGAAACCACGTCTGATATAATTCCCGAAGGCAAACCTCAAATTGCTGCTGACTACATCGAAACACTTATTGCTACTCACACCCAATGCAATACATGGCTTATAGTGGCACACATGCCTATTGTAAGTTACTTAGTGGACCAATTAAGCCCTGGCAATATGCCCATTTTTAATACGGGGGCTGTTGCTGTTATTAGTTACGATGAGCAAACCCAGCGTAGTAGTTATTTAAGTATAAATGCCCCAGAAAACGTTTAAATATAAATAATTGAGTAAAGTAAAATGACAATAGAACGTTTACAAACAGGTGCGCGCATGAGCCGCATTGTAAAACATAACGGCACTGTGTATTTATGTGGGCAGGTATGCGCCGACGCGCAAAAAGATATCAAAGAACAAACTCAAACTATGCTTGATAAAGTAGAGGCATTGCTTGATGAAGCGGGAAGTTCAAAAGAACATATGCTTAGCGCGACTATTTATGTAAAGAGCATGGAATACTTTGCTGATATGAATGCAGTATGGGATGCATGGGTACCCGAGGGTTGTGCACCAGCACGTGCCTGTGTGGAAGCTAAAATGGCACGTGATGCACTGCTTGTTGAAATTTCAGTAGTCGCAGCTTTAAAAGAATAATAGCTTTAATGACTCGCTCCCCCGTTGTACTTATCACAGGCTCTAGTCGAGGTATTGGCGCAGCTACTGCACTATATTTTGCAAAGCATGGTTATGATGTTTGCATTAATTATAAAGCTGATTTAGCTAGTGCGAAGCTAGTAGCCGATCAAGTCAGAAGCTCTGGCGTTAGGGCTCAAGTTATAAAAGCAGATGTGTCGAAAGAGGCAGATGTTTTGGCGTTATTTGACTTTATTGATAAAGAGTTAGGTCAACTTGATGTACTAATAAATAACGCCGGTATTTTAAAACCACAAATGCCTTTGTTAGAAATGAGTGCTGAGCGCATAAACGAAGTTTTGACTACAAATATTACCAGTGCTTTTTTATGTAGTCGTGAGGCAATAAAGCGAATGGGAAATGGCGGTAGTATTGTTAATGTTTCATCGGGGGCCGCTAAAACGGGCTCTCCTAATGAGTACATTGATTATGCAGCATCTAAAGGTGCAATGGACACATTTACTATTGGCTTGGCAAAAGAGGTGGCAAGTAAAGGTATTCGTGTTAACTCTGTTAGACCTGGGCTTATTTACACTGATATGCATAGTGATGGCGGCGAAAAAAATCGAGTCGATCGTCTTAAAAGTAAATTACCCCTTGGCAGAGGCGGTACACCCGAGGAAGTTGCTGCAGCAATTTACTTTTTAGCTTCGGAGCACGCTTCTTTTACAACGGGTAGTTTTGTTGATGTAGCCGGCGGTTTGTAAGCTAAAGTAATAAAGCTAGCCAAAACGTAAAGCTAATAACACTTAAGATAGTAGAAAGTACGACAGCCCCAGCAAGAGTAGCTTCATGCTGCTTTATTTGACTCGCAATAAGATAAGCATTTACGCCAACAGGGGACGCACTTAAAAGTACCAATACATTAAGTATTTGCGTGTCTAGCTTAAATACATAGGTGCCTACCAATAAAACTAACGCAGGCAATAAAAATATTTTTAAAATTGATGCTATTAACGCGGGTTGCCAATTTGCTGCTATTTTATAAAAAGCTAAATTAGCACCAAGTACAAATAGCGCACAGGCAATTGCTGGTTTAGCTAATAGATCCAAACTATTTGCTAAGTCGGTGAATAGTGTTACTCCTAAAATGTTTAATATAAGCCCGCATCCAATACTCAGTACTATTGGATTTAACACCATACTTTTTCCAAAGTGCGACCACGAAAATTTATCGCTGCTGCCTTTAGCGCCTATTAAAAAAGTAAGTGCAAATAACAATGTGCTATGAAAAGTAATGATCATAAACGCAATGGCTATCATCTCTTTGCCAAGCGATGCAATAACAATAGGAATACCCACTAACACCATATTTGAATAGCTAGAAGCAAGTCCAAAGACGCCGTGTTGTTGGTAATTTTTTAAATACTTTTTATTTAAATAAAAGCGGTCAATTAAAATACCCACCCCAAATACACTCAGAACCGGTATGTAAAAACTCAAAAATGCAAAAAGGCTAATGCTTTGCTGTAAGTTAATTTGCGACATATTTAACAATAAAAAAGCAGGCAAACTAATATAAAAAGTAAATTTACTTAAGCCTGCAATATGCTGCTTTTCGAAAAATTTTAATCGGCAACAGCTGTAACCAAACGCCACAATAAAAATGAGCGGAAAAATAATTGAAAAAATATGCACGAAGTTACATCCTAGTAATAGCTAAAGTTAGCGTCTAAATTCATCACTTTGCGGTAAATTAATTAGTATGAGTACAGCGCCTCTACCACCATATTCGAGAGGGGCTTGGTGCATCGCTATTACGTCAGGGTGCTGTACTAAGTACTGAGGCACTTTGTGCTTTAGTACGCCGCCGCCAATACCGTGCACTACACATGCACAATAGTAATGCTGCTTTTTACATTCGTGAATGAGTCCAGCGAGTTCATCTTTAGCAAGTTCTTTATTTAAGCCATGTAAATCTAGCGTCAAATCGGGTGCAAAGTCACCACGGCGAAGCTGTTTAGCTAGGAAGGTATCTTGGCCTGGTTTTACATATTTAACCGTGCCGTGGGTGTCTATATCGGGAATATAAACGTCTGAGAAGAAAAATTCAGATTGAGCCTGCTTTTTTTGCTGGGCAAATTGCTTAGCTTGTGACACCTTAGGCTTTGTATCAAAACGATGAGTATCTTGTTTAAATACTTTGGCGCCTGTGATCGTTTGACGAAATAAGCTTATGTCGTCATTGCTTAGGGACGAATGTGATGGAGTGTCTTTTTTCATAACTATTACCTAAACAAAAAAACGTAAAAACGCAGCGCAAAAGGCGGTACAATACTTAAATGAGGGGCAATTGTAATTTGCCCAGCGCAGATAGGCAATGCAATCGTCTTAAAGACTCAAAACAGTCAGTAAGCTAATACAGGTAAAAATATATGAGCGATTTACAAATAGAAGAAGCAACACTCGAAGAAGCCGTTGCAGAACTGTCAACTTTACATGACTGGTTACGTTGGACTACAAGCCAATTTGCAAGTAGTAGTATATTTTTTGGACACGGTACAGATAACGCATGGGATGAAGCTGTAAGCTTATTACTGCCTGCGCTTAGCTTGCCTGTTGATGCGCCAAAAGAATTAATGCACGCGCGTTTAACAAGCACAGAAAAAAACCGACTTGCGGGTCTTATTGCAGAACGTATTAACGACTGCACACCAGTACCTTACTTAACAAACATTGCATGGTTTGCGGGTATGCCATTTTATGTGGATGAACGTGTACTTATACCTCGCTCACCGTTTGCTGAGCTTATCAGCAACCGCTTTACACCCTGGCTTGAAGAGCCACAATCGGTTAACCGTATATTAGATTTATGTACAGGTTCGGGTTGTATCGCAATTGCACTTGCGCAAGCTTTTGAGCAGGCACAAGTTGATGCGGTAGATATATCGTATGAAGCGCTTGAAGTGACAGACATTAACATTAACGATTACATGTTAACTGATCGTGTGTTACCTATTCAGTCTGATGTATTTAGCGGTGTACCAGGTCAAAAATACGACCTAATAGTAGCAAACCCACCATATGTTGATGCAGAAGATATGGCTGACTTACCACGTGAATTTCATCATGAACCAGAGCTTGGGCTTGCATCAGGCCACGATGGTTTAGATGTAACCCGTACTATTTTAAGTGAAGCGAGTGAACACCTAACTGATAACGGTTTGTTATTTGTAGAAGTTGGTAACTCTATGGTACATATGGATGCACTGTATCCGGGCGCGCCGTTTGAATGGATTGAATTTGAACAAGGCGGCTTAGGTGTATTTGTAATTAGCAAAAAGCAGCTAGATGAGTATTTTGCAAAATAAGTAAAAAATGAATAGCCAAGCCGTGTGCTTGGCTATTGGTAGTCATTAGGAATGAGGAAAGTTAATGGCAGGAAATAGCATTGGACAGTTATTTAAAGTGTCCACCTTTGGTGAGAGCCACGGCGTTGCATTAGGCGGCGTTGTTGATGGTACTCCCGCAGGTCTTGAAATCACAGAGGCCGACTTACAAATTGATTTAGATCGCCGAAAACCAGGCCAAAGCCGTTATACAACGCAGCGCCGTGAAAGCGATCAAATAAAAATATTAGCAGGCGTTTTTGAAGGTAAAACCACAGGTACTAGCATTGGTTTATTAATTGAAAACACCGATCAACGTTCGCAAGATTACGGCAAAATTAAAGATGTATTTCGCCCAGGTCATGGCGATTACACGTATTGGCATAAGTACGGCCTGCGCGATTATCGTGGTGGCGGCCGTTCCTCTGCACGTGAAACCGCAATACGCGTAGCGGCAGGCGCTATCGCTAAAAAATACTTAAAGCAATTTCATGGTATTGAAGTTAAAGCATGCTTAAGCCAGCTAGGTCCTATTAAGGCGGAAACGTTTGATTGGGACGAAGTTGAAAATAACTTATTCTTCTTCCCTGATGCAAGTAAGCTTGAAGCGCTTGACGAATATATGCGTGACCTTAAAAAGCAAGGTGACTCAGTTGGCGCTAAAGTAAAAGTAGTGGCAAGCAACGTACCAGTAGGTCTTGGTGAGCCAGTATTTGACCGCCTTGACGCTGAACTTGCACACTCATTAATGAGTATTAATGCAGTTAAAGGCGTGGAAATTGGTGATGGCTTTGATGTAGTTGAGCAAAAAGGCTCTGAGCATCGCGACGAGCTAACCCCTGAAGGTTTTACATCAAACCATGCAGGTGGCGTACTTGCGGGTATTTCGACAGGGCAAGATATTATTGCTTCTATTGCGCTAAAACCAACGTCGAGTATTACCATCCCAGGTAACAGCATTAATACAAGCAACGAAGCGGTTGAGATGATCACCAAAGGTCGTCACGATCCGTGTGTGGGTATTCGTGCAATCCCGATTGCTGAGGCAATGATGGCTATTACATTAATGGATCATTTACTGCGCCAACGCGGACAAAATCCACATGTAAACCACGAACACGGGCCAATTAACGGCTCTGTGTAAGTATTTATAATTATAAAAAACGCGGACTACCGCGTTTTTTTATGTCTGTAATTTAGTTTAAAGCCTTTCAGGAGTTGTTCAAGTAGGCCCTATATACTGCAAGAAGGAGGGTAGTAATCATGAACGATAATATTAATGAACACTCACAAATGAAAGCCCAAGCTGCAATAGCCCGCTTAGAGCGATTCAGTAAGTTAACTGATAGCAGCATTGGCATTCCTTTTACTAAATTTAATATAGGTTTGGAGGCTGTGATTGGTTTAATTCCCGTTATAGGTGATGCCGCAGGGCTAATTTTATCAAGTTATGTGCTGATAGAAGCCCAGCGTTTAGGTGTGAGTAAACGTATAAAGACTAAGATGATTATCAATATGCTCATAGACTTTGTGGGCGGTTTAGTGCCATTTTTTGGTGATATTTTTGATGCCTTTTTTAAAGCTAACACGCGTAATACACAACTATTAAAAAAGCATTTAAACAAGCAGTTGAGTGAGTAATTAATAGCTTTAAGTAACAGTTAGCAAAGAGACTTTAAACAAAATGTTGTTGGTTGTTAAATCACCTAGTATGGTAGGAGCGTCTATTCACTTTGGTATTTACAATATGCAATTATTTATCGGTAATAAAAACTACTCTAGCTGGTCATTACGCGCATGGTATTTAATGAGTAAATTTGATGTTGAGTTTAGTGAAACCCAGCTAGTACTCGACACCCCCGACTTTTACAATGAACTAAAAAAGACCTTTGCTTTGCAAAAAGTCCCAGCGTTAATTGATGGCGATTTACAGGTATGGGATTCGCTAGCAATTTGTGAATATATTAACGATGCTTACTTATCAGGCGCTGCATGGCCAAAATATATTACCCAAAGAGCTAAAGCGCGTGCACTAAGCGCTGAAATGCATTCAGGCTTTGTGGCACTGCGCAGTGAAATGCCAATGAATATAAGAGCAACCCGTAAAGTAGACCTATCGAGCGAAGCACTAAAAGACATAGCCCGTATAGACGAAATATTTGCACAGCAACAAGATGTGTTTCCAAATGAGTGGTTTTTTGGTGACTTTAGTATTGCTGATGCCATGTATGTGCCTGTTGTACTGCGCTTAAAAACCTATCAAATTACGTTATCGCCAGAGGCACAGCAATATTGTGACTTTGTTATGCGCTGCCCAGTATTGCAAGCATGGATCACTCAGGCATTAACCGAGACCGATATTGTAGAGTGTGATGAAGCAGGAACGCCTGTATAATTATTGTTTTCTTATATGGCATGTTTTATACCTTAAAATCATAAGTTTAAACTAGGCAGCTCATGTATCTAAATCACCCAAGGTATGGCAATACACCAATAACTACCAATACCCCAGTGACAATAGAGGCGATAGAGAATGCGCACTGGCGTTACTCGAGCCTTAAATACTTCCCTAATACGGTAATATTGGCTGATATAAAAAAGCAAAACTATGCCATTTATCCTCGGGCACTTTATGTTGATATTGAAGAGAAGTGCGGGACTTGCTCTAAGGCATTTATTTTTTTTGCTCAAGAGCAGCAATATTGGTTTGAAACATTAAGATTTTGGGTCGATTCACACTGTACTCATTGCTTTGAATGCCGTAGACATGCCAGATATATACTAACTCTACGTAAACGGTACGATATGTTAACTAGCTTAGCCAATAAAACCTCAGGTGAAAAAACACAGCGTAAAGAACTTGGTAATACTCTTTACTGTTTAGGTATTATTAAAAATATCAATAAAGTGAAAGATTAGTCCGCTTATATTTTACTATCACGCCTTATTTTTACTTTAGTTGTAAAAGCCCGTACAATTCGTCTCGTTTTTACTGCGCAAAATAGCGCTATAACCGAGACTAATTAGCCTAATTTTATGCATCAAATAGCTGATCTAATTTCAATTTTTGAACGCACTTTTTATCAAAGTCATAATACATGTCTGATAAAAGGCGATTTTGAACCTGTGTATTTACCAGCAACAGAGCACGTGCCATATCACCAAGTTGTATTTGCGCATGGTTTTTACGCGAGTGCATTACATGAGGTTGCACACTGGTTGGTTGCAGGCGATGAACGTCGTTTATTAGAAGATTACGGCTATTGGTATTGTCCTGATGGGCGCGACAAACAAAAACAAGCTGAGTTTGAAAACGTAGAAGTAAAGCCTCAAGCTATAGAGTGGTTATTAAGCACCGCAGCAGGGTTTAATTTTAATGTGTCGGTGGATAACTTAAACGGCGAGCAAACATGTCGGTTTGATTTTCAGCAGCGAGTACATGCACGTGTATTATCGTTAATCGAAAATGGCTTTAACTCTCGTACAGAGTCACTTTTAAAAGCACTCTCTGATTTTTATAATACACAGTGGCCATTAACAGCGCAGCAATTTAATTGGCAACATCCGAAGGAGCTTTGTAATGGCGTTTAAATTAGGTTTAATTGTAAACCCAGTAGCAGGTTTAGGCGGAACAGTTGCCTTAAAAGGTAGTGATGGCGCACACACAGCCGCTAAAGCAATCGAATTAGGTGCAGAACCCAAAGCAAATAGCCGAACAAAAGCAGCGCTTGAAGTGCTATTGCCTTATAAAGAACGCTTAACCATTTACACCGTTAACGGTGACATGGGTGAGCAAACAGCAAAAGCCTTGGGCTTTAATGTAGAGGTTATATACAACACTGCTGCTATAACAACCCCAGACGACACAGAACAAGCAGCAAAAGTACTTAGAGACTTTGGTGTTGATTTAGTTTTATTTGCTGGAGGCGATGGTACAGCGCGTAATATTTGCCATGCAATCGAAGATACCATTCCCGTACTTGGTATTCCTGCAGGCTGTAAAATTCACTCTGGTGTGTACGCCATTACACCAAAAGCTGCAGGGCGCGTAGTCGAAATGCTGGTTAAGGGGGAGTTAGTTACCTTAGCTGATGCAGATGTAATGGATATAGATGAAGATGCCTTTAGACAAGGCACAGTAAAAGCAAAGCGCTACGGCGAAATGCAAACACCTAGCGAAGTACGCTATATGCAAGCGGTTAAAAATGGCGGTAAAGAAACCGACGAACTCGTACTTGCCGACATTGCAGCGCATGTTGTATCGCAAATGGATGAAGACACATTTTATATAATGGGTAGCGGCTCAACGGTTGAGGCCATAATGGAAGAAATGGGACTTCAAAATACGTTGCTTGGCGTTGATTTAATAAAAGATCAAACCTTAGTTGCTCAAGATTTAACGGCTAAGCAATTACTTGAGCTTACACATGATCAAAGTACTAAGTTAGTCATTACGCTCATTGGCGGGCAAGGGCATATATTTGGCCGTGGTAATCAGCAATTGAGCCCTGCGCTTATACGTGCAATTGGCAAAGAAAACATTATTGTAGTAGCAACAAAAACAAAACTACAAGCGCTTAATAGCCGCCCCCTTATTTGTGACACCGGCGATGGCGAATTAGATGATGAATTAACGGGTTATATTAAAGTAACCACCGGATTTAACGACCATATTATGTATGCAGTAGGGCACCAAAACCTTGAAAATACAGGTGCTTTGCAAAACCAGGAGATTAATAAATGAGTTTAGTGAACTATATCGATGCAGCCCAGCAGTACTTCGATGATTTAGTAATAAAAGCAACTGACGATGAGTTATTCGCAGGCGGCTATTTACGAGGTCACTATGATCTTGCAGTAGGCTATGCCGAAGTAGAAAAGCTGACAATCAGTATAGATGAACTAAACGAAACTGTAGAGCAGAGCTTAGTTAAAGCGTATCGTAATGGTGAGCTTAACGAAGAAGATAAGACATTAGTTGCACGCTTGTGGGAAGAAGTTAAAGCCCTCGCTTAACAGTAAGTGGCACAAAAAACACGATTTTTTTATCACTATCGTGTTTTTTTGTGCCCAAAACTTTTCAAGCAGATTTTCATGTTAATTTACTGTTTTGTTTTTATGCGATATTGTTACTAAAATAAATTTTAGGAACAATAAGAATGAATAATAATCAAGACGCTTTACCTTCAGGGGTTGTAGCGCGTTTTTTAAATTTTGTTGAGCGAGTAGGAAATAAGCTTCCAGATCCAGCCGTAATATTTCTGTTTGCAATGTTATTAATTTGGTTTTTGTCGTGGTGGTTTTCAGGCGTAAGCTTTGGTGCAATAGACCCACGTACAGGTGAAGCGATTATTATTAATAATATGCTGGCAAGTGATTCGCTCGCTACCTTTTTATCCTCTATGGTAAAAACCTTTACCGGCTTCGCTCCCTTAGGTGTCGTTTTAGTAGCTATGTTAGGTGTCGGTGTTGCAGAGCATTCGGGCTTCATTAATACCGGTCTTAAGTTAATGCTTAAAGTGACTCCTAAAAAGCTATTAACGCCTTCAATCATTTTAGTGGCTATTGTGAGCCATACCGCTACTGACGCAGGTTATGTATTAGTTATTCCACTTGCCGGTGTTATATTTTTTGCTGCAGGGCGCCATCCGCTTGCGGGTATTGCAGCTGCATTTGCAGGAGTCAGTGGTGGTTTTGGGGCTAACTTTATTCCATCAGGGATTGATCCATTGCTACAAAGCTTTACCCAAAGTGCGGCGCAAATAATTAATCCTGCAATGACAATTAACCCGTTAAATAACTGGGCATTTGCTTCAGCATCTAGCTTATTTATTGTGGCATTAGGCTGGTACATTACCGATAAAATTATTGAACCACGTTTACAAAAAACAGCGGTTGATGGTGCTAAAGAGGATTTACCTGTATTTGAAGATGCACGTAGTGATGAAAAACGTGCCTTTTATATAGCCAGTACCGTGATGATTGCAGGACTTGCGTTATTAGCATTTGTCTCTGCTCCAGACGATTCTGCAATGCGCAGTAGTGACGGATCCCTTACTAATTTTAGCTCTCCTTTAATGCAATCAATTGTACCACTAATATTTTTACTTTTTTGGCTACCTGGCACAGTATATGGTTTTACGGTAGGTACCTTTAAAACTTCAAAAGATATGATTGATGCAATGAGTAAAGCGATGAGCGGCATGGCATATTATATCGTCATGGCATTTTTCTGTTCGCTATTTATTGCTGCATTTAGTAAATCAAATTTAGGTGCATTACTCGCAATCGAAGGTGCGCAGTTATTAAAGGCGATGGAATTGCCAAGTGCAGTAACGGTTGTGGGAATTATCTTTTTAACCGGCTTTGTTAACTTGTTTGTAGGTTCAAGTTCAGCAAAATGGGCATTACTTGGCCCTATTTTTGTACCGATGTTAATGCAACTTGGCATTTCACCAGACTTAACTCAAGCCGCTTATCGTGTAGGTGACTCAAGTTCTAATATTATTACACCGTTAATGCCTTATTTCCCATTAGTGGTGGTGTACTGTCAAAAGTATGTGAAAGGCACCGGTATAGGTACTTTAATTGCTATTATGCTACCGTACTCAATCGCCTTTATGATTGGCTGGAGTATCTTTTTATTAGGTTACTGGGCACTTGGTATTCCACTAGGGCTTGATGCAAGCTACATTTATCCAGCATTGCCTTAACCTAAACCTTGATTTATGAACCTCACTCACTTGAGTGAGGTTTTTAAATAAAAGTTCTGTAATGTAAAAGTAAGTCTAAGTTACCTTTCTAAATCTCTCACTATATAGCCAAATAAGTTGGCCTCACCAACAATATACACATAATCGTTTTTGTTGTTCATTATTGTAGACTTAGCGTCGTACCACCTAAAATCATGAATTTTATTCGTTTTAGGGTCTTTGAAGTATAAATGAGTACAACTATCTTCATACTCGGTGCCACATTTTTGTACATCGGTCAGTATATATTCCTTATACCAATAGCCGCCTTGCGTGTAGTAAGCCCATAATTTAATGGGATCAGAGATAAAAATATAGAGTATTCCATAGATTAATAAAGGGGATAATGGGTACATGAAAATGGATGCCAATTTCATTTTTGTATCTGAAAAATTGTATTTAAGTGATTCTCTATATTTACTGCAGCGTTTGTATTTATTGAATATAAGTATATTTAAATAGATAAATAGTGCGCAACAGATAATAGGGACGGCTATAAAGAAAACAACGTCGTATAGCTCATTTGAGATGAATGGTGGATCTGTAAAGTCCATTAAAATAGGAATAGTGATGCATAATAAAATGGAGAGTATTATTGCTACAAAGAGCAAGTTGTCGTAAATCTTTTTCAATTTTTAATTCATCCGTGAACTATAGCCTTTGTTTAGTTTACAGAATTTTTGTTATTTTAAAAATCAGAGGAATATATTTTTAGACATTAAGTAACCCGAACTCAGGCTAAAAAAACTATCTCAAGCTGCTATTGAATTGACGCGAAGGTTTACTTTGTATTCACTGTGGCAGCAGCTTAAAAACAAAAAAACCTTGTCACTTTCGTGGCAAGGTTTTTTTATTAAAGAGTCGTTGCTTATTTAGCTGTGAAGCTTACTGGGCGACGTTCTTTACGAGGGCCAGTACGCTTATCACCGCGTTGGCTATCGTCTTTATCTTTACTAAAGGTGCGCTTTTTGTCACCAGCTGGACGCTCAGAGCGTTCTGCACGTGGCTCAGCAGGGCCTTGATCTTGTGTAATTGTTAAGCCCATAGGACGTTTACAAATAAACACTTTTTGGAAATGATCAAGTACATCTTTAGGCATGTTTTGCGGTAATTGAACCGTACTGTGATTGTCGTGTAAACGAATATCACCAATAAACTTGCTTGAGATGTCAGCTTCGTTAGCGATAGCGCCAACAATGTTCTTAACCTGAACACCGTGTTCACGACCTACTTCGATACGGTAAGTATCCATAGGGCCTGCATCACGACTGTTACGTTCGCGAGGTTTACGCTCAGCGCGTTCACCACCACGTTCGCCGCCACGTTCGTTACGACGTCCACGGTCACCACCGCGATCATTGCGGTCGTTACTACGTGGGTTGCGATCGTTACGCTCGTTACGTTCACGAGGTTGAATCTTAACTTCTTCAACTTTAATTGGAGACTGTTGCTGTGCTAAACACAGTAACGCACCCGCTAAGCTTTCAAGAGGAAGTTCAAGTTTTTCAGCCATGTTAGTAGCTATCTCGTTAAAGAATGTAATATCTTTGTTTTCAAGCGCAATAGTTAATTTTGCTTGTAACGCTTCAATACGTTTTTCTTCAACGATTTTTGCAGTTGGTAATTCAACTTGTGCAATTTCAGACTTCGTATGACGAATGATATTTTTAAGTAAATAACGTTCGTTATGTTTTACGAATAAAATTGCTTTACCAGTACGACCAGCACGACCTGTACGGCCGATACGGTGAACGTAGGCTTCAGAATCTTGTGGTATATCGTAGTTGATAACTAAGCTTAAGCGGTCAACATCTAGACCACGAGCAGCAACGTCTGTTGCAATAACAACATTTAGCATGCCGCTTTTTAAGCGTTCTACAGTGCGTTCACGTGCTTGCTGGTTCATATCACCATTAAGTGGAGCAGCAGAGAAACCTTCGCGCTCTAATAACTCAGCAAGTTGTACTGTATCGTTACGCGTACGTACGAAAACAATAGCACCTTCATACTGTTCAGCTTCTAAGAAGCGAACAATAGCTTTATTTTTATGTACGCTTGCATTCCAAAACACTTGCTCAACAGATGATACTGTAGAGTTACGCGCAGAAATATGAACCTGTTCAGGATTGTTCATATACTTGCTGCTGATGTTTTGAATTTGCTTAGGCATAGTCGCAGAGAAAAGACATGTTTGCTTTTCGCGCGGTGTTTTTTCCATGATGCTTTCTACATCATCGATAAAGCCCATACGTAACATTTCATCGGCTTCATCAAGTACAAGTGCTTGTAGAGCATCAAACTTGATAGTGCCACGGTTAATGTGATCGATTAAACGACCTGGAGTTGCAACAATAACCTGAGCGCCACGACGAAGTGCGCTTAATTGGATACTGTAGCTTTGGCCACCATATAGTGCCAATACTTCAATACCACGAACATGTTTAGCATATTGTTCGAATGCCTCAGCAACTTGGATCGCAAGCTCACGTGTTGGTGTGAGTACAAGGATCTGTGGCTGTTTCACAGACGGGTCAATATTATTTAGTAATGGCAGTGCAAATGCTGCGGTTTTACCTGTACCCGTTTGAGCTAGTCCCAGTACGTCCTTTCTTTCTAGCAATAACGGTATACATTGAGCTTGGATTTCAGATGGTGTCTTGTAACCCAACTCTTCAACTGCCTTCAAAATTGCAGGAGAAAGATTTAGAGATTCAAACGTGACTGGTTCTGACATTAATACGCCTCAACGAATTTAAAGAGGCGCGCATTATATAGGATTCGCGAGGAAAATGCTTGTATAAATTGAAACTAATTTGTATGTATTTGATGTTGGTCGAAATTTAACCAGCTCAATATAGGGTTTATTAAACTGGTTAACATATTTAATACAAAGCTTATTTATACAAGCCTAGGTTTTCTTTTGCGTAAGCTTCAAATTCTGTAAATCCACCAATGTGATTTTGGTCTACAAAAATTTGTGGAACAGTAGGGCAAGGCTTACCCGCTGACTTTTCAAGGTCGGCTTTACTAATGCCTTCTTTAATTATGTCGATGTAACGAAATTTAAAGTCATCACGTTCATTTGATAATTGCTCAGCAACATCTTTCGCACGAACACAAAATGGACAACCTTCACGGCCAAAAATTACGGTTAACATAGCTTTCTCCTCAATTTGATTAATATCAGTTTAAATGAATGAAAAATTATTTAAAGAGAAAAAAATCGATTGCACCATTCTAATAAAAGCATAAATCATATTATGCATAGCAATATGATTTGCAAAATGCGAATGAAAAACCAGAGCCCTGTTTGTCTAATACTTAAGTCTATGAATGCAAGTGTGTTTATAAGAATTAATTTATGGCACATAACTTGATGATGTAGAGCTATACATTGGGTTAACGAGAATGCTTTATGAATACTAATAGTCACGTTTTAGAAATTATCCAAGGGGTAATAGGTAAATATTGTGAAACCCAAAGTCAAAAATTCTCTATTACCTTAATCAACAAGTTGCAATGTAACTACGTCTGTTTGCAAATTCCGCCAGAGCAAATGATTGCACAATGCGAGGCGTTTCTTACTCCGGCGCTAGCAGCAGTAAAGCAGTGCTTTTTATTGACGCTCGAAGCAAATATTCAGGGAGTTAGTATTCACTATCAGATTGATGATTCTGAACAAGTAAACACGTTGGATTTTCACGGGCTCTTAGCAACTAAAGAGTCTGTTAGTTTAGCGCTTGATGTTAGACAAAATGTAGACGTTTTAACTGATTGCGAAGCGTTACTCAAAAGCTGTTTAAAAATGTCAGCTAATACTCACGATCGTTTTGGTTTAAATTTTAAATTATTTAATAGCACGCTTAGAGAGTCTGCACAGCTAGAGGATTTACGCCATCTTAGTGGTAACGCATTAATTGATAAATTAAATAGTGACAGCTTAAATACATACATAAAGCTGTGCTCTATCAACGACATTTACGAGCTGAGCCAAGCTCATAAACTATCTAAAAAAATATTAGGCTGGCCATTTTTTGATACCGACTTAATTACTATTTTAACAACATTTCACACACAAACACGTTTATCGGTATTAGTAGCAGACGACAGCTTACCGAGCCAAATTGCTACAAAAGTAATGCTTGAAATGCTGGGCTGCTTAGTAACGTGTGCAGAAAATGGTGCCAGTGCATTAACACTTGCTCAAAATGAACCATTTGACTTGCTACTTTTAGATGAGCGTATGCCAGGAATGTTTGGTAGCGATGTGGCGCAGCAATTAGTTAGGCAAAATACACCTAATAACAATACTCCTAAAGTTATTTTAACGGGGTTAACAGGCGATGAGCAAATAGCTGAGTTGTTTGATAAAGGAATTACTCACTATTTACAGAAGCCAGTGACAAAAGCGGTACTTGAGAAATTTATTAAACCTTGGCAGTTAGCCTCTTAAATTGATTAATAAGGAGAGAGTTATGGATGATTTCTCTAAGACAGCACCTATTTTAATTGGTTTTCAAAACAATTACTTTTTGCCAAAAGGCATTTTGTATGACGAGGTTGAAGAGTCATCAAGAATTACTGGCGTGGGGGAAAATACACTCTATTTATTGACCTTCTGCGCAGAGCAATTTGCTTTAGTTATTAATACACCCATTCACTTTACGCAAAACTATAGCGAGCTTAAAAATCCGATTGGTATATTAAAAGTCATTGCGGTGGGGGCATTTAAAGCAGGTTCGTACTGTGCTCAAACCATTAAGCAGCTAGACCTTTTTAGTAATATTATAGAGGTGGTATTTGGGAAAAGAAGTTTAAATGCTTTTACACATATAGGTTTAGCCGAAAACATCAAAAAACATGGGGCCATTAATATAATTTTAGCGGGTACTGTGTCTTCTATCTGTATTGATTCAACTGTGCGCACTGCTGTTGCACTTGGTTCTAATGCCACTATTTTAAGTGACTGCACACCGAGACGCACTCCTTTTGAACAAGCATTCTACCGTGAAAAGGTTTTCCTTCTTTATGCACGAGTTTGTCAGAGTAATACTTTTATAAAGTATTGGAGAGATCATGAATAATAATGATGAGCTACAAGTTCAAATCCAATATGCACTAGTTGAAAAACTTTCCAATAGTAATCGACGTCAAGCAAAGCTATTAGCTATTTTAGATGAGTGTATTTTTGAGTGTGATAAACATTTGAATTTTACTTATATTAATGAAGCTTGGGAGAAGAAGTTAGGTTACTCAACCGATTCATTAATTGGCTCCAATATTACTAAGTTAATGAATTGCGATGATATTATGCATTTTGTCGCATACAGCTGTTGTTTACTAGAAGGGAAGCAGGCTCCCAGTGTAGAAATACAAATTAAAAGCAGCATCGGGCTCATGAACTGGTTTGAGTTAAGGTTAGTTTATGATGAAAAAAGCGGCTTTATAGGCTCGTTCTATGACATTCAACGTCATAAAGATTCTCAATTTTTGCTCACACAACAACAAAAATATGTAAAACGCTTATCGCTTGTTGCGAGCCATACAAATAACTTAGTAATAATTACAGATAAATTTGGCGTAATTGAGTGGGTTAACAATAGTTTTGAAGTACTTACAGGTTACACCTGTGATGAGGTTATAGGCACTAGCCCAGGTCAATTGCTACAAGGGCCAAAAACATGTGAAAAAAGTCGTAAGGTTATGTCTCACGCTGTAAAAAATGGGCTTCCTTTTCAAGTTGAAACCACAAATTACGATAAGAATGGTAACGTTTATTGGGTTGCTATTGATGCAAATCCAGTGCGAGATGATGAAGGTAAAGTAAAGCATTTTATCGCTATAGAAACTAATATTACGCAGCGAGTTAAAGCTGAACAAGCAATGGCAGAGATAGAATATAACTACCACTCTGTCGTAGATAATATTCCTGATATTGTTCTACGCCTTGATACATTTGGCAATTTATTATTTATAAATCAAGCATGGCAACGCGTCTTACACAGCAATGTAGATGAGAGTCTTGGCTTACCTATAATTAAGTTTATAGCAAAAGAAGATGTCGAAAAAATTAGTAGCACTTTGCTTGATTATAAACAAGGTAAGCGCGATATACGTCGCTTTGATATACGTTTGATTAATGCACAAGGCATAAATAATTGGGTTGAAATGACACTTACTCCCATTGTGGATGGCTACGAAAACGATTTGTTATCTATTGCCGCAACACTTGTTGATATACAAGAACGTATTGAAAGCGAGCAAATATTGCTTGAAGCTAAACATCAGGCAGAAACATTAGCTGAATCTAAAAGCCGATTTATGGCAAATATTAGCCATGAAATTCGCACGCCATTAAATGCCGTTATTGGCTCTGCAGATATTTTGCATCATACCGGTTTAACTTCTGAGCAAATGCGTTACACACAAATGATTAAAACAAGCTCTGATGCATTACTGAGTGTATTGGACGATGTATTAACGTATTCGCGTTTTGAAGCACAAGCTATAACACTCGATAATCAGCCATTTAGTATTGATACGTGTATTGAAGAAGCAATAGATATTATTACCCAAAGTGCTTTGCAAAAAGGGCTTGAGGTTGTTTTTGATTTTTATCCTGATGTCCCCGCTCAAGTAATTGGTGATCATGCACGTATAAGGCAAATAGCCATTAATTTATTAGCCAATGCGATTAAGTTTACTCAACAAGGCGTAATAACGGTGACCGTTAGATGTACTTACATTGGAGCCAATAATTTAAATCTTCATTTATCAGTAAAAGACACTGGAATGGGAATCGCAAAAAATAAAATAGAAAGTATGTTTATGCCTTTTATTCAATCAGATAATTCAATTACCCGAAAACATGGTGGTAGTGGCTTAGGCCTTGCGATATGTAAGCAAATTTGTGATGTAGTAGGGGGAGATATTTCGGTTAACTCTGAGCTCAATAAAGGGAGTGAGTTTATCGTTAATTACCCGTTAAAAATAGACACAACCGACTCAATATTGCGAGAGGGGCTTGCAGCACGAAGTAAAAAGCCAAGAGTATGGATTGTAGGACATAATCAAATTTTAAAAACCGCGTTGGAGCACACACTCACTCGGTTTTCTATCGCTTTTGAGCACTATGAAATATGTCCAGATATCCCTGAGTATGATAGTTTTCCTGATGCAATTGTATTAACTGATCCTCGAATGCTAGCCCAAACACGCGAGTGTATAAATACATATAACTCCCTTAATTCACCATGTTTACTTATCTTAGACTTACTAGGTGAAAGCTTATTACCGCAAAATCTTAACGACAGAGAGCTTAGGTTAAATGGCCCTTTTAAAGTATCGCATGTACCGCGAGCAATTAGTTTATTGGAAGAGCAGTTATTTCATTTAGATATTATATTTACTAATCGTGAACAAAAAAAAGCCTTAGAAAGCTCTTCAGGGTTAACTCAGTTGAATGGGACCAATGTATTGGTTGCTGAAGATAATACTAATAATCAAATAGTAATAAGACAGTTTTTAGAGCAAAAAGGTTGTCGGGTATATATTGCTAGCGATGGGCAAGAGGCAATAACGAAGGCTAAAAACAATAAAATTGATATTATTTTTATGGATATCCAAATGCCAATACTAGATGGGATCTCTGCAACCAAAGCAATCAGAAAGTTAGGTATAGCCACCCCTATAATAGCGCTCACAGCAAATGCAATTCATGGTGATAAAGAGCGATTTATAGAAGCGGGGATGAATGATTACTTAGCTAAGCCAATTGTAAGTGAGACACTTTATTTATTGCTTGATAAATATGCCCCAGAGCAGGTTATTGAATCTAAACATTTAAAGCTCTCTCGTTTAGCGCAAGTGTGGGAGAAGCTGAGCTGAGCAATGAAGGGCAATATAAAAAGTGGGTTTGTGTTGCATAAAACTTGATAAACGAAGAAATTAACCTAGTATTTTAGGAGTAAGTTAAATTTATTGTTTAGTATTTAATGAGTGTTTTTATTATAGTTTTTCAATTTGATTCGCAAATTGCAATTCAAAATAAAAATACAACGTTACGAATTATTTTTGGATTCTAAATTACATTTTTAATTTTATTAATACTTTGATTTTGTTGTTTATTTTATCTTTCGTTTGTTTTTGTTTAGTTGGCACGGCTTTCGCAACATATTAAATATCAAATCAAGACAATTTAGTTAAATTTTTAAGAGGTGCAATATGCAAACAAATACAAAAGCCAAACAACAACCTAAAAGTAATAATTGGGTACTTACACCTGAAATCATGGTTTTGTCTATTTTGCTTGTAGCTACCTTAGTAATAGGTATTACAGTTCTACGCGGTAGCGATTCTGTAGAGCCGTTAACGGACATACAGCCGATTACTTTTACACAAGCTGATGTTGAAAATGCACAGTCGATGAGTAATACGTTTGACTCGCAAAATACTAACTATGCACAACATGTAACAGCCCCTAAAAACGAAAATAACGACACTCTTTCAAACTAGAGACTTTTGCGCAGGTAACTATTTATTGTTGCCTGCGTTTTTTTTATGTTTCCTATCACCGTTTTAACTTTTTCTCCCTAGCTTTAAAATTACGTGTACGCTTTTTAATTCAAGCTGTGCGTAACCAAATTAGTCTTATCAAGCCTTTCTTTATACTCATCTTCAATTACTAATCCTTACTTTTAGCCAACAATTACTAACTGGTTTCTCTGTGCTGTTTGGGCTTGAGTAAGCTCTTATTTATTAATTTAGGTGCATTGCAAATTGAATTGCAAAATGCAAATAAAATGGAAAAATTTAAATACTCAAATAACTAAACTTAACCTTTTGAATTTGCTGTTTTTATTTTTGTTTTATTCACTTTCTAAATGGTCTGTAACTTGCTCTTGATTACATAAGTCACTAAGAGTGAAAATCGGAGCAAAACATGAATGCATTTAAGTACCTAGAATCAGAAAGCCCAGTCAATCTCGCAAGATGGCATGAGTTAGAAAGAATCATGTCGGATGCAATGCAAAATAATTATTTTAAAATGGTTTATCAACCGCTCGTATCATTAGGAACGGGAAAGTTGGTCGGCTTTGAATCGCTAGTAAGGTGCCAATCACCCCGCTTTGGTATTGTAGGCCCTGATGAGTTTATCCCTCATGTAGAGCAATCGGGAATGATTTTAGAATTAGGTGACTGGATTTTTGAGCAATGTTTGTCTGATTTAAAACAGATGCGACATTTTGGTATGACAGATATTGCTGTTTCTTTAAATATTTCACCGGTACAAATTTTAGATGGTGATGTGTTTTCAAAAGTAATGGCTTTGCTAGAAAAGCACCAAATACCACCACAAGCTATTAAAGTTGAATTAACGGAAACAGCGCTCATTCATAGTCCTGATAAAATAGCTAAGGCATTTGAAAACTTCCATAAAGAAGGCGTAAAGGTGTGGATTGATGATTTTGGCACTGGGTACGCGTCTTTAGGTCTACTTCGTCAATTTGATATCGATGGTTTAAAAATTGATCGCAGTTTTGTAAGTGGTATTGCAACTAATAACGAAGACTTTACGTTATGTAGCGCAATTATTGCGATGGCTCAACGATTGGGCTTACAAACTGTAGCAGAAGGCATTGAAGAGAATGAGCAATTACAAATATTAGAACAACTTGGTTGTGATATTGCTCAGGGGTACTTGCTCGATAAGCCGCAAACATTAACAAAAAGTATTGATACCTGGGCTCTGTAATTGTTTATATTCATTTTGATTTGCAAAATGCAAAAAACAAATTACTCTTAAACTACAATTCTTACATTTTATTAGTGTACGAAGCTTTAACTTACACAAAGGTTATCTATGCCTATATCAGAGCAGTTTATCGATAAAAGTATTACGGAGCTAAATGTTTTAATTCAACTTGAAAAGGATGTTGGAATAAGCGTTTTAGCTCGATTAGTAAACTTATTTATCGATGAATTAGTTACTATGGCTAACCAATTAGATACGGCAATTAGTAATGCAGATATTATAAAAATTAGAGAAATAATGCATGTTTTGAAAAACTCGGCTGCCTTATATGGAGCCGCTCCTTTAGCTGCATTGGCAACACAGTTACACGATTCACCACCACCAACCACAGAAGAAAATTTGCACGCAGCGCTTGTTATTAAGCATAACTTGGATAAAACCCGAGATGCATATCAAATAATGAGTAAGAGTATAGCTATCTAGGAGAAAGCCGTGTCAGATATAATGGGTAAAGGCCTTGTTTATATTGTTGAAGATAGCATCGCAAGTGGTGCTTTGTACGCAAGTCAGCTAGAGCAAGTAGGTTTTGAATGTAAGCATTTCGCAGATGGATATTCTGCTTTGGTCGGTATTAAAGAAAAAATGCCTGCGGTGATAGTACAAGATGTATGCTTGCCTGATATAAGTGGGCTTGAAGTTTTACAATTTGTAAATAAACAAAAAAATCCTGCTAATGTAGTCATGATCACCTCAAATAGTTCTATTGATATTGCAGTGGAAGCTATGCGTTTAGGTGGCTTCGATTTTTTAGAAAAACCCTTCACAAGTCAGCGACTTATTAGCTCAGTAGAAAGTGCGTTAACACCCAAAGAGCAAGCTAAAGTACAACCTTTGGTTCAAAGCAGTGAAAAAAGCCAAGATTTTGTTGGTGAATCTCTCGCAATGAAAACCGTTTTTAGATTGCTAGATAGCGCAGCTAGAAGTAAAGCATGCGTATTTATTACAGGTGAAAGTGGAACCGGTAAAGAAGTATGCGCACAAACCCTTCATGATTCGAGCCCTCGCAGCCAAGGCCCTTTTATTGCTATAAACTGTGCTGCGATCCCTGCTGAATTATTTGAATCAGAATTTTTTGGTCATGTTAAAGGGGCGTTTAGTGGGGCGTTAAGCGATCGTAAGGGCGCTGTTGAAGTGGCCAACGGCGGTACGTTATTTCTAGATGAACTATGTGAAATGGAGCTTAACTTACAAGCTAAGTTATTGCGCTTTTTACAAACCGGCATATTTAGCAAGGTTGGTAGCAGCGAGGTATTACACAGCGATGTTCGCTTGGTATGTGCAACCAACAGAAATCCAATAATAGAGGTAGCAGAGGGGCGCTTTAGAGAAGATTTATATTATCGTTTAAATGTTATCCCCGTAAAGCTCCCGCCTTTAAGGGAGCGCGGAAACGATATTTTGCTGCTCGCTGAGTATATTTTAAAACAAAAAAGCGATAGCAACGCTAAACATTTTATTGGCTTTTCTGATGAAGTTAAGGCGCTTTTTTGTAATTACGATTGGCCAGGAAATATACGCGAACTGCAAAATGTAATTGAAAATACAGTCGTTATTAATGATGGCGATGTAATAGAAAGAGATATGCTACCAAATTCATTTGGTCTAGGCGCTGTAAAACACTCAAGCTCAACTAAGTCAATTCACAATACAAACGATCAGAGTGTTCAATTATCTCCTATGTCGGTTCACGATATAGAACCATTATGGCAAGTTGAAAAAAGGGCTATTGAAAACGCAATCAAAAGCTGCGAAGACAACATTCCTCTTGCTGCTGCTTATTTAGGGGTAAGTGCATCTACCATTTATAGAAAAATAAAGGGATGGTCTTAAAGCTTTAATAGATTTTTAATTGCAATTTTAGGTTGAATTAATAAAAGTTACCCTAAACTCTATGTGTAAGAGCAAAATTAATTTTTAATCTGAAACAGTAAAAGGAGATCGCAATGAGTAACACTAGTTTAAAACCTGCGGATATTATGCCATCACTAGTAGTGAGTGATGTTGATGAGAAAAAGGTAGATTTAGTTGACAGAATAAGTGACTCTCCGTGGAAAATGATTGTTGTTTATCGAGGCCAGCACTGCCCTAAATGTACTGCGCAACTCAACGAGCTTGCTAAAGTTCATAAAGACTTTAAAGAGGCTGGAGTTGAAGTGGTTGCAGTAAGTGGTGATAGCCATGAGCAGCTTAATAAACATCTTGAAAAAATAGATATTAACTTCCCAATTTACTATGGTTTAACAATCGAACAAATGACTGATTTAGGGCTACATATTAGCGAGCCTCGCAGTGGTGCAGAAACTGATCATCCATTTGCTGAACCAGGAATTTATGTGCTTAATGAAAAAAATCAGCTTCAAATGGTAGATATATCAAACAGCCCGTTTGTTCGTCCTGATTTAGAGCAACTGCTAGGTGGGATTAAGTTTTCAAGAGAAAACGACTATCCAATCAGGGGCACATTTATTAAATAGTATTCATTTTAAATGGTTTCAAAAAAGGCACTCTTCAGCTGTCTCTTGATCACAAGTCTGGCTCAAGAGATTTTGCTAAATCGTAGCCTTCCAGGATGGCTTGTAACTTAAGC
>NZ_JADYXN010000209.1:0-621 GCF_015864285.1 Pseudoalteromonas sp. NZS100_1
TATTGTTGCCAAAGAGCGGGAGGTCGACGCAATGGCGACGGCAATCGGTGCTGTGGAACGACAGGCGCGGGAACGGCGCATCTTTACCGGCATGGCGGCGCTGGTCGCCGTCACCGTGGTTGGCGGCTTCGGCAGCTTTGCCCTGCGCGGCTATGTCGACGTGGCGACCGTGCCGTGGTGGGTGCATGTCCATGCGCTGTCGCTGCTGGCATGGACGCTGCTGTTCCTGGCGCAGGCACTGCTGGTGGCGCAGCGGCGGACCGATCTCCATCGCCAGTTGGGCTGGGTTGCGGCCGGGCTTGCCTGCTTCCTGATCCCCTGGGGTATCGCGACGTCGATCCTGGCGGTGCAGATGGGGCGGGTGCCGCCCTTTTTTCCGCCGGGCATATTCCTGGTGCTGGGGCCGCTCGACATGCTGGCCTTTGGTTCGCTCACATTGGCGGCGATCCTGCTGCGGCAGCGGAGCGACTGGCACAAGCGGCTGATATTGTGCGGGACCATCGCGATGATGGAGCCGGCATTCGGCCGGATATTGCCGATGCCGCTGCTGGGGCCATGGGCGGGCGCCTGTGCGACACTGATGCAGTTGCTCTATGTCGGGATCGCGATGCGCGCCGATGC
>NZ_JADYXN010000210.1:0-620 GCF_015864285.1 Pseudoalteromonas sp. NZS100_1
GCGCTGCCCCTGTCGCTGCTGGCAAGCCTGCTCGTAGCGGAGCCGGCTTTTGCGCAGGCAAACTTTGAAGGCCTGGCCGACAATATTCTCGGCCTGCTGAGCAACGGTTTGCTCCGCACGCTGGCGATCATCGCGATCATCGTCGTCGGCCTTCTGTGGTTCCTGGGCCGCGCGTCGGTGCAGATGCTCGTCACGGTCGTAGTTGGCGTGGTGATCGTGTTCTCCGCGCCTTGGATCGTCGACACGATTACGGGGTGATCGGGGATGGACGGTCAGGAAGAAATGACAAAAGACCCGCTGTTCTTGGCCGTCACCCGCCCCGCTTTGTGGGCGGGTGTTCCCATTGAGGCGGGCGCGCTCATCATCATGGCGGGCGCAATCACGTTGGTTGGTTCGGGCAATCCTCTCTACGGCGGCGCGGCCGCCGTCGCGCTTTATGCGATGGCGCGGCTTATCGTTCGGCATGACGTGAACGCATTCCGGCTGATCTTCCTGTGGGGCCGGACCAAAGCGGCGAACCGGAACCGCGTCTTTTGGGGTGGGTCGAGCTACACGCCGCTGCCGCTCTACGGAATCAAGCGAAAGGGATTTGGTCGTGGTGTTCGGGAAGAGCGCGCTCG
>NZ_JADYXN010000211.1:0-618 GCF_015864285.1 Pseudoalteromonas sp. NZS100_1
GAACAGGTTCTAAGGCTACGCTGAACAAGCCCTCGAAATTTCCCGCGCGAACGCGGAAGACGCCATTTTTTGGATTTTGTGGCCTCTTGCGCCGCCCATTTGGGCCGTTCGCAGGGCCTTGAGGCCCGATTTCCACCCTTACGGGCGCACCTGTCCCTGCAGTCGCCCTCGGGCAAGGAAAATGTTGGCCAGCGCCAAGGCCGTGAATGCGCGTGTGGCGTTCTTCTGCAGCCCGCGGTAGCGCACCTTGGTGAATCCCCACAGGCGCTTAACCACCCCGAACACATGCTCTACCCGAGCGCGGATGCGTGACTTGTTGCGGTTCTTGGCCCGCTGAACTTCGTCCACCTCGCCTGCACGGCGGGTGCGCTGGTTGGTGAAGTCTTTGGCTTGGGGCGCCTTGCCCCGGATCAGAGCCTTCTGGCTGGCATAGGCCGAGTCGCCGTACACGCGCTGCTCGTTGCCATGCAGCAGATCGGGCAGCGGGTGTTTGTCATGCACGTTGGCCGCCGTCACCACGGCGCTGTGCGCCAGCCCGCTTTGGCTGTCCACGCCAATGTGCAGCTTCATGCCGAAATACCACTGCTGGCCTTTGCGGGTCTGGTGCATATCGGGATC
>NZ_JADYXN010000212.1:0-616 GCF_015864285.1 Pseudoalteromonas sp. NZS100_1
GACTGGCTGGAGCGACTGTGCGACGGCTGCGCCCGCTACACCCCCAATGCCGCGCTCGATTCCGGCCATGGCCTGATGCTCGACATCAGCGGTTGCGCCCATCTGTGGGATGGTGAGGCGGAACTGGCGCAGGCTGCGACCGACCGGCTGGAACGGCATGGGATGCGCGTGCGCCACGCCATCGCCGGATCGCCCGAGGCCGCCCATGCACTCGCCCGCTTCCCCGCCGCCCCAGCACCGGACGAGGATGCGGCGGTGCGCCGCCTGCCGGTCGAGGCTCTGGAGCTGGAGGCGGAGAGCGCGGTGGCGCTGCGCCGGGCGGGACTGCGCACCGTCGGCGATCTTGCCGCACGCCCGGCCGCCGCGCTCGCCGCCCGCTTCGGCGAGGAGGCGGTGGACGCGCTCCATGCGCTGCTGGGCCTGGGCCACCGCCCGCTGGCCCCCCGCCGCCCGCGCCCGGCAATCCGGGTCGAACGGCGCTTTGCCGAACCGATGGGCAGCAGCGCCCATGCCCTGAAAGTCGTGGCGGAGATGGCAGCGGAAGCCGGCGAACAACTGGCCGAGCGCGGCCAGGGCGGCCGCCGGTTCGAGGCCGTCTTCTTCCGCAGCGACGGCC
>NZ_JADYXN010000213.1:0-616 GCF_015864285.1 Pseudoalteromonas sp. NZS100_1
GTTGGGGTTTCGTGCCATTCCTCCCCGGCACGGTTCGGCAGAGGCACGTAACTCTGCCAAAGGGGACCGCTCGCGTAGCGAGTGGTGGAGGGGCACAGGCCGGATAGCGCAGCGCTAAGAGGCACCTGCCCCTCCGTCAGCGCTTCGCGCTGCCACCTCCCCAAGCAAGCTTGGGGAGGATTTTCGGGCAGTCTTCTGTGGATGGCTCCCGCGTTGCAAGTACAAATTGATGTTTTGACGTTCGGTCGGTTGCAGTCGTCTGTCCGGCCTACTGTTGCAGTCGGGAGGGACTGCTGGCCCTGATGGGGTCCGCGAACCAGGTCCCAATCGGCTTAACAGGCTATAACGCCTCTGACAGTCCATGGGTTGTCCTGGTTCCCGGTCTGACCGGTATCGCCATCACATCGCATCGCGCTTACAACATCGTGAAGCTGATCTCCTCAGCTTGAGCTCTTAGATGTCAGCCCGCCAGCATTGGGTTATGGCGTGCCTGATAGGTTTCCCCGCGCGTCATGAGCGCCCAGATGACCCTGGCCATCTTGTTGGCCATGGCCACCGTCGCGACCCTGGCCGGCTTCTTCGCCAGCCACGCGAGAAGGCGCGGATCGGCAGTGTC
>NZ_JADYXN010000214.1:0-616 GCF_015864285.1 Pseudoalteromonas sp. NZS100_1
ATTGTGGCGCCGGATTGATCCGCCAGGATCCTGCATCTTGAAGCTTGTTGCCGACTCATTTTGTCAGTCGCAGCTGTGAGATTTCATCGGCGATCTGCTGAAAATTTGAGATCAGCGTGGCACTATTGGCTGCCACATAATAGCGATTGGGCGAGGCACAGGACTGCAGCAGCGCCTGGGCGTTCGTGCTGACGCCATTACCAAATGAGACCACCCACAAGGTGATGTTCTTGGACTTGATTGCGGAACACAGAGCCTTCGTGCGCTCATTCACGACAGCTGTCAGGAGAGATGCGCCTGGCCCAGCATTGCTGCGGGTCTGGCGCCTGTCCCACCAAGCAATGCCATGAGCCGTATAGCCTTGGTTGCTCGTGACCGTGTCGCCGTCGGTCATGAAAACCAGATGCCGTTCGATTTCGCCCCCCGTGGGCGTGAAGGCATTCTCCGGTCCGAAGATTCCTGTGGGCGACATAAGTCGCGCGCCCCACAGCAAACCTATGTCATGATAGGTGTTGCCGTTGGGGTAGAGGGTATTGACATAAGACTCAAAGCTGCTCGCCGATGGATAGCTCTTGAGTTTGGAGGCAGCTGTCGGGCACGCATATGTATAGTTGCG
>NZ_JADYXN010000215.1:0-613 GCF_015864285.1 Pseudoalteromonas sp. NZS100_1
GCGGGTCTGGCCATCCTTGGAGATACCAGGCCCGCGAGCACGCCCTGCTTGCTTTCACCCTCGGTGTGAGGCAGCTGATCGTTGCCGTCAACAAAATGGACACCACCAAGTGGAGTGAGGAGCGTTTCAACGAAATCGTTAAGGAAACCTCCGGCTTCATCAAGAAGGTCGGCTACAACCCCAAGACAGTCGCCTTCGTTCCCATCTCCGGCTGGCACGGTGACAACATGTTGGAGGAATCTCCGAACATGACTTGGTACAAGGGTTGGACCAGGGAGACCAAGGCTGGTGTTGTCAAGGGCAAGACCCTTCTGGATGCCATCGACGCCATTGAGCCCCCCGATTCGTCCTTCTGACAAGCCCCTCCGCCTTCCCATCCAGGATGTCTACAAGATTGGCGGTATCGGAACGGTGCCCGTCGGTCGTGTTGAGACCGGTATCATCAAGGCTGGAATGATCGTCAACTTCGCTCCTTCCAACGTCACCACTGAAGTCAAGTCCGTCGAGATGCATCACGAGCAGCTTGAGCAGGGTACTCCCGGCGACAA
The DNA here is from genome assembly GCF_015864285.1 of Pseudoalteromonas sp. NZS100_1. NCBI lineage: Bacteria > Pseudomonadati > Pseudomonadota > Gammaproteobacteria > Alteromonadales > Pseudoalteromonadaceae > Pseudoalteromonas > Pseudoalteromonas sp. NZS100_1. The sequence continues at coordinate 549 of NZ_JADYXN010000215.1, forward strand.
CGTCGGCTTCAGACGTTGCCACGACGAATGTCCTTCACCGACACGTTCTTGACGTTGAAGCCGAC
>NZ_JADYXN010000216.1:0-610 GCF_015864285.1 Pseudoalteromonas sp. NZS100_1
GGTGGCCCACGCGAGATGAACAGGTCAGCCAGCGCCGCCAGCACATCCTCGTGTTTGAGCTGCCGGGCAACGATGAGTGCCAGGCATTCCCTGCTGGCCTCGTCGATGATCGTCAGAATCCGGAACTTGCGGCCATCGTGCGTGCGCCCTTCTACGAAGTCGTAGGCCCACACATGCCCGGATATTCAGGTCGCAGGCGGATGCATGATCCGTCGTTGAGCCATAGACGTCCGCGCTTTGGCTGGCGCTGCGGCACTTTGAGCTCTTCGCGCCGCCATATCCGCTCGACCCGTTTGTGGTTCACCGTCCACCCTGCATGGCATAGCAACGCCGTCACTCGGCGGTAGCCATAGCGGCCATATTGCTTCGCCAGCGCGACGATGTCCTCCGTGAGCGCCTGTTCGTCATCTGCCCCACGCGGCACTTTACGCTGTGTCGATCGATGCTGCCCCAGAACCCGGCATATCCGTCGCTCGGATAGCCGGACTGGCAGATCCCGTCGTATATGATCGATGCAGCGCCGTCGCCGCGCGGGGCTCAGAAGTTTCCCCGTGCAGCTTCCTGCAATATCAGCTTGTCCAGCGTCAGGTCCGAGATCGCCCGGCGCAGC
>NZ_JADYXN010000217.1:0-609 GCF_015864285.1 Pseudoalteromonas sp. NZS100_1
GGATGTCCTCGGCAACCTTCTGCGCCTTATCATAGCCCTGGCTCAGCTTGTACTGGGCCACGACCAGCGGCTTGATGTTGGCGAGCGGCGGCGGAGCGGGGGCGACGATGTCACCCGGCGCGGCCAGCGCATAGCGCTTGTCGGCGGTGATCGGCACCAGCTGGGCATCATCGTCGGCGCTCATCGCGAAGACGGGGGCCAGCAGCGGCTGCAGGTCGCTGTTGGGCTGATAGGTCTCGTCCTCGACCTGCTTCCCGCTCGACACCAGCAGCGGCGAGGTTTCCAGCTTCAGGCCATTATCCTTCGCGACTTCCTCGAAGGTGCCGCCATTGGCGATCTGGTCCTCGATCTTGCCGGTGAAGTCGGTCAGCAGCTGCTTTTCCTTCTGGGTGCGCAGCGTGGCGATGATCTCATCGCGCACCGATGCCAGCGCACGGGCCGGGACATTGTTGAGTGCGGTGACGCGCAGCACGATCCAGCCGAGCGAACCGCGCACCGGGCCGACCAGCTCGCCCTGCTTGGCGGCAAAGGCGGCGTCGGCGACCGGCTTGGACGCGGTGGCGGCCAGCGCCTCGCGGCTCTGGTCGGTCAGGGTCGACACGGCAAGGC
>NZ_JADYXN010000218.1:0-606 GCF_015864285.1 Pseudoalteromonas sp. NZS100_1
AATTACCCACCTTTAAATTATTTTATAAGTTAGCGTGGACTACATTAGTAGTCGTTATTTACTTGTTTTGGATGTAGTTTCTTACTAAAGAACCTATTTATAAACAATTTCTCATTTTATTTGGGGGTGGGCTATTAAGTGTAATTGGTAATTGGTTTTCGGCAAATAAAAAACAATCTAAAGCGATTGAAATTATAGACGGACAGTTTGAGATACTAGGCATAAAGATAAAAATATCAGACCTGCAAGAAGTACTGTATTGCCAAACTAAGCGCTTTGAACATTCGCTAAGATTTAAATATATGAATGCAACATACCAAGATATTGAAATATCGGCTCCAGATTTAATTGATGATCTGCGCTTTTACTACTTTATGGTTGATAATGGCTTGCCGGTAAAAATGACTGACGACCGCGAACGATTTTTTAACGAAGGTTAAAAGTAAGGTTATGAACAAAACAAGGGATGTTTAATGGTTAAAAATATTTTAGGTATAAGTGTTTTTATAACTGCCATTTTTAGCAGTACTTTAAGCGCAGAGCCATATGAAGGCTGCTATTCAATAACAGATGACATTGATAGTGCCGTTCCAATGAGGGACGAAG
>NZ_JADYXN010000022.1:0-78237 GCF_015864285.1 Pseudoalteromonas sp. NZS100_1
CCAGATGGGTTAAGCCAAAACCATCTAAGTATCCCCATAAAAAGAAAAATGCCAGTCAGCTTAACTGACTGGCATTAGCCAAATTTGGCTCGTTTTTTTATTATTTTTTAATAACTATACTTGGCGATAGTCTTTAAAAAAGCGCTTCATTTTTAACATCGCATCCGATAAATCATCTTTGCTTGGTAAAAAGACCAACCTAAAATGATCAGGATCTGGCCAATTAAACGCCCTGCCATGCACAAGTAATATTTTTTCGGCTTTTAGCAAATCGTACATCATCTTTTCATCATCTTTGACGTTAAAAAGTGCTGTATCTACTTTGGCAAACGCATAGAGTGCGCCTTTAGGTTTTTTACAACTAATGCCTTCAATATCATTTAATCCACGCCATGCAATATCACGCTGCTCATATAAGCGCCCACCCGGGTTTATTAGACTATCAATTGATTGCACGCCGCCCAAAGCCTGTTGAATCGCATACTGTGCAGGTACATTGGCGCACAAACGCATAGATGAAAGTATTTCTAGGCCTTTGCGTAAATCATCCATTACCGAGGTACGACCGCTTAGAACCATCCACCCCATTCTCAGCCCCGCTGCACGGTATGTTTTTGCTAAACCATTAAAAGTAATAATAGGCACATCGTCGCAAAGTGAGCCGATTGAAGTATGCGTTATACCATCGTATAAAATCTTTTCGTAAATCTCATCGCTCAATAACAGCAGTTTATGTTCACGCGCTATATCAATTAATTGCATTAACAAATCATCACTGTAAACCGCACCAGTAGGATTATTAGGATTAATTAATACCAGAGCTTTAGTTTTAGATGTTATTTTGCTTTTTATATCTGCAATGTCCGGAAACCAATCTTGCTCTTCATCACATAAATAATGCACGGGATTACCACCCGATAACGTGACCGAAGCAGTCCAAAGTGGATAATCTGGAGCAGGAATAAGCACTTCGTCGCCATTATTTAATAGCGCTTGGGTGATCATCTGAATAAGTTCGCTTACGCCATTACCAATATAAATGTTATCTACATCTAAATTATGTAATCCACGTTGTTGATAGTGTTGATAAATAGCCACGCGGGCAGAATAGAGGCCTTTAGAGTCACAGTAACCTTGGGCTGAATATAAGTTGCGGATAATATCTCGGTGCATGTCCTCTGGCATATCAAAACCAAAAGCAGCCGGATTACCTATATTCAATTTTAATACTTTTTGACCTTCGTCTTCCATTTTTTTAGCTTGCGCTAAAACCGGCCCACGAATGTCATAACATACACCTTCTAATTTGTGACTCTTTTTAATATCAGACATTTTTACCTCGACTAGTGAGTCTTTAGACTAACCTAGTAAAGGCGTAAAATGCCAGCCTATTTAAACGCTTAATACTGAAATAAATTCACGTTTCAGTTTCAATAATTAACGAGATGCTAACCATTCATTTAGCTTAGCTTGAGAGCCTGTTACTTGAGCCATTAAGCTATTAGATGCGTCGATGGCTTCAGCTAAGTTATCTAGGTTTAAATTTTGTTCAATAACGCGAGATACTTCAGCAAGGCTTGAAGCACCAAACTGAGCAGCGTTAGATTTTAAGCTATGAGAATGACGAATCGCCGCTTCTCTGTCTTTTCCAATGGTTGCTAAAACTTCAGAGCCTAAACGCTCAAACTCCGAGCAGCAAAAATCAAGTGTATCAGCAAACTGCTCACCCAATAACGATTCCATACTCTCTAATGCTGATGTATCAATATTTATTTCTGTCATATTTTAAGCCCTTAAAACAATCCATGTAAATTACAGTTTAATAGTACTACTTTATATTGATGCGTAAAAAAAACCAACTTAATTACCTCATAAATGTATAATTGCGAGGATCATACTGGCAACAAAAAGTTTATTAAATGGCACGCACACTTTGTAATCATTGTAACTTTGCACTTAACACCTGTATTTGCAGCGCAATTACAAATATAAACAACAAAGTTAAGGTTATTATTCTACAGCACCCAAGCGAAGAAAAAATAGCAAAAAATACCGCTAAACTACTCAATTTGTGTCTAACTGATTGCCAAATAGTCAAAGGCGAAAATAATGACGACTTTTCTATTCTTAAATCACTGCCCGTAAGCTCAACTGTTTTGCTCTACCCTAACGAAAACGCTATTAATTTAGACGATAGCGCTGAGCAATCTAATATAAAAAACATCACCCATTTAATCGTGGTTGATGGTACATGGAAAAAAGCCTACAAAATTTTGCAGCTCACCACATTGCTAAATCAATTCAAAACGGTCAGTTTTAAACAGTTACCTAAAAATCGTTATGCTATTCGCAAAGCTCCTCGGGCCGACAGTCTTTCAACACTTGAAGCCGTAGCGCACAGTTTACTGCTTATAGAGCAGCTAGACCCAGCCCCACTTTATAATGTGCTTGATGAATTAATACAAAAACAAACCCAACACATGCCCGAGCACGTAAAAGCACGTTACTTAGATTAAATACGGTGCCATAAACTTAAATGCGTAGTTACCCAAACAGACTAAAACGTGGCTTTACTCGCCAAGGCCCCGATTATCGCTTTGAAGATCAAGTCGATTTTAGCGATATAAGAGATACCTTTGGTTTTAGATCAATGGTCGTTGGTAAATGGGTAACCAAAGAAGAGCGCTATATTAGTGCTAATTTAATTTACGATGCACTGGCAGACCTTGCGCAAATACTGCATTTACCGCCTAAAGCGATTGGCCTGCGCGGCAAGCTTAATTTTGCATTTGGTCATGGCGGTCAAAAAGGTGTGCAAGCACATTATAATGCGGCTTCTCAAACGCTTGCTCTTGCAAAAAATGCCGGCGGTGGCGCACTTGCTCATGAATGGTTTCACGCGTTTGATCATCACATAAGTGAGCATTTATTTGCAGCTAAACCCCGATTTGGTTTCGCCTCAAAATTATGGCTCTCAAACACGCCTAATTTATCGCACCCACTTAATAATACTTTGAACAGTTTTTATAAACATGTATTTTTAGATGAGCACGGCGTTGATGCAAATAACTTTGTACAAACGTGTATAGAACACGATAAAGCTCACAATATGAATTATATGAGCATGCCGGAAGAGCTTGCAGCTCGCTGTTTTGAAGCCTGTATTGAACGGCATTCAAGTATAAAAAATAGTTTTTTAGTGGGAGGCTTAAAAAGTAGTAATTTAATATACCCAAATATCGAGCATATTAATAAAGCAAATGAAGCGCTTAACCAATATTTTGAACTACTGGGTTATGCGCTTCATAAAATGGATTAAATCAGCTCTTAAAGTGATGCTTAGCTAAACCATTACCTGTACTAATGGTTAGCGAACTAAATCTAGTAATTTGTCTGTGCTCTGAACATTACAATAACCAAAGCTCAATGCAGCCATAAATGCATGATGAACATTATGTGCAGATACTACCACCCCATTAAATTCAAGATCTAATGTAGCACAAGCATCATGTGCTACATGACATTCATAGCCAAAATCTACTGCAGCACGAGTGACAGCATCAATACACATATGGCTCATAGCACCAACAATAATCAACCTTTCAACGTTGAGCTCTTCTAGTACTCTTTGTAAATCTGTATCGCGAAAACTATTTATTTGATGCTTTAAAACGACCGGCTCACCTTCAATTGGAGTAACCGTAGGATGGATTTTCGCACCATCAGAGTTAGGCACAAAGAACGGAGCCTCGTCAGAAGGAAACTCATGACGAACATGAACGACAGGCATACCATTATCACGAAATTGAGCTAGTAATATTGCTGCATTTTCTGAGGCTTTTTCAGTTCCAGATAAAGGCCATTTAGCTCCCTCGAATGTAGAGTAATAATCGTTTTGTAAATCAATAAGTAGTAATGCTATGTTAGACATAATAATCTCTCATGTTGTTTAGGTTATCTGTTGAGACTATTATGCAAAACATCAATCCATTACACCGATGGCGAAATAGCCATAAATCAGTTTAAAAATGACAAAGCATGTTCAGATCACAATTATCGACTACCCCAACGCCTTACAAAGTGCAGTACAAGGCTTTAAAGAGTTATTTTTTTTAGCAAACAGGATAGTTGTAGAAAGCCAGCTTAAAGTTAAGTTCTCTGTTAGGGTCATTCAGCCCGATATAGACTTAGATGGGATGAGCCAAAGTGATATTATTATTCTTCCACCAACCTTAGATGGTGATTACTACTACATGCCTCAACCCAAATTGTTGCAATATCTCAACGAGGCTCATCAAAAAGGGACTATATTATGCTCTGCTTGCGCTGGTGCATTTATACTTGCCAAAACCGGTTTATTAAATAATCGAGTTGCTACAACACATTGGCAATTAGCTGATGAATTTCATGAGGCATTCCCCAAAGTATCTCTTGAGATTGAAAGTTTACTAATTAATGACGGTGATATTATTAGCGCAGGAGGGCTAATGTCATGGATTGATCTAGGGCTAGAAATCGTTGCTCAATTCACAAAACCACACGTTATGCGTACACTTGGCAAGTTTCTTATCGTTGATACGGGTAAAAGAGAACAACGCTATTATGGCAGCTTTTCGCCAAAACTTAATCACGGGAATAAACAAATACTACAAGTTCAGCACTTCATTCAAGCAAATTATAATAAAAAACTGAATGTCTCCATGTTAGCTGCTTTGGCCTGTATGAGCGAACGAACATTTCTTAGAAAATTTACCCATGCTACAACATTAAAGCCGATACAGTATATTCAAAAAATAAGAGTGCAAAAGGCATGTGAGCTATTAGAATCGACCACTCACAGTTTTGAGCGAGTAGCTCTAAATATTGGCTATGATGATGTAAACAGTTTTCGCAAAGTATTTATTAAAACAATAGGGTTAAGCCCTACAGCGTTTAAAGAAAGGTTTGTTTAAATAGATAATACCAAAGAGAAGAGCCATTAATTACCGTTGTGTTCTCACTTCACTATTAAAATAAATGGCTATTATTCTAATTATTGAATTAAAGGTACAAAGCTTTCACTTTTATACTTAGTAAACTTGTTGTATCCGCTTAATAAAGCAAATGAAGCGCTTAACCAGTACTTTGAACTACTGGGTTACGCGCTTCATAAAATAGATGAGTAATGTCTATATTTGGTGATTACTTATCGTCACTAATACGACTTGCAACTGCACTGTTTTGATCTTTATATTTAGCATCTTTACGAATATTGTATGGGTTTTCACACGGGCCCGATAACATTTCAAAGCTCATTGCACCAATTTTCATCAGTGGGCGAAGCGCCAGTGGTAATTTACCTGAGTTGTAAAACTCTAACACAATATTACCGCTCCATCCTGGATCTATTCGGTGCGCAGTTACATGCACCATTAAACCTAAACGTGCTAGCGATGAGCGTCCATCTAACCAACCTACTATGTCTGCTGGCAGAGTTACTTTTTCGTGTGTAATAGCTAGAGCAAGTTCACCTGGGTGTAAAAAGAATGCTTCACCTTCATCAAGCACTATTTCTTCACTCATGATTGATTCCATGGCTTTATTTAGCTGATCTTTTGGACCACTCAAATCGACGTATGCCGCGTTGTGCGCATTAAAGGTTCTAAATTTATTACCTAAGCGTAAATCGGCAGTAACACCTGAAATCATATCGCTTGTAGGTGCAGGCTCAATAACAATGCGGCCATCGTTTAAGTATTCATTAATATGTGTGTCTGAAAGTCTCATTATTTATTAATCTTCTGTAATCACAATTTCAATCGGATTGTGATGCTGTTGATAATAGAGCGTGCTGGCTATAAGCCTCGCTGCTGCGCTGTATGTTTTGCTTATTGCGGCGTCGTTATCATTGGCAATAAGTTTGCCCTGCTCAGAGTATTCTCGAATATCTATAGCAAGAGGAATATGGCTAAGTACGGGCACGCCATGCTTGTGCGCCAATTTTTGTGCGCCGTCTTTACCAAATACATGATTAGCTTCACCACAATGGCTGCAAATGAAGTGGCTCATGTTTTCAATTAAACCAAGCACTGGCACGTTTACTTTATTAAACATGGCAATGCCTTTTTGCGCATCGGCAAGGGCTAAGTCTTGCGGCGTAGTGACAATAACAGTGCCGCTCGCTGGTACTTTTTGACTCATTGTAAGTTGAATATCACCAGTGCCCGGTGGCATATCTACAATTAAATAATCAAGCTCGCCCCAATCGGTTTCGTTAAGTAACTGGCTCAGCGCGCCTGAAGCCATTGGTCCGCGCCATACGGTGGCGTCATCGCTTGGGACTAAAAAGCCAATTGACTGCGCTTTAATGCCGTTTGCATCAAAAGGCTGTAGCTGTTTGTTATCTTTAGTGACGGGCTCTGCGCCCACCAAGCCCAAAAGCATTGGAATCGACGGCCCATAAATATCAGCATCTAAAATACCGACCTTTACGCCTTCATTTTTAAGGGCGCCCGCCAAGTTAACGGCAGTAGTCGACTTACCTACTCCTCCTTTGCCTGAGGCAATAAGTACAATATGTTTAATCGCTTTAAATTTAGCCGCCTCTTTAATGATAACCTTGGCGCTAATTGTTACAGCCACATTTAAGCTTTCACTTACGTGTTGCTCAACTAAAGGCATTTCTGATTGCCCAGCAAATGGTAAGGTTAATTTAATGTGTAGTGATTTATCGTCATTTTGAGTAATAGTATCAATGAAGCTTTCGTCAATACCCACGGCAAAAGCCGCACTACGGTATGCCGCTAAGGCAGTAATAATCGGTTGTTTTTGCACCGATTTAGAAGAGAATAGTTTCGACAGTCCAAACATAGCAATTAAATAGCGTTTCTTTGATGAAAAGTGCCACGGAATTATGTAACATTCAGGGCATTAACACCAGTCAATTAATAAAAATCCATAAGCTGTGTGCACTCTAAGCAAATAGCTTGTAGATAAATTAATGATAATTGCCGTTTGTATAATAAAAACGGCGTTTTATCCTCAATTCGGAATGATTATGACGCAGCGAAAGATCCTGATTACCAGCGCATTACCTTATGCAAATGGCCCTACTCACTTAGGTCATTTATTGGAATATATTCAAACTGATATTTGGTCACGTTTTCAAAAACTACAGGGCCACGAAGCTTATTATGTTTGCGCAGACGATGCCCACGGCACACCAATTATGCTTAATGCGCAAAAGCAAGGGATCACGCCTGAAGAAATGGTAAAACAAGTGAGCATAGAGCGCCAACGCGACTTCGCTGACTTTAATATCAAATTTGATAACTACCACAGCACGCACAGCCAAGAAAACAAAGAATTAAGCGAACTTATTTATAACCGCCTAAACGATGCCGGTCATATTAAAAAGCACACTATTTCGCAATTATTCGACCCTGAAAAAGGTATTTTCTTACCCGATCGTTTTGTAACAGGTACTTGCCCAACGTGTAAGTCTGAAAACCAAAACGGCGACAGTTGTGATTCGTGTGGTGCTACATACAGCCCTACCGAACTCATTAATCCGCGTTCTGTAATGTCAGGTGCAGAGCCTGTACTTAAAGATTCTGAACATTACTTTTTTGACCTGCCAGCATTTGAAGGCATGCTAAAAGAGTGGTTACACTCGGGCACTATTCAACAAGAAATGGCTAACAAGCTAGACGAATGGTTTACCGATGGCTTGCAGCAGTGGGATATTAGCCGTGATGCGCCTTACTTTGGTTTTGAAATTCCAAATGCACCAGGCAAATACTTCTACGTTTGGTTAGATGCACCTATTGGTTACATGGCGAGCTTTAAAAACCTGTGTGACAAAACAGGCATCAACTTTGATGAATTTTGGGCTGAAGGTTCAGACGCTGAGCTTTATCACTTTATTGGTAAAGACATCATTTATTTCCACAGCTTATTTTGGCCAGCAATGCTAGAAGGCGCTAATTTTAGAAAGCCAACTAACGTATTCGCTCACGGATTTGTGACTGTAAATGGCGAAAAAATGTCTAAATCAAAGGGTACGTTTATTAAAGCGCGTACGTATTTAGATAACTTAAACCCAGAGTACTTACGTTACTACTACGCAGCAAAATTAAGCAGCGGTATTGTTGACCTTGATTTAAACCTAGAAGACTTTGCACAACGAGTAAATTCAGACCTAGTAGGTAAAGTAGTAAACATAGCGAGCCGTTGTGCTGGCTTTATTACTAAAAAGTTTGATGGCAAGCTAAGCAGCACTATTATGCAACCAGAGCTGTTAGCAGAGTTTCAAGCGGCTGCACCTAGCATTACAACACACTATGAGAACCGCGATTACAGCCGTGCAATTCGCGAAATAATGGCGCTTGCCGACAAAGCAAACCAATTTATTGATGGCGCAGCACCTTGGGTGTTAATTAAAGACGACACTAAGCAACAAGAAGCACACGAAGTGTGCTCTCTTGGTCTTAACTTATTCCGCGTTTTAATTACTTATTTAAAACCAGTGCTTCCAGAAATGGCCGATAACGTACAAGCGTTTTTAAATGACGACCTTGCATGGGACGGCGTTCAAAACGCACTAGTAAGCCACCCTATCAATAAATTTAAGCCGTTAATGCAACGTGTTGAAATGGATAAAGTGAACAAAATGGTTGAAGAATCTAAAGAAAGCTTAGCGCCAACAGTAACTATTGACCCTAACAGCCCACTTGCAAAAGAGCCAATTAGCGACGAAATAGAGTTTGATGACTTTGCAAAAGTAGATTTACGCGTAGCCAAAATTGCTAAAGCAGAACACGTAGAAGGCGCAGATAAACTACTTAAGCTAACACTTGATTTAGGCGGCGAAACTCGCCAAGTGTTTGCGGGTATTAAATCTGCTTACGCTCCAGAGGATCTTGAAGGCAAGCTAACCGTTATGGTTGCTAACCTTAAGCCTCGTAAAATGCGCTTTGGCATGTCTGAAGGCATGGTATTAGCAGCAGGCCCTGGCGGAAAAGAAATTTATATTCTTAACCCAGATGACGGCTCAGAGCCTGGTATGCGCGTAATGTAATATTACTCATACTATAAAAAACCGTTGATGTATCAGCGGTTTTTTTATGGGCAAAAGCAATGTTTAGTCGTATATTAAGCCTAGCCGTTTATACAAACGCCTTTGCATTAAATAAAGTGAATTGTAATTATGACCCAGATTTTAGATGCCAACAGAACAAAAGTAAGTAGCCAAATAAAGCAACACAAGTTAGTCGCCATACTGCGCTTAAAACAACAAAGCGATGTAGCACCATTAATTGATTGTTTAGGGCCTGTTTATCTTTCGAGGTTAAATTTGCAGCAGACTGTTTGGTGTTTAGGCAAGGCAGAGCCTATGTAGTGTGGTTATTCCCCATAAATAGGCGATAACGCAGCATAAATGCCAAACAGGCGCTGCCCGAAGGGTTCTGCCTAGGGGCAATTTACTCTTTGTTGCTCGGTTTTTACTTAGCCCACTAGGTTACAAACCTCGCGCCGCGATTAAATAGCCCCTAGATTGAACAAATTTTAATCCTGAAAGGTCAACAGGCCCTAATAAATGCGGGCATAAACGCATTAGAGATCACGTCAAACACACCTGGCTTTGAGCAAGAAATAGCAAAAGCGCGTGCAGCTCATAAAAACGCACTTATTGGTGCAGGCACAATAATAAATACCACCCTTGCCCAGCAAGCAATTGATGCGGGTGCACAGTTTATTGTAACGCCAAATACCAACAAATCAGTTGTCGAACTTGCCCACCAACATGGTTTGCCAGTATTAATGGGCGCACTAACGCCTACCGATGTAGCAAATGCAATTGAATATAACGCAGATATTATTAAAGTATTTCCTGCCGGCAGTATGGGCGTTGGTTACTTTAAAGCATTAACGGGTCCATTTTCAGAAGCACAATTAATGCCTGTTGGTGGTGTGAATTTAGATAATTTATCACAATGGTTTGAAGCAGGCGCTTGCGGCGCTGCAGTCAGTGGCGATTTTTGTAAGGTATTAAACACTGAACAAGAGCGTAGTGATCTCACCAAGCTTGTAAAAAACTATATAAGTAAACTGCCTAAATAGGCAGTTCACTTTATTTATAAAATAGTTATATGTACGCTCATAAATTTGATTGGGCGCTATACAAAATTAACTATTACTAATTAATTCAGCTTTTTCAATACACGTTCTTTTCTTGGTAGGTAATAATTATCGTAATCAAGTGACACTATAACGCGCTCTGCTTTTCCTAATAACTCATCACGCGGAATTAAACCAATTACACGCGAGTCAGCGCTATTATCGCGGTTGTCGCCCATTGCTAAATAATAATCATCCGGAATGGTGATTGCATCAAACCCCGATAAACGTGAAGGAATATTTGCCACTCTTATCGAATGCTCTAGCCCGTTTAAATTTTCAATTTTATCAAGCGAGTCTATGTTGCTTCGCTGATCTGCATAATTAAGCTTTTTACCATTAATAATGAGCTCGTTGTTTTCTAGCGCAACGGTATCTCCTGGTACACCTATTACACGTTTAATTAAGCGGTTATCGGCAGCTTGTGAGTCAAAAACAATAATATCACCGGTTTGTGGGTCCGCTAGTTTAAGTAATTTTATATGCGTAAATGGTAGACGGATATCGTAAGCCATTTTATCCGTTAAAATTCTGTCGCCTTCTTGAATGGTTGGCTTCATTGAGCCTGTTGGCACTTCGTACCAGTCAGCTACAGCGCTTCTAAATACGCTCATCAGTGCTATAAATACGATAAGAGCGCGGTTGTTTTTCCAAAACCTATAAAGCGGTTTCATATTATTTCCCTGCGTTAATTAAGTATTATTATGACTAACTAAATACAGAGCAGTTCAATGTAGAGTGTAACAAAAAGTGTGAGGTTTACGGCGGGTATAGCAAGGTAGTTGCTTACCTTGCTATATGATCAATCTGAAAATTAGATTATAAATTATTGTTGATTTAGTTTTTCTTTTGCTTCTTTTACTTTTTCAAAATCCAAACCAAGTTCGTCAGTCGCTTCTTTGATCAGATGCGGTTGCGTCATCACGACTGCCATAAGTTGCTGTAGTTTCTCTGGCGGAATACCAAGCTCTTGAACAAGCGCCATTGCCATCATTGGGTTTTGAGTAAACGCTTCAAACAATGCTTTTACTTTTTCATCGCTTACATTGTGCTCTTTAAGTATTGCTAGTATTGGGTTCATTTTTAACCTTGTGTGTTTTGTACGTATTTTATATTACTAAATTATATTAGCTGAGCCATGCATTAACAACGTCAATACACGTCCCAGTGTTACATCCCATGGTTATTCTACAAGTAAAACCACTTTTCCTGCGTTTTCATTACGCTCTAAAATAGCGTGAGCTTCGCTTGCTTCGCCCCATGGTAGTGTTTTATACAGGTTAAAGTCGTACTTTTTAGTAGCAATATCATTGTAAAAACGCGCTACAAAGTCGTCGCGCACCTGGCGTTTAAACTCAATACTACGATTTCTAAGCGTTGATGCATGAAACGAAATACGTTTGCGTAAAAGCGCGGCAAAATCCACTTCTGCAAAACGTCCATCTAAAAATGCAAGCATAACAATTTGGCAATCCATCGCTGCAATAGCGGCATTTTTATTTAAATAACTACCCGAAACAGGATCTACAATTGCATTTGCTGTTAACTCATGTTCTTTCATGTATTCTACAAAGTCGGTAGTTTTGTAGTTAATTGCATGATCGGCACCGAGTTCTTTTGCATGTTGGCATTTATCATCCGTACCGGCAGTAACAACAACGGTAGCACCTGCGCTTTTAGCCATTTGAATTGCAGCACCGCCTACGCCACTCGCACCTGCATGAATAAGTGCTGTTTGTCCTTTTTGCAATTTACCAAGCTCAAATAACGCGCCAAATGCTGTTAGGTACACTTCGCTTATTGCAGCGCCTTCAGCCATTGTTACATCATCGGGTAATTCCATAAGCTGCTTTGCATCAACGGCTACATATTCACTATAAGCGCCGCCTGAGCACAAGGTAAAAACACGTTTATTAAGCCAAACTCTATCAACTTTACCGCCAATATCACTAACTACACCAGCGCATTCTAAACCTAAAATTGGGCTATCTCCCGCAGGAGCCGGGTATTTTCCTTGACGCTGCATGCTATCTGCACGGTTCACACCTATAGCTTCTACTTTTACGAGTACTTCATGGCTCTTTAAAACCGGTTTTTCGGTTTCACTAAATGCAAGATTGCCATCTTCATGAGAAATATATTTCATTGTCGCTCCAAGTTTAAAAACTGTAATTACATATAGATGGGGATGAACACAGATTCAAACAACCTCAAAATCGCCAACTTTGTTTATAAGGATAAACATCGGGTAGATAGCCATTATATATTTGTTGCTGGCAGCCTTCCCAAAATGTCGCTAAAAACAAATGACTGTGCTCGTTATTAAAATAGTTAAACGCAAGTTCGTTAGCACTAAAAAACACCTTAAATTGGCTCGGAAATATATCATTTTCGGCTATATCAAAATACGAGTGGCTACTTAGCTCTTCAAGTGCATTTTGGGTTTGTGGCACCTCTCTAAAGTTGCAATCGGTCAGTGGGCAAATTTCGTCAAAGTCGTAAAATACCACTCGTCCCCATCGCGTTACGCCAAAATTTTTCATTAGCATGTCGCCCGGAAATATATTAGCGCCGGCAAGCTCCTTTATTGCTTTACCGTAATCATGCATCACTCTTTCTAAGGTTTTGTTATCGCATTGGTTAATATACAAATTAAGCGGGGTCATTTTACGCTCAACATAAACGTGCTTTAAAATAAGTGCCTTGCCCGATATAACCATACTGCTACCAATTTGGTTTTTCATCTGCTCGAGCAGTTCGTCGCTAAAACGACTTAAATCAAACGCTAAATATCTAAATTCGTGTGTGTCTACCAAACGACCAACCCTATCTGCTTGTTTTACAAAGTTATATTTTTCTTTCACCTGTGCTTTAGTAGCTGTTTTTGGCGCGCTAAATTTGTCTTTTATTACTTTATATACGTAATCTAGCCCTTCAATAGTAAAGACCAGCATTACCATGCCCGGAGTACCTGGCGCTGTAACATATTTAAAGTTGGCTGGACTATTTTTAGTGGTATCAACTTTGTGCCGATAAAACTCAGTTTTGGCGTGCTTTATAAAACCAATCGCGTTAAATAATTCAAAGCGTTGTTTGTGCGGCATTAACACGCTTAAGTAATCTACATAACGAGCAGGCTGGTCGGTATCAACCATAAAATACGTGCGCGCAAAACCAAATAATAAACTTAATTGATCGGCGCCCATCATTACAGCATCAAGCTTTAGTCCCTCATCGGTATTTAAAATAGCGATAGCAAAAGGCATGTTGTCGCCATTTTTAGCAATGCAGCGCCCAATTAAATAACAGGCTTTGTTTCTAAAAAATAATGAGTTGGCGTATTCAATATAACCGTCGTTTAAATTTATAAGTTCGTACACCTGTTTGCATTGCTGCTTAGCGCCTTGCATTAATGTACTTTGTAACGTGGCTACATCGCTCGCTAACTGACTAAATGGCAATCTAAACACTTGATTAGTAATAAGCGTTTTAACGGCGTTATTAAACCCGTTTTGTAGCGATATCCTGCTCACTAAGCTTTCATAAGAGCGCGGCTCACTACGATACTTTGCTTTTAATACAAACAAATGCACAGTACGAATTTTTTTATCGTCCCAAATTGCGCCAAACGTTGAGTTAAAAAAGGTATGCGCAATAGGTTTATTTTCGTGATTTTGTACCATATCGCCATAAATATTTTTAGCTAGCTGCCACGTTTGCGGGCAAGTAAGTTCAGCGTAAGCAATAACTCGCACTGCTTCACTCACATTTTTTACTTCGCGCTCATACACTTGTAAACGCTCACGCATAGCGCTTTGTACATCATGGTATTTTTGTTGTTCAAAACGGCTTTGTGCACCCAGTGTAATATTTAAAAATTGCGAAAACATAGCCTCAAAACCAGCAAAAATAGATCGTGCAAGCTTACTGGCTACAACGCGTTGTAGCGCATTATTAGATTGATTTGTTAGCCTATTTTGCATAAATACAGCACTTATATTGATGCCAGTTATGGCGGTTATTTTTTATTAATTGTTTACACCTTAGCAAGCAGGCTTTAATTTAGATAATTAATAAAGCATATAATTTAAATTGATCATATGAATATAAGAAACGTCGATCTCAACCTTCTCGTTTATTTAAATGTGTTAATAGATGAAAAAAGTGTGTCTAAAGCTGCAAATAAACTCGCGCTTACGCAACCTGCTATGAGTAACGCATTAAAGCGTCTGCGCGATTTATTTGACGACCCGCTACTTGTGCGTGCCGCTGGCTCAATGACGCCAACAGCTAAAGCACTTGCATTAAAGCCCGAAGTTGAGGCGCTATTAAAAATGGCCGAAGCTATTACGCAGCCTAGTGAGCAATTTAACCCTGCAACGGCTGAAGTTACGTTTAGAATAATGGCAAACGACTACATAGAGTCGACCTTAATAGCCCCTTTTATAACCGCGCAGCTTAGTAAAAACCCCGGTATTAATTTCGATATATTAAGCCCAAGCGACGTAAACCTACAAGACATGGAAAAAGGCACTATCGATTTAGCCATAAACCGCTTTAATGGCCTACCACGCTCGTTTCATCAAGCCAGTGTTTGGCGCGATAACTACTGTTGTTTAACGCATCCTAAAAATACATTTTTACAACGTTCAGGGTTAGACGACTACTTAAAAAAAGAACATATTTGGGTAAACCGTGCAGGTTGGGGGCCAGAGGCTGCTGTTACTAATAAATCGGGAAAGCAAAAATTAGGCTGGGTAGACGAAGCGCTTTGGCAACTCGAACAAACCCGTAAAATACGTGTTTTTACTCGCCACTACATGGTTGCAAGCCTGCTTTGCCAATCAGAGGAACTTATTGCCACCCTACCGCGCAGGCAAGCTAAGTTATTAACTTCTCATACTGATTTAGTAATCAGCCCGGTGCCGTTTCAAATAGTGCCTATTGAGGTAAAAATGATATGGAGCCCACTGCTGCACCATGCCCCTGCGCACCAATGGTTAAGGCGTGAGCTATTAGTGTTTGCTAAAACAATTGCGGACAGATAATTAAGAGTAAGCATTTAATTAGTACTCAAGAGCCTAACGCGAAAGCCAGTGCTATGTACTGAATCATCAGATTTTGAGCTGATAGCTTGGTTAGCATTTTAAATACATTGTGTTAGAAACTACCTAATAAAAGCTGGAAGTCCAGCTCAAATACAATGTTCGCTAAAGAATTGAATCAAAATAGGTACTGCGTTATTCTTAATGAGTAATATAATGCCAATAACTTTAGATACTCGTTATCAAGAACCTACGACATATTAAAAAATGGAATTTTATGTACCAATACTTATATTTAAAATGTTCACTTATAATGAGCAAGGCCACCAAAATTAGCTTTATTCCTTTCTCTAAAGTTGAAACTGATAATTTAAAAACTCTCTTATTTACTGCACGACTTTTTGTTTATATAGCTCTTGCATACTTTTTGAATGGGTTAGGTACTTTTGTATATGATGTTCATGAAGTTGTTAATTTATACAACTTTGAACAAACTTGGAGCGTAATATTTACAAACATTCATCAGACTCTACTATTGAAAAAATTATTATGGGAGATGTTATTTAGCGCTGCTATATTAGCGACTGGTGGTGTATTGGCCGCAATAGTTTCGTTCGGGTTTAAGTATGAAAGTAAAAGTGACTAACCTCAAGCCTTTGCTGTACTTTAAAACCTTATGCTATTGAAGCTGAAATGATTAACGCACTTAACTTTCCTCCTTTGACACATAGCGCTAATAATATAAAAATTCAGACAAAGTATTTTTAATAGGTAATTTATAAATGGATAGTGCATCAATAATTGCGTGGAGTGTTTTGTTTGGCGGCATAGGTATTGGCTACCTTACTTACGGGCGAAGAAAAAAAGCCGTAGTTCCACTTTGTATTGGTTTATCGTTATTGGTGTTTCCGTACTTTATGACCAGTGTTAGCATGCTACTGATTGTAGGCGCTATTTTAGTGGCCATTCCCTACTTTGTTAAAATTTAACATTGTTATTGCTATTGTGACGGCTAAATAAAATACACGCGAAAATAAAAAGCACCATGGTATTCAACTTTGGGAAAATACCGTGGCGCTTTTGGAAATCGTCGATATAGGAATCTACCTACAGTGTATTATTAGCAAGCTTAGTACCAACTTCATAAAATAATTAAAATTCAATAAAAACAATTAACTAAGATTCCTTCTTTATTCCTCAACTCCTCCCTCTGTTCCAGTTTTGTGCACACTTTCACGACTTTGCACCAAATTAATTGGCATTATTTAAGGTTGTTTCCTGCGTTCTATTAACCATTAAATTTTACTATTGATAAAATCAATATCAGTTATTGAAAACAACAATTTCATTAATAATACACTTAGCGCTAGAGTGAAGTTAAGCCAACAAACTAAGAGTAATTATTATGACAACAGCTTCTTTCACACGCCAAGACGGATTATTCATCGATGCTAACTTGCATCAATTCATTGAAGAGCAGTTATGCACTAAAGCTAACACCACTGAAACTTACCAAGCATTAGCTACTTTAGTGGATGAGTTTGGTTGTAAATGCCGTAAAACAAAACATCAACCAGATGATGTATTAGAAGTTGATACATTATTAAACGCATACCAACTTAAAAACCACCCGCTTTGCCATGTTGATGCGCAAACTACGGAAGCCGTTTTAGACGAATATTGCTGCCAGGTTCCTGCAATTATTGTTGTTGCGTTAATGGATACGCTTAGTGGTACGCAGTGCGATGAACCTGAAGCACATGAGATTTACCATCGTGCAGCGCAGTTAACCAACCGCCCTTGTATGCACAGAGTAAAAACTGCCTCAGCAGCTTAATAATGGATGTATTTAAAAGTGCTCGATAACCTTCTTTGCAAAGCCAGTGCAAGTTAAGGTTGTTGAGTTATCGCTCTGCTCTTGCGCTAAATCAAAGGTTACTTCACCGCTTTTAAATGTTTGCTCTAAGGCATTTTCGATGAGTAATGCAGCCTCTTCCCACCCCATAAATTTAAGCATTAATACTGCACTTAAAATACTGCTACTTGGGTTTGCTTTGTTTTGCCCTGCTATACGCTCAAACGTGCCATGTGTGGGCTCAAAAAATGCGACATCGTTATTTAAATTTGCAGCAGGCATTATGCCAACACCACCAACCTGCGCGCTGAGCATATCCGCTAAAAAGTCGCCGTTTTGGTTAGTAGTTACCACTACATCAAATTGCTCTGGATGCATTAAACATTGCTGCAGCATATTATCGGCTATAACTTCTTTAATAATTAAGGGCGCTTGATGTGCTCGCTCTATTTGCAGCCAACGGCCATTTTCGTGTGCAGTGGCATTAAACTCATTTTGTGCAAGTGCAAAGCCCCAACGTTTAAATGCCCCATCGGTAAATTTAAGTACATTGCCTTTGTGCACTAGCGTTAATGATTCACTATCGTTTTTAAGTGCATAGTTAATGGCATAGCGCATTAGTCGCTCAGAGCCTTCTTTAGATATATTTTTAATACCAATTCCGCACTCTTGTGTAAAACGAAGCCGAGTTACCCCCATTTCCTCACATAAAAAGTCGAGCATTTTTTCACTTTCTACACTGCCCGCTTGCCACTCAATACCTGAGTACACGTCTTCGCTGCTATCACGAAGTACTGTTATATTTGTTAAAAATGGATTTTTTAAAGGAGAAGGGAGCGCACTAAAACCTTTTATAGTGCGCATATTTACAAACAAATCCATTTCTTGCCTGAGTGCGACATTAAGCGATCTAAAACCACCACCCAGTGGTGTGGTTAACGGCCCTTTTATGGCGATTTTACAGGCACGTACCGCGTTAATTGTTTCTTGTGGAAACCAGTCACCGTCATACAGCTTTGCGGCCTGCTCGCCATTATAAACCTGCATCCAATGAATTTTCCGTGCACTTTTATAACAATGATCAATTGCACTATCAACAACATGGCGCATTACCGGCATAACATCTAGGCCCACGCCATCGCCATCAATAAAGGCAATTATAGGTTCTAACGGTATTTGCCAGTGTCCTTGTGCATCAATAGTGATATTTTGGCCGTGCTCAGGAACTTGAATATGCTGATACGTCATGGCTAAAACCTAACTTAAAATAACGATTAATTGATTAAACCATGCTTAGCTAGGAGTGTCTGTATTTGTACTTTTATAGTTGCTATCATTTTAAAAAATAAAGAATTAGGCGTGATTATTTATCCATTTAGTTGGTCTTGTATATTAGAATTTTCGTACCAGTTATTAATTACAGCGGAGCACTTTAATGAAATTATTTTTTGTACTGCTACTATCAATCAGCTCTTTTAACGTATTAGCCGTTGAGGTAGTCATACATAACCTTAGCTCGCTCTCAAGTAATGCTAAAAACACAGTGTCTACATGGGTTAATCAAAGTGTTGAAAAAACACAAAATACTCTGGGGCCTTTAAAACAAACCACATTGCCTATTTACTTAAAACCACAATACGTTGCTTTTGAGCCTGTACCTTGGGCTACAGTTAAGCGCAATAACCCCGATGGGCTTGAGCTACATATAGATCGCTACGCTAGTTTAAATGCATTCACTAAAGATTGGACGCTATACCATGAACTTTCGCATTTATATTTACCGCTGCTTCCTTACTCTGGCTTTTGGCTAAGTGAAGGTTTTGCCAGTTATATGCAAAACGTAATAATGCGTGACAGCGGTATAATTACCCAGCCGCAGTTTGTACAATGTTTAAATGCAGGATTTGATCGTGCCCGCCTGCAAGCCAAAACTAAAACACAGCCACTTAATGAGCTCTCTGCTGATATGTGGAAACAACAAGCCCAGCAACGTGTTTATTGGACAGGTGCGGCTTTTTTTGCACAGGCCGATTTGGAGCTACAAAAACAAGGTTTATCTGTCGCGGGTATAATAAAACAGTATCAAGTATGCTGTAGACCCGCTCGATCTAGTGCGAAAACCTTTATAAAAGAGTTAGATAAGCTATCCGGTAGTAGCGTTTTTACAACGCTGTATGCAAAATATAATACCCGCACCGATTTTCCTGATATTAGTAAAGAGCAGCTAAACACGCTTTAACGGCTGCTCAGTTTTATATAGTTACTATATTCAACAAGCCCTTGCGCATTAAAATTGGTTGAGTACTCGTTCATAAAACCATGCAAAAAATTGGTTTTATAGCACTTAACATCCGCTTTGGTGCTTAAAGCTTTAATAACTTCATCAACATTAAAGTGACTCTCACTTGCTGGAAATATGAACTCACAGGGTACTTTTGCACTTAAATTTAAGTTATGTCTAATTTGCGACGGATAAAAGCCAATTAACTTTTTAAGGTGTGTATTGCCTGTTAATAACTGTGCCCGCCATGCTGCACTTGCCCCTGCACTAAAAGCAATACACGTCGTTGGCAATTTTAAACTCTCAAAGCATTTTTGAAGTTTGTCGGTGTATTTATCATGGCCACACTGCTGTATAAAATTGTTGTAACTATCTTGTTCACTTTCAATGGCTTGATACTTGTTATTGTAAGGGTCAACAATAACTAAATTTGAACTAATTGCCTGTGATAACCTCCTTAAAGCAGGGGTTAAACCATAAATATCACTCACTATTAGGTAATTCATACTTATCCTTTGGTAACTAAAAACGGGCTTTGTAAGCAGTTGATAAGATTTATTATAAATATTTTTACAAAAATAGCTTGCACACAATTTATATATAAGTTACCTTCCCTCTCTGGTTTAAAGAAACCGCCGCGGTTAACCATTTACCCTGATCCAGTAAGCCCCGCAAAACGTATATTTGAAAGCTAAGTTATTGTACGGCGAGAACCCCTTGAATAATACCGAGATGATTTTTTACTATCATCGCAAAAGTGTCATAAAGATCGTCAACACTGTAATGAAGCTAAACACAACATCGTTAATTTATTAACTGCAATTTGCTATAAAAATATAGCGCAGAATAAATAACAAGAATAAAGTGAGTTTTATTATGTCTTATAAATATAATGGGTCTATGATCCAAATCGCACATCCAGTGCAATCAATTTCAGTAAACAAACATCGTGTAATCTTTAGTGATACACAAGGTTTAAAAAATGCATTGTTTCAAAAAGCGAGTGATGCACGCCAGTTTGTTAAGTGGCTAAAAGCTAACTAAGCAACACATAACTTTAATTGCCCTTTTATTATTGCAATTATTGATAAGATATTATGCCAGCCTCGTTGCTGGCATTTTACTTTTTAGCTCTTTATTGGTTACAATAGTTTTACAATAATAATTACTGGCAGCTGTTGTAATGCTCCGTATATTTTTAACTTTCTTACTTTTTTTCTGTCTGACCTCAATAGGCAATGCTAGAACCATAAACTGGCTAGCGCACGACTTTGCACCCTATTATATTTTAAATGGTCAATATCAACACCAAGGCCGTGACGAAAGCATAATTTATTTACTTGAAAAACAACTTCCTAATATTACCTTTAACCGCATGCTTATCCCCTCAGGTAAGGTAATCCAAGAGCTGTCTAATACTTCAAATAATGTTTGTGCGTTATCGCTTTATAAAAACGATGACAGAAAAGAGCATATTTATTTTACAGACGAAAGCTCAACAACGGGCCTCTCGCCTTCAATAGCAATGCACAAAAGGCTCGCCAAAGCGCTAAATATAGCGGAATCAAAAGAAGTATCACTATTAGATTTAATACAAGATAAAAAACTAACTCTTGGGATCTCTATGAGCCGCTCTTATGGCCAAGAGATAGATACATTGATAAACAGTACGCCTAATATAGATTTAGTAATTAGACCCACTCGCGATAGCCTAGCGAGCCTCACATATATGCTTAACCTAAAACGAATTGATATTTTGCTGGGTTACCCAAGCGAGCATTACTATTTAGCTAAATCAATGCACTTTGAAGAGAACTTAACGCAGCGTCCATTAACCGAATCACCTGCGTTAAGTTATGGTTTTATTGGCTGTACTAAAAACGAGCAAGGCGCAGAAAACATTGCTACTCTTAATAAGCAGCTTAAAGTTATTAAAAAAACGCAGGCTTATAATGATTTACTCATGCGCTGGTTGCCCGAGCATTTAAGGCCGCTATTACAGTCACGTATTAATAGCGCAAAATAAGCAAATTCGAAGTCGCTTAATTTGAGTTTCTGTTAAGCAAAAAAAACGCCACAGTAAGTGGCGTTTTTATATTTAATAATGCTATTACTGACGAACACCTTCTATTGATAAAATAATATCAACATGAGTAGATGCAGGTCCTAAGTTGTAATCAATACCGTAATCGGTAAGTTTAAGGCTGGTTTCGCCCTCAAAACCTACGCGGTAGCCGCCCCACGGATCTTTACCTTCGCCCACTTTATCTATTTCAAAGGTAATAGTGTTAGTTACGCCGTGCAGCGTAAACTCACCGGTTACATCAGCCTCTTCGCCGTCTTCATCAAATTTAATACTCGTGCTTTTAAATGTCGCTTTTGGGTATTTATCTACATTTAAAAAATCTTTACCATGTAAATGCTTATCGCGCTCTGCATGGTTAGAGTCAAGACTTGTGGTATCAATGTTTACCATAATTTTTGACGTATTAGGGTTTTTAGCATCGTAGCTAAATGTGCCGTCAAAAGTATTAAAACGACCATATAACCAGCTGTAACCTAAGTGTTTAATTTTAAAGTTAACAGATGCATGCCCGCCTTTTGTATCAATTACATAATCAGCTGCATTGGCGGCTGTTGCCGATAACATCATTGCAGCCGAAACGGCTGTGCTTACTAATAATTTTTTCATTTTAATCATCCTTTAATGGTTTGATCATTCTAATTAAGGTTTTATCTTTATCGATAAAGTGATGTTTTAACGCCCCTAGTGCATGCAATACTGCAAACCCGATTAATGTGCACGCGCCGTAATAATGTACTTTTCCTGCAATATCGGCTTGGTCATCAAAGGCAAAATCAAGCGCTGATACGTTAAATAAAGTAAATACTTCTATTGGACGCCCGTCTGCGGTTGATATTAAATACCCTGCAACAACAATAACAGCCAAAATAATATACATAGCAATATGCGCCGTATGCGCTAATTGGTTCATGCCTATACTCTCACCTAATGGTTTAGGTTGTGTAGATAAAGCACGCCATAAAATTCTAAATAAAAATACGGCCACAAGCGTAATACCAATACTCTTATGTAAATCGAGTGAACCTTTATACCAGCTATCGTAATAAGTAAGCTCAACCATATATAAACCTAAACCAAACAGGCCAAAAATAGTCAGCGCCATGAGCCAATGTAAAATAATGGCGACAAGTCCGTAAGATGAAGGTGTATTTTTAAACATGTGTAAGTTCCTATAATGCTATGACGTTACAATATAGTGCACAGCCGTAAATGAAAATAACATTTACAAACACTTTACGTGCGTATACGCACAGAACTTTGTTATTTAGCCTGAAATTTGAATAATAAATCTATCTTGAGCAGCTATTTTCAGCGCTAACTGCGCTGAAAATAAACTTAAATATCACCATGATTCAATACGTAGAAAGTCTCTTAACCAGAGTTCAGATTATTTAAAGTCAGTTGTGCAAAAATGGAGGATTAAACAGATAGTTTTATAGGGTGGATTGTTCGCTTAAGCTGACATAAATTAAGCTTTCAGGGTTTACTTGCAAACAGGTAACAAGCCCTTCTTTAATAAGCTCAAGCATGGCAATAAAACTAACTACTACACCACTTCGCCCTTCATCTGGGGTAAAAAGTGCATTAAATACAACCGCTGCCTTTGCTTGCGATAATTGCTGTAATATTTGACTCATTCTCTCTCGGGTTGAGAGTACTTCAGCAGTAATTTGATGATGCTCAAAGGTTTTTGCACGCGCCATTACATCACTCAGCGCCAGCATTAAGTCTTTAAGTTCAAGTTCGGGGAGGTTTTGACTTGTATCTTCACTTATTGGCATAGCGGCATGCGCTATAAAAATATCACGACCAACACGAGGGATATCGTCGAGGTTTTCGGCGGCTTGTTTAAACAGCTCATACTCTTGCAGGCGTTTAATAAGCTCAGCGCGAGGATCTTCTTCCTCTTCAAGCTCTTCGTGTACAGGTAATAATAAGCGCGACTTAATTTGCGCAAGTAACGCAGCCATTACTAAATATTCGCCAGCAAGTTCGAGTTGAAATTCTGTCATCATTTCTACATAACTTACGTACTGCTCTGTAATACTAAAAATAGAAAGTTCGAGTACATCAAGCTTATGCTTTTTAATTAAATAGAGCAGTAAATCGAGCGGGCCTTCAAAGGTTTCTAATATTATT
This sequence comes from Pseudoalteromonas sp. NZS100_1, assembly GCF_015864285.1. Taxonomy (NCBI): domain Bacteria; kingdom Pseudomonadati; phylum Pseudomonadota; class Gammaproteobacteria; order Alteromonadales; family Pseudoalteromonadaceae; genus Pseudoalteromonas; species Pseudoalteromonas sp. NZS100_1. The sequence goes on from NZ_JADYXN010000022.1 coordinate 23,565, forward strand.
TCGAGCGCGTCAGGTGGAATGTATAAATCTTCTGGTTTGTCTACAACCGCTTTACCATGCAAAAAAGCCAGTGGCAGCTTTTGCTGCACTGGCTTTTCACTATTTTTTGTATTCGCATTGCTTTCGCTCACTCGCTATTACTCAAACGGGCTTGTATCACCACAGCCAACACGCAAAATCTTGACTTCATCTTCCGACAAATCGATTACCGTGGTTGCTTGCTCGGCTAAGTGGCCACCGTGAATAATTAAATCAACGTGTTTATCTAATCGATCCAATATTTCATCAGGATCTGATTCTGTAAACTGCTCACCTGGTAAAATTAAAGAACACGACATTAACGGCTCACCAAGTTCGGCAAGTAACGCACAGGCTATTGGGTGTTCAATTACACGCATGCCAATGGTTTTTTTCTTGTCGTTTAATAAACGTTTAGGGACTTCTTTTGTGCCTTTAAAAATAAAGGTATAAGGCCCTGGCGTATTATTTTTAATGAGTCTAAATAGCTGGTTATCTACGCGTGCATAAGTAGATAACTCCGATAAATCACGGCAAACTAGCGTAAAATTATCGTTTTTTTCAATACCACGAATACGCTCTATGCGCTCTTTGGCTTGCTTATTACCAATGTTACAACCGATGGCGTAGCCCGAATCTGTTGGGTAAACAACAACGCCGCCTTGTTTAATAATATCAACGGCTTGACTAATTAGTCTCGGTTGCGGGTTATCAGGATGAATATGAAATAATTGACTCATGTTAATGCCCCTTCTCCTTCCCAAGCTTGCCAAACACCTTGGCAGTCTTTTGGTAGGTATAAATTTTTGCCAAGCTCTAAATAGCTTGTCGGAAAATGAAAATCAGACCCTTGCGAGCAAAGTAGTTCGTACTCACGGCTGAGTTCACCTAAAAATTGACGTTCGCTTGGCGCCTGTTGAGGTTGTGCAACTTCCATTGCGTCCCCTCCTACACTTTTAAATTCTACTAATAATTTGCGTAGCCACTTGTTTGACATTTGATAACTACTTGGATGCGCAAGTACAGCAACACCACCAGCGGCATGTATGGCCTCAATAGCGGTTTGCATGGTGCACCAGCAACTTGGTACGTAGCCTGTTTTGCCACGCCCTAAGTACTTTTTAAAAACACCCGGGAAATTTTTAGCAACACCGCGCTCAATAAGGGCGCGTGCAAAATGTGCACGCGTTATTTGTGCGTCTTTTGCCAGCTCTTTAGCTTGCTCGTAAATGCCATCAAAGCCATTTTTTGCAAGGCGAACACCAATCTCTAGTGCACGCTCTTCTCGCTTTTGCTGCTGAGCTGATAATAAAGAGGTAAGGTCAATATTATTAATATCAATATTTAAACCTACAATATGAATTTCGAAGCTTTCCCATTTAGTAGACACTTCGGTACCCGTTATTAATGAAAGCGGTAAGTTTTCGGTTTTAATAAATTGCTGCGCAGGCTTAATAGCCGCCACAGTGTCATGATCGGTAATAGCAAACACATCAATATTTTTATCAACAGCGCGATGCAATAATTCTTCAACCGTTAAACGCCCGTCTGAATGTGTGGTATGGCTATGTAAATCATATTTTATCAAAAGAAAACTGCTTAAAATTAAGGGTTACTAGTGTTTATGTAAGTATAACAACTTTTTTGACTAAATTGTTTTAAATAAACACTTGACACAAAAGCATAAGATACGTTTTACTGTAGCCACTTTCAGACACATTAAGAATTAACAATAATGATCAATTCAAACTTAAACACTATTTGGTGGTGGCACTCGTAATTATCGGGTGATGAATTGTCGTGTCTAACAAAAATTCAAAACCCGCAACTATGCGGGTTTTTTTATAACTAAATTTTACGAAACGTATACGTTAAAAATATTTAATAAATTTTGAGGCAGAAAAACATGAATAACGGTCTTACTCTTACACATCGTTGGTGGTGGCGCCTGATATAGCGGGACGGTAATGATCTGTTTGTAATTTAGATATCGTTATTCAAACCCCGCATTGCTAAAGCATTGCGGGGTTTAATTTTTTGAGGGAATGAGGTTTGATTTTTAGTCATATAACTACCACACCAGGCGAAGTAACAAGCATTACGCAAGTACGCGACTATATTAGTAGTCCACTTGCATTATACGCGGCACTTGATAAGCCTAACTCACTACTGCTTGAATCGGCTGAGATTGATTCTAAAGACAGTGTAAAAAGTTTAATTTTAGTCGACTGTGCCCTACGCATCGTATGCCAAGGTAAAACAGTTACTATTACTGCTCAATCTAATAATGGGCAACAACTACTTAGCTACTTGCAGGCAAATGTTAAAAGCTGTGATGCCACTTTAGACGGCGCAACGCTTACCCTGTGTTATTTAGACACAAGCGGCGATACTGACGAAGCAAGTAAACTAGTTGCAGATAATGCATTTAGCGCCCTTCGTACTTGTATTAACAGTATTAAAAGCACAACTAACAATCCATTTTCGTTGTTTTTAGGCGGTGTATTTGCCTACGATATGGTAGCAAACTTTGAGCAGTTAAGTGATGTACCAGATGGCGAAAATACCTGCCCAGATTACGTATTTTATTTAGCCGAAACCTTAGTTGTTATTGATCATCAAAAACAAACAACCGAACTCATTGGTAATGTATTTAACGGTCCAGACGTACATGCAAATTGCTTTGAAGTAGGCAAAGAGCTAGAGCGATTAAATACACTGTGCGATAACGCTTCAGAATTTAGTGCGGATATGCAAAGTGGCGAATGTGAGGTAAGCGTTGATATTGACGATGACACTTACTGCGAGCAAGTGGTTAAGCTTAAAAAGAATATTGTAGACGGTGATATTTTTCAGGTAGTGCCGTCGCGTACATTTTCACTACCTTGTCCTGATCCTCTGCACGCTTATAGCCAGCTTAAAAAGCAAAACCCAAGCCCGTATATGTTTTATATGCGCGATGAAGACTTTGCTTTATTTGGCGCATCGCCTGAATCAGCACTTAAATACACAGTGCAATCTCAGCAAGTTGAAGTATACCCGATTGCTGGCACCCGCCCACGTGGCAAATTTGCTAATGGGCAAATAAATCCAGACCTAGACAGCCGCATTGAGCTTGAACTTAGAAACGATCAAAAAGAGCGCGCCGAGCATTTAATGCTTGTCGATTTAGCCCGTAACGACGTAGCCCGCATTAGTGTTGCAGGTACTCGTTTTGCCAAAGAGCTATTAAAAGTAGACCGCTATTCACAAGTAATGCATTTAGTGTCACGCGTTGTAGGCACACTAAAACCCGAGCTTGACGCACTGCATGCTTACCAAGCGTGTATGAACATGGGCACGCTTGTTGGTGCACCAAAAGTGCGTGCTGCTGAGCTAGTTCGTCAAACAGAAGGCAAGCGCCGTGGCAGCTATGGCGGCGCAGTAGGTTACTTAACCGGTGATGGCGCAATGGATAGCTGTATTGTTATTCGCTCAGCTTTTGTTAAAAATAACAAAGCGTATGTGCAAGCAGGTGCCGGTGTGGTGTTTGACTCAGATCCTATTTCAGAAGCAAACGAAACTCGCGCTAAAGCACAAGCGGTTATCACCGCCATAAAATCTACGTATAAGGCGGTATAAAATGAGTAAAGCGAATCCTATTAAAATCTATTTTTTAGATAACTTTGACTCATTCACATATAACTTAGTTGATGAGCTAACGATGCTTGGCTGCGAACTCGTTGTTTACAGAAACAACATTAGCGCTGAGGTTATTTTTAACAAAATGCGCCAAGAGCAAGGCCAAGTACTATTAGTACTTTCGCCGGGTCCTGGAACACCAAGCGATGCAGGCTGTTTAATGGAGCTTATTGAGCTCTCTAAAGGCCACTTCCCAATGCTAGGCATTTGTTTGGGTCAACAAGCGTTAACACAAAGCTACGGCGGAGTAATCGGTCACGCGGGTGAAACCGTACATGGTAAGTCTTCAATTATTAATTTAGGCGAGCACCCTGTATTTGATGGTATGGGCAATACAATACCTGTGGCACGTTACCATTCATTAATGGCAACAAAAGTACCTGATAATATTGAGGTTATTGCCCAGTACGAAGATATCCCTATGGCTATTTATCATCATAGTGACAATGCATTGGGCTACCAGTTTCATCCAGAATCAATACTAACGCCAAACGGCGCAATGCTACTCCAGCAAAGTGTAGCTTACTTAACACGCACTAAATAAAAGAGGACATTATGAGTACACAACCAGAACAACCCATAAATGTTCAACACGCGATTGAGCAACTAATTACTGGGCAATCATTAAGCTACGCAGACGCCAAAGCACTTTTTGATGAAGTAATGCAAGGTAATATGAGTGAAATTGAGCTAACCGCCCTACTTATAAGCCTTAAAATTAAAGGCGAAGTAAGCGACGAGATTGCAGGCGCTGCAGCCTCAATGCGCGAAAACGCCGTTGCTTTTACTACCAGCAGTACGCAACTTGCCGATAGCTGTGGCACTGGTGGCGATGGCTCAAACACAATTAATATAAGTACAACGGCTGCAATTGTTGCCGCTGCTGCCGGTATTAACATGGTAAAACATGGTAATCGCAGTGTATCGAGTAATTCAGGCTCAGCCGATTTACTCAAAGCCCTGGGCATTAATATAGATATGAGCCCAGAGCAAGCAGCAAAATGTCTTGAGCAAACCAATTTTACCTTTTTGTTTGCACCGCACTATCACAGTGGCGTACGCCATGCGATGGGTGTACGAACATCGCTTAAAAAACGCACTATTTTCAATATTTTAGGCCCGCTTGCTAACCCTGCTGCACCTGAAGTGCAATTACTCGGCGTCTATAACGAAGCGTTGTGTATGCCAATGGCACAAACACTTAAAACCCTTGGCACAAAGCGCGCTATGATTGTTCACGGCTCGGGCACTGACGAAATAGCCCTACACGGCCCAACAACGGTAGTTGAGCTAAATAATGGCGAGATTACGCAGTACACACTAAACCCAAGCGACTTTGACCTTGCAAACTATTCACTTGAACAACTCGCTGGTGAAGGCCCACAATACAACGCAAATGCTAGCCTTGCCATCTTGCAAGGCAAAGGCACAGATGCACATAATGCTGCTATTGTGGTTAACGTAGCTGCCCTTTTATACCTAACAGGTAAAGCAGAAACGTTAAAAGAAGGGGCAAAACAAGTACAAACATTATTAAGTTCAGGGCAAGCCATGAACACACTAAGTGCAATTATTGAGGTAAGTAATGGCTAATGTATTAGACAAAATTGTTGCTGATAAAAAATTAGAGCTAATTGAGCGTAAAGCCGCACGCCCACTTGAAAGCTTTAAGCACCTTGCAGTGCCTACAAGCCGTAGCTTTTATAAAGCACTTGCAGCACCTGGCACTCAGTTTATTTTAGAGTGTAAAAAAGCATCGCCTTCAAAAGGGTTAATTAGAGACCCTTTTGATTTAACCGAAATCACATCGGTTTATAAAAAATATGCCACCTGCATGAGTGTGTTAACTGATGCTAAATATTTTCAAGGCAGTTTTGACTATCTTGAATTTGTGCGCAGCCAAGTAGAACAACCGCTTATCTGTAAAGACTTTTTTATAGACGAATACCAAGTGTACATGGCACGAATTTATGGCGGCGATGCTATATTACTGATGCTTTCGGTACTCGATGACGAAAGCTATAAAGCACTGCATGCTGTTGCCGATTCACTTAATATGTCGGTGTTAACAGAAGTAAGTAATGAAGAAGAAGTACACCGCGCACTTGCACTTGATGCACAAATTATTGGTATTAATAACCGCGATTTACGCGATTTAAGCACCGACTTAGCCACTACTGAAAAACTACGAAAGCTTATTCCGGCTGATAAAGTGGTTATTTCGGAATCGGGTATTTACACCCATCAAGACGTAAAACGTTTAGCTCCATTATGCGATGGCTTTTTAATTGGCAGCTCACTTATGGGCGAGCGTGATTTAGAGCAAGCATGTCGCCGTGTTATTTTAGGCGACAATAAAGTATGTGGTTTAACACGTAGCCAAGATGCACAAGCGGCATATCAAAACGGTGCTGTTTATGGTGGTTTAATTTTTCATCCTAAATCGCCTCGCTATGTCGATTTAGATTGTGCAAGAGAGCTGAGCCAAAGCGCACCACTTAACTTTGTTGGTGTATTTGTAGATGCTCCCATTGAGCAAGTTGCTCAATACGCAAGTGTGCTAAAATTAGCGGCAGTTCAATTACATGGCCAAGAAAGTGACGATTACATTGCTGAGTTGCGTACACAGTTACCAACTAATTGCGAAATTTGGAAAGCCCAAGCAATAAAAAATGCATTGCCAACGCCTGTAAATGGGGTTGATCGACACCTTTACGATACGCACAGTGATACACAAGCTGGCGGTACTGGTAAAGCATTTGATTGGTCGGTGCTTAGCGGCGCAACTACACCATTTATGCTCGCTGGAGGCTTAAATCCAGACAATATTAAAGATGCGCTTTTTAAAGGTGCCTTAGGCCTTGACTTAAACTCAGGCGTTGAAGAATCTGCGGGTAAAAAGTGCCCTAACAAATTACATAATGCTTTCACAAGCATCAGAAATTATTGAGGTTAAAATGCAAAATCCAGCTTATTTTGGCGAGTTTGGCGGTATGTTTGTACCCGAGTTACTTGTCCCTGCGCTTAAGCAGTTAGAAAATGAATTTAACAAAGCACAAAAAGATCCTGAGTTTCAGGCAGAGCTAAGTAAATTATTAAACGAGTATGCGGGTCGTCCTACCCCACTTACTTTAACGCGCAATTTAGTTAAAAATCCAAAAGTAAAACTGTACCTAAAGCGTGAAGACTTACTACACGGCGGCGCACATAAAACGAACCAAGTACTTGGTCAGGCGTTACTTACTAAGCGTATGGGTAAAAAACAAGTTATTGCTGAAACAGGTGCCGGTCAACACGGCGTTGCAACAGCGCTAGCGTGTGCCTTACTGGGTTTAAAATGTCGTATTTATATGGGTGCAAAAGACGTTGATCGTCAGCAACCTAACGTATTTAGAATGAAGTTAATGGGCGCAGAGGTTATTCCGGTAACAGCGGGTTCTGGCACATTAAAAGATGCCGTAAACGAAGCACTGCGTGACTGGTCAGCAAACTACCAAGACGCACATTACCTACTAGGTACAGCTGCGGGTCCTCACCCATTCCCAACAATTGTACGCGAGTATCAAAAAATTATTGGTGAAGAAGCCAAGCAACAGGTACTTAAAGCAGAAGGTCGTTTACCTGACGCTGTTATTGCCTGTGTTGGTGGTGGTTCAAACGCGATTGGTATGTTTACTGACTTTATTGACGAGCCAGGCGTTAAATTAATTGGTGTTGAGCCAGCTGGTAAAGGGCTTGATACAAATGAACACGGTGCAACAATTTGTAAAGGCACTAAAGGCATATTGCACGGTACTTATACGTACATTATGCAAAATGACGATGGCCAAATTGAAGAGTCTTACTCTGTATCAGCGGGTCTTGATTACCCAGCTGTTGGTCCTCAACATGCATTTCTACACGAAACTGGTCGCGCTCAATACGTGGGTATTACCGATACAGAAGCGCTTGATGCGTTTCAGTCGCTTGCTAAAAATGAAGGTATTATTCCGGCACTTGAATCAAGCCATGCGCTAGCTTATGCGCTTAAGTACGCAGAGGAGCTAACCGAGGAGAGTGTTATAGTGATTAATTTGAGTGGTCGTGGCGATAAAGATTTAGCACACGTTCACAATGTACTAACTGAAAGAGGTCAGCTATGAGCCAAGTAAAAACGGATCGTTACGGCAAAATGTTTGCAGCGCTTAACGAGCAAAAACAAGGTGCGTTTGTACCATTTGTAACGATTGGCGACCCAGGTAAAAAGCAAAGTATTGCGATTATTAAAAGTCTAATTGACGGCGGAGCAGATGCGCTTGAGCTTGGTATCCCGTTTTCGGACCCAATTGCAGATGGTCCAGTAATTCAAAAAGCTAATATTCGCGCACTCGATGTGCACATTAACACACAAGATTGCTTTGATATTATTAAAGAAATACGTGAGTATAATGCTGATATTCCAATTGGCTTATTATTGTATTCAAACCTTGTGTTTAAACGCGGTATAGAAGCATTTTATAAAGATGCAAAAGCAGTAGGCGTAGACTCAATTTTAGTGGCTGACGTGCCTCTGCATGAATCTAAAATGTTTAGAAAGTCAGCAATGGATAACGGTGTAGACCCAATTTTTATTGCAACACCAAATGCGGATGACGACACACTTCGCCAGTGCGCCTCTTACGGTCGTGGTTACACGTATTTACTATCGCGCGCAGGTGTTACCGGTACCGATACTAAGGCACAAATGCCTGCTGGTAATATTGTCACTAAATTAAAAGAATACCATGCAGCGCCTGCTCTTTTAGGGTTTGGCATTTCAACGCCAGATGATGTTAAAGCGGCTCTTAATGCAGGAGCAGCCGGTGCTATTTCAGGCTCTGCCGTGGTTAAAATTATTGAAGCTAACCTTAATGATTTACCAACAATGACCGCGCAACTAAAAGTATTTGTAGCTGATATGAAAGCAGCGACATCGCTATAAGTTAACTAGGGCGTGTTTTATACGCATTAAAAAAGGGCATTTAAAATGCCCTTTTTTGTTTTTTAAAAATCAAACGCTATAGCAATATCCAAACGTTTTAAAAAAATTAGTGAGCTTGGTGTTTACCCTCTAAAATCTCTTCAATAAATTTAGCATTAAATGCTTCTAAATCGGCTGGGCTACGGCTTGTTACTAGGCCTTTATCTACACATACTTCTTGGTCAACCCAATTGGCACCTGCATTAATTAAATCGCTTTTAATACTTGGAAAAGAGGTAATGGTACGGTCACGCAGTTTATTAATTTCAGCTAACAGCCACGGCGCATGGCAAATAGCAGCAACGGGTTTGTTTTTTTCTGCGCCAAAAAAGCCATCAATAAAGGCTTTAGCATCTTTATCTTGGCGTAAACTGTCTGGGTTAAATAAACCACCAGGAAGCATAAGCGCGTCGTAATCAGCAGGGTCTGCGTTTGTAACTAGTTTATCTACTGTTACTTTATCGCCCCACTTATCTTCATCCCAGCCCGTAATTTGGCCTTCTTTAATTGATACTATTTCGATGTTTGCACCGGCATCAAGTAATGCGCTGCGTGGAGATAAAAGCTCACTTTGCTCAAACCCATCAGTGGCTAAAATTGCAATTTTTTTGCCTTGTAAACGCGTGCTTGTTTGTAATGTACTCATTGAGATCTCCTTATTTGATACCAACCTGCATAAATCTTTGAGCAATTTAACGAATTAAATCGCACTATAACGTCGTTAAAAACCTTTCATTTAGAACAACTAAATACGAAAAATTTTTGCCTAGTTCTAGCGTAATTTTCTTAACGTTCAATAGACCCCATATATAAGCGGACTGGTATTATTTAAAAATATGTTCGAAACACACAGTTAAACAGCATAATGCATGCCGATGGCAAGCAATTGAAAATAAAGGATTTAATGTAAGTGGGATTTATAATACCATGTAAATCATTTAGAGATTATGAATAATCTACATAGGTGCGAATTTATTTCCAGCTCATATAATTTAAAGCCACCAAACGCGAGGTGTAAAACCTCACCTACAACATATACCCGTAGGTGCGAATTTACTTCGCGCTCATGTAACTTATCTATCAATACGGGGTTTAAAACCTTAAATAGAATTAAAGTAGATCTTTTAACGCTTTAGCAGGCTTAAAAACCGCTTTATTAGCGCCTTCTATTTCAATTGCAGCACCTGTTTGCGGGTTACGTCCAGTACGCGCTGGGTAATAACTTAGTGCAAACGTACCAAAGCCATTTATTTGAACCTGATCACCCTCAGAAAGCGATTTAGTAATTACTTTTTGCAAGCTTGAAAGCGCCGCTTGAGAATCTTTTTTTGTTAATTCACTTTTGTGTGCAATGGCAGCAACGAGTTCTGCTTTATTCATTTTAGGCTCCTAAATACACGCCAAATCAGTGTTGGTTAAGCGTGGGAATATGATGATATAAAAAATACCAAACCAAATTGGCAATAAAGCCACGCAGGCTAAGGGTTACAGGGCAACAAGTCAACCTTGTAGTTGTTAAGCTTTATGTGGTAAAAAGCCTTTGACTCTTTTTTGTATAATTTAGGTAAGCTATGCACGCATTAATTGAATACATCCCACTCATACTGTTTTTTGCAGTTTTTAAGCTAGTCGATATTTACTGGGCTACCGGTTTATTAATGGCAACTACACTCATTCAAGTTGCTTATAGCTACTTTAAACATGGCTCTGTGCCAACTCGTCAGTGGATATTTTTTGGCATTGCTGCCGTGTTTGGTACGTTAACGCTGGTACTTCATGATGAGCAATACATAAAATGGAAAGCAACACTCATATACGCAGGTTTAAGCTTAACGTTACTTGTTAGCCGTTATGTACTTAAGAAAAATCTCGTTAAAAAAGCGCTTAGCTCAATCCTCGAAAATGCTAATGATACAAAACAAGCCATTGTAGTCCCAGAACCATTATGGGATAAGCTTAACCTAATGTGGGTTGCTATAACTGCTGGCATCGCAGCACTAAACATTTATATTGCATATAATTTCTCGCTCGACTTTTGGGTTAATTTTAAAGTGTTTGGTTTAATGGGTATTACCTTTGTGAGTATTTTTGCCACTATTATTGCCTTGTACAAATACCTCCCTAGTGAAGAAGAACCTGCAAAATAATTTTATAGATCACTTTGTAGATTACTAATCTCGTCATAAAAATGTCGTCTTAGCTTGATAGCTTATTAAAAAAACAAGTTGAGACGACCTTGAACGCCAATCAATATCGCTGGTTTGAATTTACCCTCATTTTTGTGTTACTACCCTTATTGGGTTTTGTATTACGCGAGTATTTAGCTAACTGGCTTATTCCTGCGCTTATTATTTTAATGAGCGTGTGTTGTATGTTGCTACTGGGCGATCCCCACTTTAAACGTTTTAGGCTTACAAGCCTTGGGCAATTTTCTGCTGTTAAAAAACGTGTGTTTAGCTTCTTTTTTTTAGGTGCACTGTTCTCAGGTATGTTTTACGGGATTATTCATCAGGGCAACTGGTTTACCCTTCCCCGCAACTCGTTTAATGATTGGCTTTTACTGTTGCTACTCTACCCAATACTGTCGGTTATTCCTCAAGAGTTAATATTCAGAACGTATTTTTTTCATCGTTATAAACGCATCATGCCCAAAAAAGCAGTGCGTATTGTAGTTAGTGCGAGTGTATTTGCGTTGGCGCATATTGTGTATGCAAATTGGATTGCAGTAGCCTTAGCCTTTTTAGGTGGCTTACTGTTTGCTTATACCTATGCACAAAGCCGCTCAACCGTCGTATGTGTTATTGAGCATAGTTTATGGGGGATATGGATGTTTACACTCGGGATCGGCAGCTACCTTGATTCAGGCGCATTTAACTAATATAACAAGCATTAAAAAATCCGATACTAGAAAACTAATATCGGATTTTGAATATTTCTAAAACTACTTAACTAATGGTTAAAATAACGATTCAAACTCACCATTTGGAAATAAAACACCAGGAATACCACGTACTGCAGTAACATCAGCTAGTTTAGTATCACCAAAATATAAACCGCCACTGTAATTACGGCCCTTTTGCTTTACATCTAACCAACGTCCATTTTCGCCTTTCGCTATTAGATTAATGTTGCCACTAACATCACGAATACGTAAATCTAGCGCACGGTTTTTTATACTAACAAATATATCTGTAGAGGTAAGTTCTGATAAGTTTTCAACATCGCCCACGTAAGCAAACTTAAAATCGCTTGCACCACTCAACGGAAAATCTAATTCAAAAGTAAATGCTAAATCGTCATTATCTTCACCAATAAAAGGCGAAGCCTCTACTGCTGTAATATGAAATGCAGTGCTCTGAATGTCACTTACGTAATCGCCATTAAAATCAAAAGTAGATAACGTCGTAGACTCTTCACCTAATGAATTAACAAAACGATTTAAGTTTAGTGACAAGTCACCTTCAAGTTTACCAGCTGCTTTATTGATAATTACATTGGTCGTTACCTGTGTAATACCTGTATCGGCTTCTGGGTTTAATTCACTTTGTGCATCTATGCCGTCAAATTGAATCAGTAGTTCACTTACATCTACACTTAAAACCGTAGCACCATTTGTGACTGTTGCGCTCATTACACCTTCAATTTTATTACCTAATACACCACTTACTCTAAATGTTGGAATTGATAAATCAATTGTTATAGGTAAATCATCATATGTGCCAGTTATAGCCCAAGTATAAGGTGATTGGCTGTAATCAATATCTAAGTCACGAAGTTTATATTGTCCTGATGGTGTAGAGCCATCAGCTAGTGGTGAATAATTTGTAATAACTTCGTTTAAAGCATTAGTAAGTGCATCAAGTGTTCTTTGTGTGTCTTCATCAAACGCACTTTCAAGCTCAGCGAATTTTGCGTCTAATTCATCTGAATAGCTTTTTTCTTGAAGTCTTGCTGCACCTATAATATTTCGTGTATCAACAAGTAACTCTCTTGAATCTAAGCTTTGAACTTCTGTTGAGCGAGCCTGCCAATTTGTAAATGTAGTTACACTTGCAATCGTTTGCTTAACTTGACCAGCTACATTTTGCAGTAAAGCATTACCTTGGTCGCTAAATAAGTTATCTGTAACATACTGCGCTGCTAAATCGCTATAATCTTGCCATGCTTGCTGGTCAGTCTCTAAGTTAGTAAATGCATTAAAAGCACTTTCAACACTAAACGAACTATCAGCAACACCAGCTAAAATTGCCGCGTAAGTAAATGCATTAGTAACCATTTCTGCTTCAACACTTGCATTTAAATTGCTGTGCGTTAAATGATAAAAAGGCGTGGCTGATAAACTAGCTTGCGTAGCACTAAAGCCTTCATCTGTAATTGCTTTACTCAATGGCGATAAATAAACCGTATTTACACCTGGTGCACTAAATGCATCTGCTTTGTAATTAAGAGTAACGGCTGTCAATTCTTGGTAGTCTATTAAACGGTTTGCGTTTAAGTCATTTACATCACCACGAACTGTTCTGCCACAACCTGTAAAGCGAGGACAAGGTAGAGCAGTATCACTCGGTATAAACTCAAAACTATTAAAAGTAAGTGGAGTTACACTTACACTCGCAGTATTGATGTTTTCGACTTCAATTGATTCTTGCACCACCCCGTCGCTATCTAAAACATTAAGCGTGCCCTGTGGTGATTGCCAATTAGATACATAAAAACTCACAGAAGAAGATGTAGCAATCTCACTCACTGCAACAGATTCTGAACTGTCACTGTCTGATGAAGAACCACAACCTACCAATGCAATAGCTACCCCTAAGGGTATAATTTGTTTTAACATCTTCATTCCTTAAAACTTAATGTTCACGTACCAATTCACATTAGCATAATAGGCTTTATCTAAATCTAGGCTATCAGTTTGTAAATTAAGACCAAAATACTCGTTTTCTATACCAACTAAAAATGCTTCACTTTTTGTCTCATAGCCTGCCTGTACTTTCCAATGATCCCAAAAGTGTATACGGCCTTTTAATTGGCTGAACGTGTCTTTGTCGTAACGTTTTAAAGTTAACTGAGTCGAAAATCGGTCGTTTATTCTGTAATCGGCAAATGCTTGTAGTCGCATTTCCATTTCTAAATCATGAGATACCGTATTTCCAAATGCAGATGTTTTTAATGAAACTGTTGGCTGAGTAATAATATCGCCGTTGTCATCTTCGCTAAATGGAATTTCAGTAGTTTGACCTTTTACAGAGCCGCTGTCTTCGTACTCTGTTTTATAGAGTAAATCTTTTACGCTAAAACCAACTTGAAGCTCATCATTTACTTGCCAATCAGCAAAAATATCTAGGCTATAGCCAAGCCCTTCAGGTTTTTGTGAAGGTGAAAACTTTTTAAATAATATGTCTTTTGAAAAGTTGTAATCGACAGTTACAGCGCCTTCAACTTCATCACTATAAATTTCACCATTTACAGTGGCATCTTGATAGTGCGAGCTGGCAAAAACAGAAAGTTTAGGTGTTATTGTTAATGCATTTTTATCTAAAAATTTAAAATCATAAGATACAAATACACCGTTAGACGTTGCTTGTTTAGCATCAAGGTAATATGTATAAAATCTATCTTCAAACTCTAGATCATTTTTTTCGGTATGAGTATATTTGGCTGTATCAGGATCAAAGTTAAGAACATAGTCGTAACGACTTTGTAAACCTACCTTAAAATTACCGTAGCCAACACCTACTTCAAATATATTATAGGTGAATGCACTGTCACCCGATTTTAATGGAGCATCAAAATCATCTACAAAGGCTTGTACTGGTTGTGCTTCTGTATAAATTTCTGCGTCAAAGTGGGTAAAAATTTGAAATTGGTTATCTGCGGAAGCAAGAGGAGAAATAAAAGCTGTTGAAAATCCTAACAAGAGAATTTTTTTTTTCATAATTTAATCGCTTTCTATAAAAAAAGGGAAAAGCGCTGCTTTCCCCTTTTATAGTTTAAATATTACTTAGATGAATCAATTAAATCAACATCAGTGTAATCAACTACGTCACCATCAATGTAAGTAATTGAAAGACCGTTTGTTGTTTTAGCTGCAGTACCAAAAGACATCATCATCTCATTGTACATAGCCATAACGTCACCAGTGTAACCTGCACTTTCATTACCAGTAATAGACAACGTGTAACCCATTGCATTATTTACTGTAATAGTTAAAGCACTTGCTTCTTCCATGTCGCTGTCAAGGTATGTAGTCATTACTTTAAAGTCTACATCACCAGAAACACCCTCTAATGTAATAGAGCCTGAATCTGTTGCATCATCAGCTGTAATACTTAACATACCAGTGAAGCCAGAATCACCATCCATGATTTCAACATGGTTAGCCGTTTCAGTCATTATGATTTCTGCATCATCTACATTGTCAGCAGTTACTGCGCCATCAAAAGTAAATACTAAACATGAATCGATTTGAGTAGCATCAATTGTACCGGCTGCAAAATCAACACAATCTGTAAGTGCTTGTGTTTGTGTAGCAGCAGTAACAAGCTCAACAGATACGTCATTCTCACCTTTTAATGTAGCGCCCCAAGCAACAACAAGCTTGTCGCCTTCATAAGAAGCCGCTGCATTAATCATCTCACCTGTAGTAGCATTGCTAAGCATTAGCGTAAGATCATCTAAGCTGTAAGTATAATCCCAATCTGCATTGCGAGTTGATGTGCCTGTACCTGAGTTATTACCCATTTCAGCTAATTCATCAATTACGTCTGCAAGAATGTCTGCTGCATCAGCAACTGCATCAGCACCAGTGCCTGTAAGCACAGTCATAGTCGATAATGACTCTGATGTAGCTTTAACAGAAGTTAGTACTTCAAGTTTTGCAACTGCAGTTTCAGCAGCAAGCTGTAGATTATAAGCTGTTACAAATTGCTCGCTAGCTAGTTCACCTTGAGCTACAGCAGCTGTTTGCATAGCTGTAAGCGCATCAATCATTGCTTGTGCGCCTTCGCCTTCAAGTTCTAGGTAGGCATTAGCAGCAACAAGTGCTTGCTCAATAGCAATTTCAAGTGCATCAACAGCAGCAGCAAAATCAGACGCAGCAGTAACGGCAGTCATTGCAAGCTCAAGAGCTTCTGTTGCGTTTGCAGCTGTATCTACCATTGCATTTTCTGCGTTAGCAAGTGCGCTAGTAGAAGCCGCTTCAGCTGTGTCTGCTACTGATTTTTTCTCATCAGCAACGTCTGCAGTGTCTTCAGCAACTAGTTTTGCAGCAGCAAGAGCCACATCAAACTCTGTAATCGCTGCTTCAGCTTCAGCTACTAGTGCAGCTAGTGCCGCGTCGTATGCAGCGGTGTCAGTTACAGCAACAGATGCATCTGTTTGCAACGATGTTGCAGAATCAAGAACTTGTTGGTAATCAGAGCTTTGAGTAACTAACGCTTTTGCAGCAGTTACATAGCCTTGTGATTTAACAAAAATAGAGTCTGCTTTAGCTGTTAAATCAGCCGTAGTAGCTTCATTTTTCAGTAATGTAACAGCGCTTACAAATGCAGCTGCGTTATCAGCTGTAAGAGCATCGCCACCCATTGCTTGAACATCTGCAAGTGAGCTTTGAGCTGTTTCAATGCTCATTTCTAATGCAGTAAGTGCAGTTTGAGAAGCAGTAACTTCTACTGTTAAAGCAGCTGCTAGAGCTGTATAAAAATCATCTCCAACTGTACATTCTGCACCAGTACAACCAATTACTTCTAGTGCTTTTTTAACTTTTACTGCAGCGGCTGCAAGGCTCGCATCAGTTGCTGCACCATTTTTAACAGCTTTATCTTTAGCAGCTTTTGCTTTTTTAGCAACATCAGCTGAGTTAGCAGCAAATGCAACTATCTCACCAGCAGTAGGAGCTGGGATTTTTGCTGCGAAAGCGGCTTCTAATGCAGTTTTAATGTCATCTTCAGTACCAGTAGCAATGGCAACAAAAACATTTGCAGTATTTGTAATAGCTGTTTGTAACATTGTCGCTATTGCTGCAATGCTAGCATCAGCATTACCTTTAAACTGGCCTGATTTAATACCAGCTTTAATGCTGCTCATTACATCACCAATTGAAGGTAAACCTTGAATTGAAGATGAAAGCTGTGCAATTGCTAAAATACCGTCAGTAAGTTCTTCTTCGCCATCAACATCACTTAAATCTACAGCGCCGCCGTTAGATAAATCACCAATAATAGCTGAAAGTAAAAGTGCAGCGTCTTGACCCATTACTTGTACAACAGTATCTAAGCTTGCTTTAGCAATTGCGTCTTCATCTACACTTGAACCTGAGTCAAGAAGAAGAGCCGCCACTAACGATGTTAAGAAAGTAACATTAGCTTTATAAGAAGCTTCTACATTAGCATCGCCTGCAGAACCACTTACTCCAGATGTATCTGCTTCAACAGCTGGAACAAATTTAACAACTGAAAGCTCTAGGTCAGTTTTGTACCATTCGCCAAACTCAATCGCAGTATCGCCATCATTTACGTCATCTTCTTCTGGCGCTACATCGTAATCGCCACAACCTACGTAAGCATCACAACGTAAAAAGCTATCATCGCCTTCTGCAGACGTTTTAACAGTAATGTAAACTGGTCCAGTAAAGTCATCATCTAAGTAGATGCTGTAACGGCCGCTTTCATCAGTTAATACTTCAGGGTTAGCAGCAATTTTACTTGCTTCTACTGCAGCATCAGCAGCACTTTGTGATAGTGCTTCTTCAGAAAAAGACTCTGCTTCTGCTGAAGCAGCTGAGCGAAACGCAACAGGAACGCTTTGACCAGATGCATCTAAAGTCATTACAGTTACTACTGCACTTTTCATTGAACCTTTAACTGCTTTACCAGTAACTTCAATGTTGAACTGTGCATCACCTGTTGCAGTAAAAGATTCTACAGGTGTAACAGGAATGTTTCTGTCATTGTCCGAACCACATGCTGTTAAGCCTAATGTAAGTGCAACTGAAGCTGCAATAGGTGTAAATTTGATCGTACGCTTTACCATTTATTTCTCCTTGATAGCCTGGAATGAGTATCAGAAATTAGTTTAGTTGATAGTGGCTTGTGTAAGCTTTTATGTTTAAAAAGCATTAAAAAAGTACACAATCATAACCTTTGTTACCAGAACATTAAAAATACCATTAAGCTATATAGTTATGCTACATATTTATACGTTTTATAGAAGTATTTATCTTTATTCTATGAGCTACTTCTTTATCAGCATCTCTATTATTCAATAACCTATAGACACTCATAAAGAACCAGCACATATTGATACAATATATTCACTTTATTAAATGAATATTACATACAATCTAGTTTGTTAATTATATTCTTCAAGTAAATGCGATGGATGAGAGCTAAAAAAGAGGATAATTCGAAAAATTAATGAAAAAGGATTGTTTATAACGAATGTTAGTAGGTTTTACTTTAGCTAAGCAAACGTTTATAAAACTTGTTTACTTACCTAAAGTAAATGTTTAGTAATTACTGAGGGACTCTTACAACCCCTTCCATTAATACCCGTGCACTTCGGCTCATACTTGCTTTGGTAACTAGCCAGTTGCCAGCATTATTTTTAGCCTCAGCACCTACTTTTAGCGTGCCCGACGGATGACCAAAGTTAACTTCACTCAATGCGCCTCCACCAGCGGCTATATTTACGAGTGTGCCTTCGATTGCTGCAGCCGTGCCAATAGCAACAGCAGCTGTGCCCATCATGGCATGGTGCAGTTTACCCATCGACATAGCGCGTACTAATAAGTTAATGTTTGTAGCTTCAATAAGCTTTCCGCTAGACGCTTTGTAATCTAAAGGCGATGCAACAAACGCAACCTTTGGCGTATGTTGGCGAGCTTGCGCTTCACTAATGTTAGTAATTAAACCCATTTTAACAGCGCCATAAGCACGAATGGTTTCAAGCTTTTTAAGCGCTGCAACATCGTTATTTATATCGTCTTGCAGCTCTGTGCCGGTATAACCAATATCAGTGGCGTTAATAAATATGGTAGGAATACCTGCATTTATCATTGTTGCTTTTAAAGTACCAACACCTGGAACCTCTAAGTCATCAACTACGTTACCTGTTGGAAATAACGCGCCATCGCCATCAGCAGGGTCAATAAATTCAAGTTTTACTTCAGCTGCTGCAAATGTAACGCCATCGAGCTCAAAGTCGCCGGTTTCTTGAACTTCGCCATTTGTCATAGGGACATGCACTAATATGCTTTTTTTAATATTAGCCTGCCACACACGCACGATAGCAACACCGTTATTAGGTACTCTGCTTTTATCGACCAAACCATTACTAATGGCAAAAGCACCCACTGCTGACGTTAAGTTGCCGCAGTTACCGCTCCAATCTACAAAAGGTTTATCTATCGCCACTTGACCAAACAAGTAATCAACATCGTGGTCAGTTTGCTCACTTTTACTTAAGATTACGGTTTTACTGGTACTTGATGTAGCACCGCCCATGCCATCCGTTTGCTTAGCATACGGATCGGGGCTGCCAATAACGCGCAGTAATAAATTATCGCGCGCCTCGCCTGCTACTTGAGCAGGCTTTGGCAAGTCAGTTAAATTAAAAAACACACCTTTACTGGTGCCGCCACGCATATAGGTTGCAGGCACTTTAATTTGCGGTTTAAACATAATGCTTGCCCTTATGCAGATTGTGCTGCTTCTAAAAAGTCTTGTGCAAAGCGTTGTAACACACCACCAGCCGCGTAAATAGAAAGCTCTTCTTGGGTATCGATACGGCACTTCATAGGCACAGTGAGTACTTCACCGTCTTTACGAGTAATACTTAAATTAACGGTGGCACCTGGTTTTAAATCGCCTGCTACATCGTACGTTTCACAGCCATCCAGCTTTAGAGTTTTACGCGTTGTGCCTGCTTTAAACTCAAGCGGTAAAACACCCATACCAATTAGGTTAGTACGGTGAATACGCTCAAAACCTTCAGCTGCTATTACTTCAACGCCTGCAAGTCTTACGCCTTTTGCTGCCCAATCGCGCGACGAACCTTGCCCGTAATCGGCACCAGCTACAATAATAAGCGGTTGTTTACGCTCCATGTAGGCTTCGATTGCTTCCCACATACGGGTATTAGTGCCTTGTGGCTCTAACCGTGCGTAAGAGCCTTGCTTAACTTCGCCGTTTTCGTCCAGTACCATTTCGTTTAGTAGTTTTGGGTTTGCAAATGTTGCGCGCTGCGCTGTTAAATGATCGCCCCGGTGCGTTGCATACGAGTTGTAGTCTTCCTCTGGCACGTTCATTTTGGTCAGGTATTCACCAGCAGCACTACTTGCCATAATTGCGTTTGATGGCGATAAATGATCGGTTGTAATGTTATCGCCAAGAACTGCAAGCGCACGCATACCGGTCATTGTGCGCTCACCCGCAAGTGCACCTTCCCAATAAGGAGGGCGACGAATGTACGTACTTTCTGGGCGCCAGTCGTAAAGTGGATCGTTATCTTCACCGTAATCTACGGTTAAATTAAACATCGGCTCGTATACTTTTCTAAACTGCTCTGGCTTAACGCTTTGCTTAATTACTGCATCAATCTCTTCGTCTGACGGCCATAAATCTTTAAGCGTAATATCGTTGCCTTGTTGATCTTGCCCTAGTATTCCTTTTTCAATATCAAAGCGAATAGTGCCTGCAATGGCGTACGCAACAACTAAAGGAGGTGACGCTAAAAATGCTTGCTTAGCGTAAGGGTGGATGCGCCCGTCAAAGTTACGATTGCCCGAAAGCACCGCTGTAGTGTATAAATCGCGATCGATTACTTCTTTTTGAATAATAGGGTCAAGCGCCCCGCTCATACCGTTACAAGTTGTACACGCAAAACCCACAATACCAAAGCCCAGTTGCTCAAGCTCTGTTAGTAGATTTGCATCTTCAAGGTATGATTGCACCGCTTTTGAACCCGGTGCTAATGAGGTTTTAACCCAAGGTTTGCGCATTAACCCCTTGGCATTTGCGTTACGGGCAAGGAGTGCTGCAGCAATTACATTGCGCGGATTACTCGTATTAGTACAGCTAGTAATAGCAGCAATAATACACGCGCCATCGGGCATTAAGCCTTCTTCGTTTTCTACAACGCCCGAAATCCCTTCTTTAGCTAAATCGCTTGTTGATACACGGCGGTGCGGATTAGACGGACCCGCAATATTGCGTCCCACGCTTGATAAATCAAACGTAAGCACACGGTCGTATTTAGCTGTTTTTAAGCTATCGCTCCAAAGGCCTGCTGTTTTTGCGTAGTTTTCTACAAGGGCTATTTGTTCTTCTTCGCGGCCAGTTAAACGCAAGTAATCTATTGTTTTATCATCGATATAAAACATAGCTGCAGTTGCGCCAAATTCAGGCGTCATGTTCGAAATGGTTGCTCTGTCACCAAGAGTAAGCGCATCAGCACCTTCACCGTAAAACTCTAAATAAGTAGATACAACACGTTGCTCACGTAAAAATTCAGTAATGGCGAGCACAATATCGGTTGCGGTAATACCAGGTTGGCGTTTGCCTGTTAGCTCAACACCGACAATATCGGGTAAGCGAATATAAGAAGCACGGCCAAGCATTACACTTTCAGCTTCAAGCCCACCTACGCCCACGGCAATAACGCCCAGTGCATCAACATGTGGTGTGTGGCTATCGGTACCAACTAAAGTATCTGGAAATGCAATGCCATCTCGATTTTGAATAACCGGCGACATTTTTTCAAGATTAATTTGATGCATAATGCCGTTACCCGGTGGAATAACATCAATATTTTTAAAGGCAGTTTTAGTCCAGTTTATAAAGTGAAAACGGTCGTCATTTCGTCTGTCTTCAATGGCGCGGTTTTTTTCAAATGCATCAGGATCAAAACCAGCATGCTCTACCGCTAGTGAATGATCCACTATTAACTGCGTGGGTACCACAGGATTCACTTTTGCCGGATCGCCGCCTTTGGCTGCAATTGCATCACGCAAACCTGCTAAATCAACAAGTGCCGTTTGGCCTAAAATATCGTGGCATACTACGCGCGCCGGATACCACGGGAAGTCTAAATCTTGCTTTCGCTCAATTAGCTGATTAAGTGCATCGGTTAACATGGCAGGGTCGCATCGGCGTACTAGGTTTTCGGCAAATACACGTGATGAATAAGGTAGTGTGGCGTATGCACCTGGCTTAATTGCATCTACGGCTTCTTGCGTATCGTAATAGTCGACATTTGAGCCCGGCAGAGGTTTACGGTATTGGGTATTATTAATTATGGTCATGGTAAGGGTTCGCTAATTTGGTGACGGATGTAGTACCAATTTTATGGAGAGTGCAATTGGTATTTTTCAAGAAAGGCTTTAGGTTTGTAGTTGTTTTTATTATATAAAGCATTAAAGCCGTAAAAGGTGAGCCACTGGCTCACCTTAGTTAAAAATAATTAACTTCTTGATTCGATTGGTGTGTAACTACGTGCATCAGGCCCTGTGTAATCGGCACTTGGGCGAATAATACGGTTGTTAGCGCGTTGCTCTTTTACATGCGCAGTCCAACCCGTAACACGGCTCATTACAAATATTGGCGTAAATAACTTAGTCGGAATATCCATAAAGTGATAAGCAGACGCATGGAAAAAATCGGCATTACAAAACAGTTTTTTCTCGCGCCACATAATCTCCTCACAACGAACAGACACTGGGTAAAGCACGGTATCGCCTACCTCTGCCGCTAGTTTTTCAGACCATTTTTTAATAATTACATTGCGTGGATCAGATTCGCGATAAATAGCATGACCAAAGCCCATAATTTTATCTTTACGTTCAAGCATGCCCATTACTTCTTGCTCAGCATGCTCAGCACTTGTAAAACCTTGAATCATATCCATAGCTGCTTCGTTAGCACCACCATGTAATGGCCCACGTAGCGTACCAATCGCACCTGTTACACAAGAGTGAATATCAGAAAGCGTTGATGCACACACACGACCCGCAAATGTAGAAGCATTAAACTCATGCTCTGCGTATAAAATTAGTGATACGTTCATCACTTGTGCAAATAAATCACTAGGTGCTTTGTCATGTAACAGTGTTAAAAAATGTGCGCCAACTGAGTCGTCATCAGTTTGTGTTTCAATGCGTACGCCATCATGTGTAAAGCGGTACCAGTAACAAATAATACTTGGGAGCACAGCAACCATACGGTCGATTGCATCATTGGCTTGGTTAAAATCAAGCTCCATTTCAAGGTTACCCAACATTGAGCAGCCCGTGCGCATTACATCCATTGGATGCGCGTCTTTAGGAATATTTTCAAGCACGGTTTTAAGTGCATCTGGTAAGCCGCGTAAGCTTTTAAGTTTAGCTTTATACTCAGCCAGTTCGTTTGTTGTAGGTAACTCACCGCGTGAAAGTAAAAAAGACACTTCTTCAAACTGCGCTTTTTCAGCAAGTTCGCTAATATCGTAACCACAATACGTTAAACCAGAACCACTTTGCCCAACAGTACACAATGCTGTTTGACCAGCCACTTGTCCGCGTAAACCCGCGCCGCCTAATGCTTTATCTACCATGATCTTCTCCTATCTTAAATTTGTGTGTGATTTATTTTAATAATTTTTATTTGTCAGATTTTGATGAAAAAAGGGTGTCGAGTGTGTTCTCGTACGTGTGGTAATCTAAAAAGTCGTAAAGCTCAGAGCGCGTTTGCATATTTTCGATTTGGCTTTGTTGCGAGCCTTCATTTAAAATTGCTGAATACACGTTTAGTGCTGCTTTGTTCATGGCTCTAAATGCACTTAGTGGGTAAAGCACCATTTCAACACCTACATCACTTAGCTGCTCTTTTGTGTAAATAGGTGTTTGGCCAAACTCAGTAATGTTTGCCAAAATTGGAACGTTAATCGCTTTTGCAAATGCTTGGTAATCAGCAAGGTCGTGTACGGCTTCTGCAAAAATAGCGTCTGCACCGGCTTCAACACAGGCAGCTGCACGGTCTATCGCGGCGTTTAAACCTTCTTTTTGAAATGCATCGGTACGGGCCATAATATAAAAATCGCTATCGGTTTTTGCATCAACCGCCGCTTTAATGCGGTCAACCATTTCACCTTGGCTTACAATTTCTTTATTAGGGCGATGACCACAGCGCTTTTGCGCTACTTGGTCTTCTATATGAAAACCCGCCGCACCGGCCTTAGTCATTTCTTTTACTGTGCGTGCAATGTTAAACGCCCCACCCCAACCGGTATCGGCATCAACAAGTAGTGGTAAATCGCTCGCACCTGTAATACGGCGAATATCTTCAAGCACGTTATCAAGGCTCGTCATACCTAAGTCAGGCATACCAAACGAGGCGTTTGCAACACCGGCACCTGAGAGGTAAATAGCTTGGTGACCCATTTTTTCAGCCATCATCGCTGTGTATGCGTTAATAGTACCTACTACTTGTAACGGGCGGTTATTGGCAATAGCGTGTTTAAATTTTAATCCTGCTGACATTACTTTCTCCTCACTTTGAACGGTTGCTACGTGGAGTAACTTATAGTTTTAATCTGTAATTGTGACTTTTTAACTGTTTTACTTATTTTTAGCGGTTTATGCTTTTTGCTTAGCTAATAAGTCGAATTTGGTTTGAATATTTGCTTGCGATGCACTTATGTGGCGCTTCATAAGCATTTCGGCCAGTTCGCCATCGTGGTTTTCAATCGCGTTAATAATAGCTAAATGCTCATCAAACGCTTTTGATACACGCGGCCCCACCATGCCCATTTGTACACGGTACATGCGTATTAATTGATAGAGCTCATTACACAGTAAATGAATTAAATGCGCGTTTTTACTGCCTTGAATAATACGGTAATGAAAATCTAAATCGCCGGCTTCTTGATAATAAGATTCGCCCTCTTTAACACGTTGTGTTTGTAGGTGCTGATTAAGTAATTGCTTTAAGCCTTTTACTTCTTCGGGTTCCATATTGTCGGCAGCAAGCCTGCATGCTAAGCCCTCAAGAGAGCTACGAACCTGGTAAACTTCAATCAAACGCTCTGCAGTAAGGGCTACCACTCGGCAACCTACGTTAGCTTTACGCTCAACAAGGTAGCAACTTTCTAAGCGATTTAACGCCTCTCTAAGTGTTGCACGGCTTACACCATAACGTTTTGCAAGTTCAGGCTCTGATATTTTACTACCTTGAACTATAGTGCCTTCAACAATCTCACGGCGCATATCTACAAATACTTGATCTGATGCGGTAGTTATAGGCGCTTCGTTTAAAAATGTGTGTGTCATAAGTTATTTTTTAGATTGTCGACAATTCATATGGTCACTATGTGCTTATTAAAAAAACATGTCAACCCTAAAACCCAATAAAAAGATTAAAAAACACACTCATTGTCGACACTATTAATCTAAAGTCGTATATAACTGACTTTAAAATAGGCTAAAACAGTAAAGTGTCGACATAACTTCAAAGTAGTTAATATGCTTTTTAGCGCTGAAAACACCTCGCATAAATGCTATTATCGCGCTTTATTTTTATAGTATGAGCTAACGCGTGAACGCCAACACTTTTATTCCTGAGCACTTTATTGACGACGTAAAAACCTATTTACCAGCGCATCTAAATTTAGATGACTTTTTAAATGCGTGTCGTAGGCCCCTCAGAAAATCTATCCGCGTTAATACATTAAAAATTAGCATTGAAGAATTTGTAGAACGTGCAACTGAAAAAAATTGGCTGCTAACCCCGATCCCATGGTGCAGTGAAGGCTTTTGGTTAGAGCGCCCAAATGATGAAGAGCAAAACCTAGCCCTTGGTAATACCGACTTACATCTAAGCGGTGCTATGTACGTACAAGAAGCAAGCTCAATGCTGCCCCCTATCGCATTAAAGCAAAGTATTAAACTCGCTAACTCTCAAAATAACACCGTACTTGATATGGCATCAGCACCGGGCTCTAAAACATCGCAACTTGCAGCACTTATGGATAACCAAGGCGTGCTTGTTGCAAATGAGCTTTCGTCATCTCGTTTAAAAGTACTTAGCGCAACACTCAAACGTATGGGCGTTGGTAACTGTGCACTCTCGCATTTTGATGGCGTTATATTTGGCAACTACATGTTTGAATGCTTTGATAGCATATTGCTAGACGCGCCATGCTCTGGCGAAGGCACAGTACGTAAAGACGCCGACGCACTTAAAAATTGGTCAATAGAATCAAACATTCAAATAGCCCAAGTACAAAAAGACTTAATTAAAAGCGCTTTTTATGCATTAAAGCCAGGTGGCACATTAGTGTATTCAACCTGCACACTTACCCCGCTCGAAAACCAACAAGTGTGCGATTATTTACTCAGTGAATTTGGCGACTATATAGCGCCTGAGTCACTAAGTGATTTATTTGAAGGTGCAAGTAAAGTAACAACAAGTGAAGGCTATTTGCATGTATGGCCGCAAACTTTCGATAGCGAAGGCTTTTTTATTGCTAAATTTAAAAAACATGCCAGTTGCAATAACCCAAATCAAACTGTTAAAAAAGGCGCGTTTCCGTTTAACGAATTTGATAAAAAACAAAGTGCCGCGTTTATGCAATCGCTTAAAAAGCACTTTGGGCTAACTAACCTACCTGGCAGCTTAATGCAGCGCGATAAAGAACTGTGGTTATTTCCACAAGGGTTTGAAGCCGTACAAAATAAAATTAAGTACGCACGTTTAGGTATTCAAATTGGCATCATCCATAAAAATGGAGTGAGGCTAACGCACGAATTTGCAACCGTATTTGGCAATGAGTGTAAAACTAATATTTACGCGTTAAATAACGAGCAAGCTAATGATTATTTTCAAGGTAAAGATATACGCTTAACTGAGGCAACTCAAACAATAGGTGAAGTAGTTTTAACGCTGTGTGGTTGCCCTATCGGGCTGGGTAAATGGCAAAAAAATAAGATCAAAAACTCACTACCACGCGATCTAGTGCAAAATACGCAGTTAATAAGCTGGGGTTAAACTAAAGTACAAATTACGCATAATTAATCTAATCCTTTGTTATCAAATGTAACCAGATGACAAAATTAGTTATGCTTTATTGAACAGCTTTACTATAGTTTTAAGTACTTTCTTCTTCTCCCTAACGAACCAGAAAGTTTTTAGTTAACGCTAGACTCAATTTAGAGTCACTTTATGGCCCAGAGTAGCAAAAGCTCTGGGCATTTTTGATACGTTTAACAAACCTTAAAACGATTTACTTTAGAGCTTTTTAACAAAGACTAAAGTAATTTAAGGCATTGTTTTTACCTCCACATACACTCTCTTTTTACATATCCGTTTACTAATAACAATAGATCAAATAGCGCGCTGTTGAACATTATTTTTTTTCGTATTTTTACCAAATGTAATGAAGTATTTTTCTATATATTCATACGAAAAATACGATGCAACAACAGTAAATAAAAAAGGGGCTATGAGCATAATAGGAGTGTAAAACGCCAAATCAGTATTACTTTTAATTAAAACATATGAAACAGCGTAAAGAAAAAACATATGACTGCAATACATTGAATAAGATATATTGCCTAAAAATATTGAAATACGATTAGTTAAAATAACTCTGTAAAAAGATTGTAGCGGAGAGGTTGTCGCAGAAACCTCTATAAAAAAACAAATTGACCAAATTATGATAGGTATAGCTGCTAACAACCGCTCACTAACCCATTGGTAAATTGATATAGAAAGTAAGAAAATAATTAAAGCAGAATAAAAGTTTGTATTTGTTAGCTTATTCATTTTATTAAAATTTAATAGAATTGCACTAAACATACCCACAAAAAACATATTGGAATTAACTAAAAAGAACGATCTATGCCCCATCACACCAAAAAAGAATTGACTTGAAGCCAAAATCAACATAACAAATAAGACAAGAAAACAAACATGTTTACGCAAAATAAATATAAAAAGTGGTGCAAGAATAAAAAATTGAAATTGAAGTGTTAAGCTCCAAGCTTGGCCCATTATGGTGTATGTGGGATTACTAAGAATGAACGATGGAGTGATCCCATGAAGCATGAATAAATGAGTAAAAAAGTGCAATTTAAAGTCTTTTAATGAGGCTGTTGCATATTTTAGCCTATCCGCAGTTTTCTCTATGTCCTCAGGAAAGTTTTGGAGTACAAACACAGTTTCATTAAGTATCAAAGCTGATAAAAACAAAAATAATAAATACGCAGGAAAAATTCTCAGTACTCTTTGCTTAATATATTTACTAAAAGGCACATCCTTACTTAATAGTAATAAAGTAATTACAAATCCACTTATTATAAAGAAAACATCTACGGCTAAACCTTTACCAAGTACCTTACCAAAGAAAGAATCTTTATCTAATTCGAGGCCAGCCATCGTTATAGAATGTCCAATAACTACCCAAAGACACATTAACCCCCTCAAACCATCCAATCCAATAAACCTCATACTCAAAACTCCTTTTATGACTCTATAATTTTGATTTAAAAAAATAAAAACCCAGCTTGCTGGAAATTCGAATTCAATATTATCTACCTATAACCAATTAGTTATTTTACCCGCAGTAATCTTTAAAAATATAACTACTTCTAATTGCTTTAAAATGAGAACCGAATTGCAGCGATAAACACACTGTAGGTAGACGATTAATTTTTTTTGCCAACCTAAAAATCTCATAAAATTCATTACCATACTTAACTGCAGAGTTAAGCTCAGCAACATACAATGCTTTATACTTTGGAGGGAGTTGCTGCCAGTTCATTAGAGCTATTTGAATAATACCAAGCTGCACATCAAACTTGTACGGCCCGAATTTTTTGGCCTGCTGAATATACTCGTATACGTGCTCTGTCGGACCTTCTTGATAACTAACTACTTGCGCTAGTGCAATCCACGTTTCTGACCATGTTTGCCTTAACTCTAATGATTTTAACAGCTCTTTTTCTGCTTGTTGGTAAACCAAAAGCTTATTCTTATTTTGGCCGCTATTTACAGCTAAATTGAGCATTTTTATATAAGCACTTAACTGCCAGTAATGTGGCTGTGAAGGGTCTTGACTTGTTGCAAATGTAATTGCCCTATCTGCAAGCTCTAGTTCTTCAGGAGTAATTGTGCTTTCAGGCTGCTTTAAAATATTGAGTGCATTAAAATACCATGTATTTGCACGCATACTTTGTAAGCTTTGATAACCTATTACTAATGTAATAACTGCAAGTATGGCAATTTGTGCGAGGCGGTTTGTATTTATATTACTCATTAAACAACGACTCTGTTAAACGCTGTGGATTATTAAAAAACAAATTTTGCGCTTCAATTCCACCAATTAAATCCGTAACTATCTTTTTTGCATTGCTTAATATTGGAGGCCTACGCTTAACTGAATGGGCATCAGATGCAACATAAGTAACTAAACCCTTTTTTAGCATATCTATACTAATATTTTTTGCAGTTTCGCCCCATGCACCATCAATGCTTGAAGCCGTTAATTGAAACTCACACCCTAATTGCTTTAAACGCTCAATATAAAAAGGATTAGCTTGAATATCGCGATTACGTTCAGGGTGAGGAATAATTACTTTTATATTTTGTTTAGCTAGCCAATTTATAAACTTATCGTAACCTTGGGGTACATGAGAGTGCGGGAGTTCTAATAATAAATAATTTACTGAATTAAGTGTACCAATAAACGGGAGTTTATTACCAAGCACTAAACTCATTAGCTCTACATCAAGCCTAACTTCAGCGGCCACAGCTAGTTTAATCCCAATATTATTTACTAATGCCTGTGCTTTTAAATTAGCAAGCTCGCTATACAATTGCGAAACCGAATTATTAAATCGCCCAATATGTATATGTGGCGTGGCAACCATATGGGTTATTCCATCATTTTGTGCAATATCCAATAGCGCTAAAGTTTCATTTAAATCTTTAGCACCATCATCAATGCCTGGCAAAATATGGGAATGAATATCAATCATAGATTTGCATTTAACTATGTATTAGGTTGTTCAGGTTTTTGCGAGTAATCATAATAGTCGTAATAACCATGGCTATGCTGGTCTTTACTTTTACTCATATCTACTTGATTAAGCACAATACCTGCAACATGAGCTTTAGATTCAAACAACCGTTCAATACCCGCTTTAATAGGTTTAATTCGCGTAATATCCGACTTAACAACATAAATAACCGAGTCTGCACTTTGCGCAATAACTAAAGCATCACTCACAGCTTGTGTTGGTGGTGTATCTATAATTATATGGTCGTATTCAGCTTTCAAACCCTCGATTACTTGATTAAAGCGCGCGTTAGATAAAAGCTCTAAAGGGTTACTAGGTATTTGGCCGCTAGGCATAATAGCTACACCTGACTGCACATCAATATGTACACATTCACTTAACTGCTCCGTGCCTACAATTAAATTACTTAACCCCGGGTGAAATACCGGAATATCAAAGCGTTTAGCAATACTTGGTTTTCGTAAATCAGCATCAATTAATAATACTTTACCCATTTGTGCAAGCGACATAGCTAAATTAGCTGAGGTCGTTGTTTTACCCTCACCCGGAGAGCTAGAAGTAACTGCAATTACTTTATGGTTACGTTCTAACTGGGTTAATAACAAACTAGTTCTGAACGTACGTACCGACTCTGCAAAACGCCTGTAATTGTCATCAAGATATGCGTGAATCGGAAAAACACTATTTTTAGGTATTTTTACATGCGGTAATAAACCCAGCATGCGCTGCGCTAACTTACTTTCAACATCATTTTTGGTTTTAACAGTATCGTTAAGTGCGTCAAATATAAAGCTCATCACTACTGCAAAACCAAAACTAGCGATAAAAGCTAAAATAATAATAAGCTTTTTATTTGGTTTTGCTGGTTTGTTTGGAGCATAGGCACGGTCGGTAAAACGTGCAGCAGCAGAGCTAAAATCACTTGTTACTTCGGTTTCTTTTGAGCGAGATAAAAACGTATTAAAAATATTTCGATTAGTTTCTACTTCACGCTTTAATTGATTATATTGTGTTTCTTTTCGGGTAATGTCTTGGTATTCAGCACGAATTTTAACTAAGTCACGCTCAAGCGCACTCACTGTGCGTGTTATACGGTTTAGCTCTTTTTCAATACCTGTAATAAGGCCTTTAATTTGCTTATCTAAGTTATTTTTTACAGTAATAAGCTCTGCTTTAGCTGAAATGATTTTAGGATGTTTGGGCCCATACACTTCACCTAAGTCACTTAATTTACGTTCTACTATAACAACTTCACGCTTTACGTTTTGTATAACCTGGTGTGATGTAATTTCAGGCATGCTACCTAAAAGTTCTATATTATTGTTACCGTACTCACTAATAACTCGATTAATACTTTCAAGATTGTTTTTTTCATTACGGGCAACAATTAACTGTTGTGATATTTGCTCAAGCTCTTGCGTGGCTAGCCCTGCTATACCTTCAATATCAACTAGCTTTTGCTCCTCTCGGTAAGCTTGCAGGCGCACTTCTGAGTCATCAAGCTGGATTCGTAATTGCGATAAGCGCGTATTTAGCCAACTAGACGCTTGTTGAGTAATACCCATTTTTGCGCGCATTTGGCTACTAATATAAACCTCACCAACTGTGTTAGCTACAAGTGCAGCTAACTTAGGATCGCTTGATTCAAAACTAACCATAACTAACTGTGTATTACGAATAGGCGAGACTGATAGACGAGATTTAAAAGCGCCTAACAAGCCAAGCATTTCACGATCAGCTTGATCTTCAGGTGAATATACAGTTTTTTCTTTTTTATTTAAGAAAGGGAGTTGCTCTTTTATCCCCGTTTTCAGCTCACCTAAAACAGATGGCTTAGCTATAAAGTCTGGATGTGCTTTTAAATTAAGTTTGGTAATTACCTCACGGGAAATACTGTCCGATTTAATAACCTCAAATTGGGTAAGGTAATATTCTTTTTGAGTCGAGTCTAGACCATATATTTCTTGAAAACTTACGGCCTTAGTTTGCTTAGCTTCAATAAGTAAAGTAGCCGTAGCAATATATTTAGGTACTAACGTTAGAGCTACCATGATAGTTAATAAAGTAACAACGGTTGCAAAACCCAGGATACGCCATTTCGCGCGTTTAATCACATTAAGATATACACTTAAATCAATAATGTCTTCATTACTGCTCAGGTTTTCATTTTTTTGGTTCATTAAATACTGCCCTGTAAACTGCTTAAAACAACCGTTGTTCTATTTTTATGGTATCGCCCGCTGCAATTTGGCTATTTAAATTACCTTTTTGTTGCTGCTGTTTAGTTTGTTCTTTAAATATGTATATTTTATCAATCGAGGCCCGCTCAGTTAATCCACCGGCTAGTGCTATAGCTTGGTTAACTGTCATCGCAGGCTGATAAGGGTAGGCACCGGGGTCTTTAACTTCACCATGAATATAAAAAGGACGATATTCAATTACCTGCACATATACATTGGGATTTATTAAATACTCAGGCTTTAAGCCTTGCGTTATAACTTGCTCAATCTCAGACGTATTAAGCCCCGCAAGTTTTACTTTACCTAAAAAAGGATAGTTAACTTCCCCACTATTACCCAAAAGTGCAGTAACCTCTAAATCGGGTTGGCCAAATACTTTTATTTCAACCTTATCACCTGCACCTAATACATAACTTTGTGCAGTTTGCGCAAAACAAACGCTGCTTAAAACTAGCAGCGTTAAACTAAAAATAAACTTCATTAATTAGCCTTTAAAGCAAATGTAAAATTAACACCTACAACTACTCGGTCAAACTCAATAGCAGTTTGCGTAGAGTCTTTATCAATAAAGTCTACATAAGTAGAGACCATACCAAATTTACTCGCAACGTAGTTTAATCCTAAGCGTGCACTTTTGGATTTATCTTTACGGCCAATATCTCCAGTGTATTGTTCGTCAGTATAATTAACACCAGCAAGTGAGCTTAAATAATCGCTCCAGTTATGAGCCCAATTAACACCATAACTACTTTCTTTAATGTAATCGCCTTGCACTAATGGATCTTTAGCTGAGCGGCTAGTTGTAAATTGTACAGTAGAATAGCTAAGTGGTTGCCAGTTAACACCCGCCTCCCAGCTTAAACCGCTAAAACTTTTACGCTCATTAGCGCTAAAGTCTTTATTTTGATAACCCAATTTAAACGAGCCAGAAGTAACCGCTGTTGCTTCCCACTCCATACCAAGTAGTATTTTTACATCATCACTATCACGTGAAATACCATTAGTTTGTAAAAAATCGTAACGGTAGTTTTCTTGCTTAACTTCTAAAAATGTACGAGTAGATGCTTGGGTGTTATAGTAACCCGTTACACTAATTAACGATTTATCGTAATCACGATATTGCGATACTTCTCTAAAATTTTGATATTTTTTACTAAAAAAACCAGCTTTTAAAGCAACTTGAGCTTTTGAGCTTTGCGCACCATATTCATAGCGAGCTGTAATATTTTGTTGCTGATACTTTACAAGCTCGTTCACTGTATCGCCAAGGCCTTCGGTTAAGCCACTACCACGCGGCTCGTATAGCCAATCTGCATCACCGTTAATATCTAAACGATGTTGACTAGTAAACTCTTTATGTACGCCAGCACCTATATTTACTTGAGTAAAATTATCGTCAGAATCTTTATTATGTAAAGAACTGCTAGTTCCTAAGTCTAAGCTATAACTATCCGGGCCATCATCAATAACCGCTTTAACGTTAGGAGTTATAGTCCAAATTAATCGCGACTCTTTATTATCAGGTGTACTAAAAAAGTTATTATTACTGCTCATGCCTGTTTGTAAGGTAGGTGTAATTTCGGCGCCATCCTTAGTCATAACGCTGCCTGGTTTTAAATTAGCAGCTGCCGGAGCTGCAATCCCAGCACTTAACAAAGCAAATATAGGTGCAAGTGTTTTAGTATGCATTCGCATTCTTAAATCCTTTAAAAATTGTCATAAAAATAATTTTTATATCAAACCATAACGACCAGTGCTTAATATAATGTAAATCAAATTCTACACGTTTTTCCATTTTATCAAGAGTGTCGGTTTCACCACGCCAGCCATTAATTTGTGCCCAACCTGTAATTCCTGGCTTAGCTTTATGGCGTAACATGTAAAACTCCACCTTTTTGCGGTATTCCTCATTATGGGCAACCGCATGAGGCCTTGGCCCTACAATAGACATATCACCTTTTAGAACGTTTATAAATTGCGGTAACTCATCAAGGCTTGTACGGCGTAAAAAACCACCCAGTGGCGTAATACGCACATCATTTTTTGTAGCTTGTGTTACTACAGAGTTGTTTTCTGTAACACTCATTGAGCGAAATTTCCAAACCTTAATTTTACGCCCATCTAATCCGTACCTATCTTGTTTAAATATTACAGGACCTTTAGAAGTAAATTTAACAGCAAATGTAATGGCAATTAAAATAGGCGATATAAGCATTAAAATAATAGAGGTAACAATTATATCTTCAGTGCGCTTTATAAATTCACGAGCACCTATAAAGGGTGATTCAAACACGCTTAATGTGTCAACATCACCCACATGTTCAATACGTGCATGTATTAAATTAGATATTAAAAAATCAGGGATAATATGTACATCAACTGTGGTATCACCTAATTGCAGTAAAATGTCGGCTATACGTTTATCGGCTTTCATTGGTAACGCAATATATAAAACGCCGACTTCACCATTACGGGCTGCATCTACTGCATTTTGGATACGTCCAGCAACATCGTACTTAGTCGAATTTTCGAAAAGTCGCTCTGGTTGCCTGTCGTCATAAAAGCCTAAAAAATTAAAGCCAAGTTCATCATTTTTAGTAATTTCATTATATAAATGTACCGCTGACTCGGTAGCACCCACAATAGCAACATTACGCAGATTCAACCCTAGTTTACGTCTACTTCTTTTAAATAAATAGGCAGCAAGGCGCCAAGCATATAAAAAAGTTACGCTTAACAAAAACCATAAACCCAGACCAATACGCGAAAGCGACTCAGTAAACTTAAATGCAAACGATATAACTAATAAAACAGAGAATGCAGCAAATAAAGAGCCCCAAGCACAAAGCACCATAGTTCTAAACTTACCTGCACGCCAAGAGCGATAAGCGGAGAATATTTCAGCACAATATAAAAAGCTTAAAGCAACGGTTAAAACCGAGACCATATAAATAGGAGTGAGCTCAAAACTATAGAACAAAGCTGAGCATTGAAAGGCTAAAAACAATGCAAAAATATCGAATAATCGATAAAAATTTGCATCCGACGAACCATTAGGCTTAAACGTCCTTGAAGATGTCATACTATGTATCCCTATAGATATCTTAAAAGTGAAATAAGCTCCACAAAACTGTGCAGAAATTTTACAGTATCATACTAAAGTATTCAACATTAAGGATGGCTTTATATAAAGTAATATTATGCAAAATTTCTTTAAGTAGCGAGGAACTTACACAAAACAAAACAAATATAAACTTACGTAAACATTTATAAACCTCCTCCAAACAGAAGCACCTTATTTTTATTTAAACAACTCCTTAAACCAAGCCCATACCCCAAAAGAGTAATTACTAAATATATCAATACCTAAAGCCGACTTAACTAAATAAATAATAAGCAGCAAAATTGTAATAACAAAAAAACTAAACATAGATATAGTGATTGCCTGTGATATAGCTGCTATTTTTTGCTCTTTTTTACTAAGTTCCCGTCTGTTACGACCAGCCAGTAAAACAAAGTAATACCTGTATTTAAAAAATTTAATTACACCTCTGCAATCCACTACATGCTTACCCCACTGCCTTGCGCCTATAGCAACTTTTAGATGAACTAGCTGTTCTTCGGTAAAACTATCCTGCACATCACTAGGCATGCGGTTTAACAAACTACGGATAGCTGGATCTGCTTTTAATTTCGACAAACCTAAACCTTATTTATATTCTAAATACAAAATAAAGACTAAATAATAGTTAATCCACCAATACAATTAATTGCTACTTAACCAAGTTACAATTAATTTCCAAAAAATCAACCCTTGTTAAGCGGTAAGCTAAGCAACCGAGCATTTGAGGGATTTTCAAACATTTTTAATAAGGCAGAATAGATTTGTAATTTTTTTAATTTTCTGCACCAATAGCAAGTAGTGGTATGCACAATCTAAATTTTTATAGTGTTTTTTTTGAGCCGTTAACTCTGATTTACTTAACTATATTTGTGCATGAATTTTTCATCAAACCTTAGCAGCTTTTCAACGTGCGAAATTTCCAACTCACTTGAAATAGAACCATCGCGAATAGTGTAAATGTAACCAGTCTGTTCAAGTACTTCTACAATAGCTCCACAAGCTAAACAACTCGCCAAAAAGTAATAATCTTCGCCAATCCTTACTTCTGGCCAGTATTTAATATTGTTATCTTTCACAAACTCATTTTTAAACAGCGGCTTAACATAACCTGTCGATTTTACACCAGTAAATACTAAATTAGTTTCTATAAGAAACGATAAATTTAATCTACCTAGCGGTAATTCAGTATGCGAATAGAAAGGCTTAGATAAAATACCATTGCTACTTAACTCACAAAAATTATCGATTAACACATCAGCTTTAGCTGGAGCGGCGCCCAGCATGTTTTTCAGTCTATTTTGAGACATAGAATCATCAGAATCCAACACAGCAATCCATGTGCCTTTCGCAGCATCAAAGCCAATATTTCGTGCTGCCCCCGGCCCGCCATTTACTTCTGAGCGCAATAACTTAACACGTGAATCAACTGTTGATTCAACCACATTACATGTATTATCAGTTGATGAGTCATCAACCACGATAACTTCTACAGAAACCCCTTCTTGCGACAAAGCGGAGTTAATAGCAGTTAATATAAAACTCTGTGCATTCCATGCTGCAATAACAATCGAAACATCAATAGTGTTTGACATTATAAACCCTAAATAGATTAAGTATATTTACTAACTCGCCCCTTGCTAAATTGATCATAAAAAACCAACTCCATGCGATAAATCACATAAAGAATTTAATATGGAGCTTTTAAGTGAAATAACATGGTATGGAAAAAACAATGCCCCTTTTAAAACACACGATAAATAAGTCCTAAAAGGTGTTTTTACTGATGACTCAGTCATAAAACCTGTCGCACAAATTCTAAATATTCTGCGCGTAGCCCGCTTAATCGATAAACGACTCTGCTGGGTTATATATTCACTAACAAAGGCTGTATCGCTCCATATAAGCTCCCCTCTTGACTTATTAACCCTTTAAAATAGTTCTTTACCCTCACCACCGGTAATAAATTTAGGGTTAAAACTCAAATATTTTACTTCCATAAAACTTATATCAATTAAAATATCGTTAGTAGTAGACCATTTTATTGCTAAACCATCTACTATTGTAAGTTCATGATATACAGCTGCATTTCGATAGAATAAGCCCGTTGACTGAGGAAATATCGCTAATTGAGGCCCAGACGCAATGTTGTTAGTTCCAATGGCTTTAACTAAATTTTCAATCCCACTTTTTGATACAAGAGCATCATCAATAAATGCTAAATATATGTACCCCCCTGTGCTTTTGCAAAATTTAGAGCTGCGTTTCTTACGTGAGGAAACCCCGATATAGGCTCAAGTAAATATTTCACACATTTTCCATTGTTATCATAATAGCGAATAACTTTTTACATGCTCATCAGGCTGACTATTATTCTCAACAACTAAATTGTCTATACTATAACCACCGATATTTGTTAATGCTTGTAAGGCACTCATTGAACGTTCTATTTCTTGTCCCTCTAGTTAGGATTGCTACAATTATTTTCTTCATAAATTTTATGCAAATAATAAGTTCATCTATAAAAAGGGAGTGTACTAGAAAACTAAATCAAACGATGGTAGCTTGTTACCGAAACTTTAAAAAGCTTTAATCAAGAGATTTGGAGTTTACAATATTCCCCTAACTTTTCTAAAGCCATGTTAGATTTATCAATAAAAATATTTTCTTTACTCATTTGCCCGTGATTTTTAGCAAGCATTAAAAGCTTTTCAGCCGCTCTATCGATAAAATACGAATCAGTAAAGCTTAATAACTTCCCTAGTTGAGCACTTCGTTTCCCCATACCTTGGTTACCTGTTTTAAGTGACCAAAAGTCTTTAATAGAAGAACTTGGCATATCATTAAATTTAAGATTAATAGACATTGACTCTGACCAGTCAAACCATTTATTTCTATGCAGTGGGAAAATGGGCTCCAATGCAAGCCACGGAACTCGCAAAGTATCAGCTAAAATAGCCCCGTGCATTGCTTCAGTTATAAGTAATTCAGTTTGTTGAATAGATTGTAATGAATGCATCACATTTGGATCTGTTGGGTCTATATAATTAATACCTGCTTGCTCACATACTCTTTGCCAGTTACCTCGCGAAATACTCTGCCAATGGGGCATAAAGCTTACTTTGTATTTTTTAGCTTGAACTGGCAGATCCATAAAGTGCGTTAAAATAGCAGCATCGGTAATGGCCAGTTTAGGATCTAAATTGAGTGCCTTGGCTGTTCTTGGGCCGCGTACAAAAGCAACATCCCAGTTTCCCTCATGTAAATTAGGTATGCCGGTATATCCACCAAAGCCAGAGCCCATAACTATTTTGTTAGCTTTTTTTGGATAGGAGTCCCACAGAATAGATCCAACACCTAAAAAAAGCTCGTCTTCATTGTCATCAAGAAAGCCTGGAGCGAGTAATGCATCCCACATAATGTTATTTAAGTCATCACCGAAGTTGGGAATATCGCCTTTGTAAAAAGTAAGTTTCATGTTATTGGAGTTCCTGATTATTTATATTTTTTGCAAGCTTGTTTAAATGTTGATTATTCGGCAATAATATTAAGCCAATGTTGACTATTTTTTTTCTATCGAATAAGAGCATTTGAGTCAGATAAATTATAAAAAAGATGGTGGCAGAGATAGTAATATCTACCAATATAAATTTTAATGGGGGCATAAACTGAGTTATTAGTGAGGTTATAATTGCCGTAACAATGCAGCAAATTAAGGGTACTATAAAACTAACTATATACTTTTTGACATCAAGTGATAATATCTGACATGACTTCCACATCGATAATGAACAGTACAAACACTTACCAAGTATAAGCATAATAAGTACCGCATTTAATCCCAAAAATGCGCTTGCCGCTGTAAGGGGGACAATAATCAACGAGATTTGAACCTGCAGTTGAAACCACCACTTAGCGTGATTACTTAGTACAATAACATTCTTTTGTGGTATGCCTAAAATAATGAAAGCAAAGATGATGCAAAAAGCTTGAAAAACCACCGATGCATTTAGCCATTTTTCGGTAAATAGTAGTAAAAATATTTTTTCGCTATTAATAAAACAAAAGGTAAATAGAGGAAATAAAATCAGCACCGAAAAGTAAACAGAGTTCATAAAAGCCTTACGAAACTCTATCATTTCTTCTTGTTTTTTAGCCAAAAGAGGAAAACTAATTTCGCTTACAGTACCAATAAAGATATCACTAATAATATTAGAAAACCGTTTAGCGACATTATAAAAACCAAGTTCTCGCTTACCTAGCACGGCACCAATTATCACTGATTCATAGTGATCTAATATTGAAGTAACCCCATTCGTAAGCGTGGAATAAGCAGCAAAGCTATTGAGCTTTACTATGCTTGCAAATGAGAACTGAAAAGTAACCAGCTTTCTTGTGGGTATGTATACAGCAAAAAAGTTAGCAATAGACAAAATTGCTTGTGCCCAAATTAAAGCCCAAACGCCAAAATCTAGTAACAGCAGCCCAATAATAATAGCTGCAGATATCACCGCTGAGAAAATTGTGCGCAGCGCAATTAGGGAATATAACTGCTGCTTTAATAAAACTATATTTAATGTATAGAATAATCCATCAAAAATTAATTTCAAACAAAATATAGTAATAGCCAAATTAAAGGTTCGGGTTTGAAATTCAAAGAATGAAAAAAAAGAAAAGCCAATAATAATAGCTGATATAAGCAAAGAAACAGCCAAATTAAGCCAAAAAATACTGCTGATTATAAGTTTATCTTCAATTTGGTATTTGATAATAGAATCACGCCAACCCGATGGCATAAAGCTACTGGCGATAAAAATAATTGCTAATGCCATAGCTACTAAACCAAAGTCTTCAGGTGCAAGTATGCGCGCCGTATAGGCAAAAACACTAAAATTTATTATAGGGGGGAAAAATTTACTAAGAAAGAGCCACAAAACCCCTTTAACTGAACCTTTTATCACTTTCCGCTGCTTCTTTTTAAAATACGAATAGCAAATTGCTCTTTTAAATTTTTTAAAATAAATTTAAATGCAGAATAAGAGTTAAAAAATGACTTTATTACCATCTTACAGTTTCTACTTTTTACTGAGGAGTAAAAATCAATCCACTGGATTTTTATATTGATACTATCAGCATGCTGTATCATTAACTTTTTTTCTTGAGGATCTAAACGCATGTTTTTTATTATTTCATAATTACAGTCACGTAACTGAATCAAATCTTGTTTACTATGGGAGCCAGACAGCGACCCTTCACGTACAACAGCAACATACCCTGAAGCCTCAATTAATTTTAATTTAGCGCCTAGTGCAAGACACCTGCAGTATAGTTCATAATCCTCACCTAACCGCATAGCTTCCTGATAAGTCAGCCGATGTTTTAATAAAAAATCTAGTTTAATTATAGGTTTGAGGAAACCAAGTTCTTTTCTATATTGACCTTCTTTTGTAATATTTGATTCAATAAACTCTGCTAATGAAATAGTTACGGGAAAGTGCTGTTTCGCCCCTAACATTTCAGTTTTTTCCGTAGTTTTATCATGTTCATATACACGGTATTGATCATCTGCAATTAGCTCATAGCCATCACTGTAAGAAAGTAATTTTTTAAAACGGCCACTTTCTATATAGTCGTCAGAATCTAAAATCGTAACCCAATCGCAAGTCACTTTGTTTAGCGCTATATTTCTTGCTTTTGAAGGCCCACTATTAGTAGATGTTGAGTACACAGAAACCTTATCACTCTGGTTTTTATAAAATTTAGCGATTTCAAACGTATTATCACTTGAGCAATCATCAACAATTATTATTTGTTTAACATTATCTTCGTTAATGACGGACTCAATTGCCCTGCCTATTGTATTCTCAGAATTATAAGCAGCAATAATCACTGCAATGGAATTATTATTTAACAAAGTACTTCCTTATTAATTAAAACAGAGCTAAGTTTTAGATCGCATTGTTAACGTGTAGAGTCTGCTTTTTTCCATGTTATCGTTTTCTTACCTGAAATTGACTGCAATATACCTATTCCAGCTGCCACATTAGCCATAGTAAAATACTCAGCTATTGCTGCTACTTTTGAAATTACCGGAATATTGGGGAGTTTATTTAGCCAAGATAAGGCTGCCATAATATAGAAAAGAACGTGTAATATTAAAACACTTGTGAATATATAACCCTCCTCACTGATAGCTATAAATAGATTAGAAACTAAAGCAGATACCATAAAAAACAGGCTATACCAACGTAGTACTTTATGTGAATACAACTTCCATAAATCAAATAGAGAAAGTGTTTTAAAACATTCAGCTCTTAAATGTTTATAGCTGTTGTAAGAACGATTACTAATTCTAACTTTTCGCGGAAATTCTTCTGCGGTCGACTCTGCTCCTTTTTCATAAGCTGTGATAGTGTCATCAAATTTCAACTTATAACCTTGATTTATAACACCCATAGAAGAGCAAAAATCATCAAGCACATGCACAGGTAACTCTCTTAACAATCTTCTTTTTATAGAAAAAATTGATCCATCGGCCCCCATCATTGAGCCTGAAAGAGATTCTGATTTCTTTATCATTTCTTCATATTTCCAATACAACCCATTACTTTGAGCAGCACCTTCAACATCGTCATTTGTATAAATTAATTGACCAGCTACACCTCCAATATTTTTGTCTGCATAGCATTTTGATATTTGTAAAAGAGCATCGCTTTTTAAATAAACATTCGCGTCTGAAAAAACTAAAATATCGCAATCAATATTAACTAAAGCTTTGTTAATTGCATTAGTTTTCCCCAAACCATCGTTTACTTCAAATAGCTCGACTCTTCCTGGGTACTGATCTACGTAGGTATTAGTTATCTCGACTGTATTATCGGAAGAGGTGTCTGATATCACAAGTATTTTGTAATTATTGTGCTCATAATCCAAAGCTAGATGATTCTCAATTTTTCTACTGATAACAGCCTCTTCATTGTGTGCAGGTACAACAATGACAATAGTTTTATCTGTATTGGAAACATCTTGTTTCACACTATCTTTTTTAAGCGCACCACAAATATATATAATTAAAGGGAACAAAAAATATATATAAATTAAAATAAATATTGAAATAGAAAAAATTGTAACCACTGCTCACCATCCATTGTTATGCCTTATTCAAGGACTTAAAAAATAACTCTTTATCAACTTTGTCTATTGATAAACCCTGACATAATCTATTAAAAACTTTTGTGGAAAAATTGCATCGTCAACACCATACTTCCCTCCCCAAGAGCCACCTATCGCCAAGTTTATTATTAAATACATAGGCTTATTAAAAGGCCAATAAGCTTCAGAATCCCCCTCTTTTTTGTAACTAAGTAGCAATTCATTATCAACGAAAAAATCAATCTTGTTTGGATGTTTTTCTACCGCATACGTATAAAATGATTTGTCTAAATCATTTAGTTCAAATTGCCGATTAACAGCTTTTTTATTTTGATGGTTTCTCATTTTTGTATGCAAAGCTACATGTACTTTATTTTGTTGGTAACCAACATATTCCATAATGTCTATCTCACCTTTAGCAGGCCAGCCTTTATGTTCTTTATCTAAACCTAGTAACCAAATAGCAGGCCAAACACCTTTACCTTGAGGTACTTTAGCTCTTACTTCTACCCGGCCATATACCCATGAGTTCAAGTTGCGAGTTGTTAAACTTGCTGAAGTGTATAGCTGTGGTTTAGTTGCAAACAGCTCTTGCAAAAAACCAAGCTTTTTAGACGTAGTTTTTTTAGCCTCAATTACGAGCACTCCATTCTCAACTCTCGAGTTTTCACTGTTTTTCACAACATATA
This sequence comes from Pseudoalteromonas sp. NZS100_1, assembly GCF_015864285.1. NCBI lineage: Bacteria > Pseudomonadati > Pseudomonadota > Gammaproteobacteria > Alteromonadales > Pseudoalteromonadaceae > Pseudoalteromonas > Pseudoalteromonas sp. NZS100_1. The sequence continues at coordinate 66,517 of NZ_JADYXN010000022.1, forward strand.
ACTGTTTTTCACCATTTCGAACGTATCCTTCTTCATAGCTCCATTTTCTATCGTCAGGGAGTCCAGCGTAGTTAAATTCATCACTCCACACCAACTTCGTATACTCTTGAGCATATAAGCATGATGGTAAAAATAAAATAACTAATGCTTTTGGTTTCATGCATAACTCCTAACCTTACCACCTGAAAAGATCCCATAAAAAAAGCCTATTCCATGCGACAAATCACATAAGCTATCTAAGTGTGTACGCTTAGGACTAATCAAGAATGGTAAAAATGATAGTAAGCCCTTAACTATATATGCAACACCTTTAAAAGCGCATGTACTCAACACCTTGAAAAAAGACTTATTGCAGCTTTCAATTTTAAAACCTGTCGCTCCCATCCTAAAACAACGCCTTAATGCCCACTTAGTAGTTAAACGTTCATATACTATATGCTCTTGAACTATCGCACTTTGCACCCAAATAATTTTGCCACCGGATGCTGTAAGCCTTAAAAAAAGCTCTTTATCTTCACCACCATGGATAAGTAACTCATTAAATTTAAGATTGGATTTTTTCATTGTGTTGACGTCAATTAAAATATTATTAGTCGCCGCCCATTTAACAACTACCCCTTCGTTTACTTTACGCTCATGATATAAACTTGCTAAATAGAAATATTTAGCTGTATTAGCTGGAAAGATAGCTTTTTGAGGTCCTGCGACGACGTCAAAACCATTCACTTTAGAGCAAAGTGATTGAAGCCAGTTTTGTTGCGCAAAAGCATCGTCATCAATAAAAGCTAGATAATCGTAGTTTTTTTTTGTAGCAAACGTTAAAGCGTTATTCCGTGCATATGGGATCCCTTTTTTTGTTTCGAGAGCATGAATGATTTTTACATCACTTTCATTTGAAAGCTTACTTAAACTACCACCAACCAACTGACTATGTTCAACATTATTTTCAACAACCAATATACTCAATTCGATATTACTATCGAGCTTTTGCTCAATAATACTCAATAAGCATTGCTCAAAGGTCGAGCTTCTACTTCCTGTTGTTAACACTGCAACTAGTACTTTCAAAGAAATCTCCATATTAATTTAATAATCTTTTTCTTATTGGTAACCACAACAAACTGCACGTTCTTGGGTTCGCTGCTATAATACAAAGTGACTTTAAAACTTTTTTATTTTTAATTGACTCAACAAGTAAAATATAGCTTTTAGTTTTAGATAAGTTTCTACTTCTGAGCTTAAAAGCTTTGTATTCCACAAATTGAAGGGGATACATATCTGCAAACTTTTTATCTCCCCATTGAAACTTAGCAATATGCTCTTGACTAAGCTTGCCTGAAATAGAGTCCCCCCTGATGTTATATACATAACCACAAACTTCGACCACCTTAGCTTTCGCTTTCGCTGCTAAACATGATGCTAAGAAATAGTAGTCTTCCCCAATGCGAACCTCAGGCCAATACTGCACATTATTAGTTATTAAAAACGACTTTAAAAAAATAGGTTTCACATAACCGGTCGTCTTTTTACCCATAAAATCTGAATTTCCAGCAATAAACTCCGCAAGCGATAAATTACCCGTTTTGAGTTCGTTATTAGTATAAAATGGCTTAAGTTGGTTAGGTTCCCCTAGACACATGTAAAAATCATCGATTAAAATATCTGCTGTTCCATCATCTGAATTAATCATCGTATTTAATCTGTTAGGTAAAAAGTAATCATCTGAATCTAAAACAGCTATCCACTTCCCTTTTGCAGCTGAAAACCCAATATTTCGAGCAGCTCCTGGACCACCATTTTCACTAGAACGAATTAACCTGACACGTTCATCGTTATAACTTTCAACTACTCTACAAGTATTATCATTTGAAAAGTCATCTACCACTATTACCTCAAGGCTTATATCTTGCTGCAAAGCCGAGTCTATCGCCTTACTGATAAATTTTTCAGAGTTCCATGCCGCGATAACAACTGAAACTTCTAATTCAACTTTCATTTGATTCCTTGTTGATATAATCGACTGAATTCTCGATCATTTTAAAGTCCTTAGTACTGAATTATCTCGTTTTTACCTAAAAGCTTTGCAAGTACTCCAAAATGAAGAGTTCCTCTTAGTAACCATTTATATTTTTTATCACTACCCAACATTGATAAAAGGCACATAAATAAGCAGAACGTAAATTTACAAATTGCTAAAGCACTATATTTTATTTTGTTTTTAAAACTAAACTTATGTTTGAGTAATCGGGCACCACATGTTTGTCCAAATCTAAATTTTCGCTTTAATAACCACATTAAATTTGCCCTTTCTAACGCGACAGGTTCTGTTACTAATGCATCAGGCGCAAAAGTAATATTGCCCCCATTAGAATAAACAGATGAAAAATAACTACTATCCTCCCCCCCCGATTTACCTAAAGAATAGTCAAAACGTAGATCAGCACAGGCAGGGTGCTTTAAATGAATTAGAGCGTTTGCCGTTGATGTAGTTTGTATTACACCTTTTACATAAACTGGATATTGGGAATGAAAATCACATTTTTTCATCCATGTTGGTGCATTTTCTTGATAAATAGCTTTAACTGGTCCGCAAACAACAGCAGCTTTTTCTAATTGTGCTTTTCTGTATAAGTTTGAAAGCCAGTAGACTGAAGCAATCTCATCATCATCAATAGATGCCATCCAATCGCAATCAACATTATCTAAACATGCATTCCTTGCAATTGAAATATTTTGAGAAGGTGCATGCACATACTTTAGATTCAAGCCAAACTCTTCAGCCCAAGCTTCAATTGTATCTTTTGCTTTATTTGTTTTATCGTTATCAGCGACTAATACCTTTAGCGTTATATCCTCTGATAAAGACTGTTTTGTTAAAGACTCTAGCGTATCCCTGAGGCTGCTTCGCTGGTATGTACATATCGCAACACAAATTTCCATGTATTAACCTTATCTAATTAAACTTTCCATTTGTAGCAGATGACCATTTGCTTAATGCAAGCTCAACTCCGCCATCAAATTTTTTACCTTTTGATACTAACCAGCCTGGGTAAACATCTGTAGATTTCACTAATTTCATTACTCTATCTGGATGGATCCCAATATTGAACGCATTAAACAAACGCAAAGTTTTTGCTACTCCAAGAACAATAGCTTTTGGTAACATGACTGTTTTCACATTATCAAAATGATTAGACTGAAAAGTTATTATTATATCTTCTAGAGTGTAGCCATGATGGTAAGCACCATTAAACGTAACTAGTGTTTGGTTTTGTTCTTCAGCAAAATTAATAGCCTCCAGCAAATCATCTACGTATATACACGCTTTAATTGTGTTCTTTCTTCCTGGATAAATAAAGATGCCTTTGCTAAGTAATGTTGCCAACCTAGTAAAATTACCACCTTCGCCAGGACCGAATACAACTGCAGGTCTCACTATTACTAAATGTTTATTTATTGAATCTTTGTTGAGCCATTCTTTATGGATTTTCTCTGCAATCATCTTAGAATAGCCGTAAGATGACTCTGGTTGTAATACGGTTTCTTCAGTTTTTTGCTCTTCGCTGGGCCCATAGACTGAAATCGAACTAGTAAAAACTATATGCTCAATACCTGCTCTTTCTGCGTATTTACAAACTTCTATTGCACCACAAATATTTGTTTCATAGTACTCATGGTGTTCATGCCCAGGTGTAGTGTGGATAGCCGCAAAATTGTAAATTTTTTCGATCCCATCAAATAAATCTAAAGAAGATAAGTCACGTACGTCAGCTAAAATGTATTTAACACCTTCTCTTTTTATTTTTGGTTTTTTTATATCTATCGAAATAACTTTTTTGCAGCCTTGCATTTTAAGTTTGTCAATCAGGTGTGACCCAATAAAACCAGACCCGCCAAATATCACAACACCATTATGTATTTCATTAGTCATTACTTTCATCTCCCTTTAAATAAACCCAAGCCATACACATAAATAGATGGATGATTGTAAATTGTTCAAACCATACAGCCTCTAAAAAAGCCTGAAAAAATAAATAGCTCAACATTAAAATTGAAAAAAAGTGAGAGCTTCCAATAGTTATTTTTTTTAAGCTAAAAATCCTTCTAATGAACACCATTATTAAATAAATATATGAAAAAAGCCCAATCAAGCCTAACTCCACAGCTATATCTATATACATATTGTGAAAATTAAAACCAGCCCCTGATGGCACATGATGGATCGCCCAAATATCTTCAGCTACATTATTACCTACATAAAACAAACTTTGGAAGCCGACACCAAACAATGGCTTATCTGCTATTAAGTTGATTCCTCTTTCCCATAAGTATGTGCGGCCCGTTAGAGTTGGATCTTTACCAATGCTAAACATAAACTCATTAAAGCTGTGATTAGCAAGCGAATAAACCAAAAAGAACAAAGCAAATAGGCATATAAATGATATCAGGTAATTAAATTTACTACGTGTAAATTTATCTAGAGACATATTTTGGTAAATAACAATCGACAAACTAATTAAAATACTTCCTACAATAAACACTATCGCCCCGAGGGATTTTGCTTTAATAAGTACTAAAGCTGAGATAGCTAATAATATAAAACCTAATACACGGCTAGCAGTATCTATTTTTTTATTTAGCAATAGAGTAATCGCTACAACAATACACATTGAAGTATTGGTAGCAAGATAGTTTTTACTGCCAAAAATTCCTATTAAACTTATTTCACCGGTCATCCCGTTAAGGGCAGTTCTAGATGAAAATAAACTCATAGCCATTGCGAGCAACATTATAATAGCTGCTGCTCTAAGGAATAAGTTCATATTTAGACGGCTAGCTATGACAACAGCAAAAATTGTTGTTAGCAATAGTTGAATACTACCTCTTATTACAGTAATTGGGATATCGGACCAAACCGCAGATAAAAAACATAAAGCAGGTACTACAAACAACTCCCAATTTTTTCTACAAACTCTATTTGTGTAAATAAGATTAGAAGCTGCATAAGCTGTACCAGCAATCAAGAAGGTTAATGCTGCAAGTGCGCCAAACATCGTATTAAACAATAGCGAACCAATCGCTAACGAAGCCCATATTGAAGCATATAAATGATCTTTTTTTATTAACATTATCACCTAGCTTGATTAATTATCTATTAAGTGAACTCCTACAGGTACAGACTCAAAATAACGCTTTAACCTGCCTCGTAAACTCTTCACCCATATGGCTTGATTGCATTGCATATTCTACATTGGCCAACATGTAACCTAATTTAGAACCACAATCATGAGATTTACCTTTTAGATGGTAGGCTTCAAGCGTTTCTAGGTGGCGCAATTGGAGTAAGGCATCAGTAAGTTGTATTTCACCGCCAGCTCCAGGAGGGGTGTATTCTAGTAAATCCCAAATTGCTGTAGATACAACATAACGCCCTGTAATAGCTAAATTACTCGGTGCTTCATCGTTATTTGGTTTTTCGACCATGTTTTTAATTGCAGCATTTTCGCCGGCATTTATTTTTTTACCGGCTATATCAACTACACCATATTGATGCACTTGCTCTTGCGGTACGGGCTCTACCATTACTTGGTTGTAGCCCGTTTTGTCGAATCGGTCGATCATTTGACTTAAATTGTCAGTTTTTGAATTTGATTTATATTTATCAATAATTACGTCAGGTAACATTACTGCAAATGGGTTATTACCGACAATTGGGCGCGCTGCTAAAACAGCATGGCCTAAACCTAGTGGTGCTGATTGACGAACAGAAATTACCGTTACATCTTTTGGTACTATTGAGCGAACCTCTTCTAGTAAACTACGCTTTACGCGCGCCTCTAGTGTGGCTTCTAGCTCAAAGCTTGTATCAAAATGGTTTTCAATTGAGTTTTTTGAAGCGTGTGTGACAAGCACAATTTCTTTAATACCAGCTGCTACGGCTTCGTTAACTACGTATTGAATTAAAGGTTTATCTACCAGAGGAAGCATTTCTTTAGGGATGGCTTTTGTGGCTGGTAACATACGCGTACCAAGGCCAGCTACAGGCAATACTGCTTTTAAAACTTTCACTTTAATTCCTTTCATTATTTTTGTTAAACCACAAAAAAAGGAACTGCTAAGCTAAAATCCCTTTTCAAGCGCTTCACATGCCGTGTGAGATTGCTATTATACACAACACAATAATGCACTCAATAATTAAAGAGTACTTTTTGATTGTTTTTTTGTTAATACCATGTTGCACCATACTGGGTTGCATCGCACTATTTTAGTGCTCTCATACTTTTTAGTGATCTACCTTTCCAAAGCTACCAATACTATACTAGGCTTGTTTGGTTATTATGGAACACAGACTTGAAGGAACATTTGTGCGTTTAGGGTTTTACATTTTATTATTAGTGTCTTTTTTTGTATGCGCACAAGATATGCTTTTGTATTTACGCAATAGCGATATAATTGCGCGCGCTCAAAAACAATATGGTAATGAAGGGCATAAACGCATTAAAAACTGGCTCAGTTTTATAGATGAATCGGCTGACAAAAGTGAATGGCAAAAAATCCATTTGGTGAATGACTTTTTTAATAAGCACATTAAATACAAAACCGATGATGAGCTTTGGCACCAAAAAGATTATTGGGCCACCCCGCTTGAAAGCTTAGGCGTGGGTATGGGTGATTGTGAAGACTACGTAATTGCCAAATACTTTACATTAATAGCACTTGGCGTACCCGAAGATAAAGTACGTTTAATGTATGTACGTCAAAAAACAGTTAATCAACCTCATATGGTGCTGATATATATTGAAACTCCTAATCAAATCCCCTTTGTTTTAGGTAACTTTAATACTAAACTACTGCCCGCTAATAAACGCCCTGATTTAACACCTATATATAGTTTTAATGGCCAAGGTTTATGGTTAGCCAAATCAAAAGGGTTAGGCAATAAAGTAAAAAATAGCCGTGGTGTTTCTGCCTGGAACACCATGCTAGAGCGAATTGAACAAGGTGAGCTTGCGCCCGCCAAAAGTGATAAAGGAACACCGAGTTATGTCTCGACTTTTTAAAAATGGATTGAGTTTAAAAACCCAAGTATATGGCCTTATTATATTGATTTCGGTACTTTCGTTTTTTGTACGCGTAATTACTGACGTTGATACCACTCGCCAATACTTACAAACGCAAATGGGTAGCCACGCGCAAGATACAGCAACAAGCTTAGGGCTTTCTATTTCACCCTACCTTGAAGAAGATAGCTTAATGATTGCCCAAACCATGGCAACCGCTATTTTCGACTCGGGTTATTACAAACAAATAAAATTTACTAACGCCGATAGTAACGTGGTATTTAACCTAACAAGCCCAAAACGCGTTGAGTCTGTACCTAATTGGTTTATTACAGCAGTAAAGCTCAACGCCCCTACTATGCAATCAGAATTAAACAATGGCTGGATCATGGCGGGAGTGCTTGAAGTAACAAGCCATGTTGGCCAATCGTATTTAACGCTATGGGAACATACTAAACGCAGCTTTTATGGTTCTTTATTATTATTACTAGCGTCGCTTGCTGTAGCATATTTAATATTACGTGCTGTATTTAAACCTTTAAAAGCAGTAGAAAACCAAGCACATTTGGTTACGCGTAAACGCTTTACATTAAACGACGAAATACCTGTTGCGCGCGAGCTACGTACTGTGACTAAAGCCATTAATAATATGGTAATGAACCTACAAAGCACCTTCGACTCCTTAACAAAGCAAACACAAGCACTTACCGATGAAGTATATGTAGACTCACTCACTGGGCTGGGTAACCGCCGTTCGTTTGAGAACCACTTTAACTCAGTGGTTGACACCATTACTAGCGACACTCCAATCACTGCAATGATGGTTACTCTCCCCTCACTTGCTAATATTAACCAAACTGTAAGTTACCAAGATGGTGACGAGCACGTACATGATGTAAGCGTTACTTTGCAAAATGTGTTTGGTGCTTTAACTAATTCTAAAATATTTAGACTTAACGGCAGTACTTTTATTGCTTTAGTCCCATTCGATATGCAATTTTTAAGTAGAACACGCCTCGATATAAATGATGCCTTTAGTAAAAAGAAAAACAGCTTACACGTAAATGGTTTTGCTAACTTAGCGTTAGTAAGTGTTGATAATGGCTCATCTATTGGGAGTGTGCTTTCGGCGCTTGATACTGGCTGTACTATTGGCGATTCGGCTGTAAATAAAGTAGATAAAGATACTTTGTTTAGTGTTAAAGAGTGGCGTTCGCTTATTCAATCAATTATTGCTACTGGTGAAGTTAGCTTTTCGGTGCAGCCAGTCAAGCGCACTAACTCACAAAACAAGCAGTGCTACTTTGAGGTGTTTGCTCATTTTACGCATGAAGGCGGAAAGGTTAATAATGGCCATTTATTTGCTATGGCCGAAAAGCTTAACTTAACCGAAGAGTTAGACAAAAAAATAATTCGTAACTTTGTAAACGTTAAAGAGCAACACCCAGACGATACATTTGCGTTAAATATTAGTAAAGCTTCGTTGTATTCAACTGACTTTATTGAATGGCTTACTCTTTATGCTCACACTAAACCAATTATTAAAACAAACTTGGTTTTTGAATTGCATGAAATTAGCTTGCTTTACAACGTACATGTTGCCTCTTTACATATAGATACAATAAAAGATATTGGCATAAGTGTGTGTGTTGAACACTTTGGCACTAGTTTAACCTCGTTTAGATACTTACAAGGGTTAGATATTGAATATATAAAAATAGATGGTAGCTATATTCAAGATTTATTAGATAACACCCAAAGCCAATTTTTTATTCAAACAGTTAATAATATTTGTCATGGCTTTGGTATTAAAGTTTTAGCTTGTTTAATTGAAAAACCTGAAACTTTAAAGGTACTTGAAGGTTTAGGTTGCGATGGCGTACAGGGCAATTTAATAATGCCGCCAACCAAGATAATAAAAACTAATGATAATGGCGAAAATAAAGAGTTTACTTTTTGCACCGATGCGCTAAAATTTTGTAATTAATACTCTACCAAGGGACAAGAGATGAAATCATTTATATTGGCCAGCTTAATCGCTGGTGCATCTGCACTTACAGTTTTACCAAGTTATGCACAAACGGATACTGATGCAGTCGTACAAACTGAAGGCATGACTAATTTAGTCAACGTTTTAAATAGCGTAACCGCTGAAACAGCTCCAGATCAGCTTAAAGCAGACTTAGTAGCGGCTATTAACGGCGTATGTACAAATTGTACTGCTGCCCAAGTTGATTCTATGATGACTGTAGTTGTAGACGCTATTGGTGCTGATAGCCCACTTATTGCTGATTTTTTAGCTGCACTTGTAGCCGCTGGCGTTGACAGCGATACCATTACACTTGCTGCTATTACCGCTGGCGTTGATGCCACTGTTGCCTCTGAAGCAACAGCAGCTGGCCCAGGTGGCGCTCCAACTCCTGTAGCCCCGGTAATTGTTACTTTACCAACAACTCCAGTACCACAAGGTGCCGGCGGCACAGGTGGCGATGAAGGTATATCTGAAGTCGGTAACTAACCGTTAATAAAATAATAAAAACGCAGCCTTTTGGCTGCGTTTTACTTTATATGGCTTATTTTTTTAGCCCTTCTTTTTAGGCTCTTAGTTTAGAGAATCCTGTGAATCGTTTTATATTTTTTTTACTCTGCGCAATTTTATTTTTGCTGCCCTTACCATTAGGTAGTTACCGCCCTTGGGCAATTTTAGCAATGGGGATATTAATTAGTGCTACCTTTTTCACCCATTTAGTTTACAGCAGTATTAATAACGAGCACCCTTTATACCCTCCTTTATATTCTTGGCCTTTATTTACTGTACTCGGTATAGTTGCGGGCGTATGCGCAGTACAAATATTTACCGTAAGTGTTGACCCGTTTCAAACTAAACAAATGCTTATTAAAACAAGTTTTATGATTTTATTTTGTTGGCTTGTGCTTATTTATTGCAATAGTGAAAAGCGTATTAAAAATTTAATATACGCAATTATAAGTGCAGGCGTATTTCAGGCTTTATATGCGACTTATTTAAATTTATCGCCAGATATAATTAGCCCGTTATTTGGCTATAAACATACCGACCGTGCTATTGGCACGTTTACTTACTCTAACTTTTTGGCTAACTTTTTAGCTTTATGTTTATGTCTAGGTATTGGTGTTTTAGTTAGCGAATTAAAGCGATCTACTAGCGATTACAAACAAACATTAAAGCAAACGCTTCGTGCGTGGGCTGAAATACTTTTAAGCTCAAAAATAATTTTACGTATTTCGTTAATTATTATTATTGTTGCGTTAATTTTAACGCGTAGCCGTATGGGTAACTCGGCATTTTTTATTGCATTAATGGTTGTTAGCTTACTCGCGTTTTTTATTTACAGGCAAAAACCTAAAGCGTTTAAACTACTTATAGTTAGTTTTTTTATAATCGATTTAATTATTATTGGCGCTATATTTGATGTAGAAAAAGTTAAACAGCGTATTAGCGAAACCAGTATTTCATCAGAAACCCGTGACGAAGTTGTACGCGATTCTATACCGCTTATTTTGGATAAGCCTTTGTTGGGCTCTGGTGGTGGTACATTTTATACTGCGTTTCCGGCGTATCAGTCTGAGCCTTATTCTGGTTACTACGATAATGCCCATAACGATTACGTACAGTTTGCAGTAGAGCTGGGTATACCTACTACAGCCGCACTGGGCTCACTTATACTTTATTGTTTATGGTTATGTATAGCGACTATGCGAAAACGTAAAACAGCGCTGTTTCAGGGTGTTGCTTTTGGCTGTGCCATTGCAATTATAGATATGCTGCTGCATTCATTGGTAGATTACTCTTTGCAAGCTGGAGCAAATTCAATGTTGTTTATGACTATTTTATGCTTGGCAATATTAAGTAGTAAATTACCCGCGTCTAAACGAAGCCGAAAAGGGTAAAGCTAAATACAAAGCCTAGCGTAATTAATTACGCTAGGTAGAGTTATTAGAAGCTTCGCTTCTCGCGTGAGCAAGCTCTGCTTCTACCGCCAAGGTTCAATTTACGGTTAACTTGTTAGCGTAACAAGCAAAGCCTGTAATAAGTAATTTATGCACTAAGAGGTTATGAGACGCTGCTCTTTTAGAGAAGGGAATGGACACAAAATGCAGTTTTGCTGGTATTATGCCTTTTCATCTACCCCCTCTTTGTGCAAATAGACCTTTGATTGATTTTATTAGTAAATAGATTAAGCGTTGCTTTCGTAACAAGCGTACCCGTTATAAGTGATTTATTCACTAAGAGGCTAAGAGACGCTGCGCTTTTAGAGAAGAAATAAAACCGATAATATATCCTGATTGGCATTATGTCTTCTCATTTACTCCTCTTTCGCTTCTCTTTGTGCAAATAGGTTTTTAGCTGGTTTTTAAATAAATTAAGCGTTGCTTTCTTAACAACCTTACTCCGTAATTAGTAATTTATTCACAAAGAGGTTATGAGGCGCTGCGCTTTTCCCCCTGTGTCAGGATAGTTGTCGCCTCTAACTTTTAATAGAGGCAGATAAAATGAGACGTCGATTTACACAAGAATTTAAAGTTCAAGCTGTTGAAAAAGCATTATCTCAATGTGATGATGTTCGCCTAGAAGATATTGCGCTTGATTTAGGCATCGGTTATTCAACCTTGCAACGAT
>NZ_JADYXN010000219.1:0-604 GCF_015864285.1 Pseudoalteromonas sp. NZS100_1
GGCGGTGTGGGAGCAGGGGCTCGCACAGGCGGAACCGGCGCAGGCGTGTGCGCCTCGGCGAGATGCGATGCCGGCGCCGCAGGGCGCGGTATCATGGCGATCTGGCTGACGTTCCAGGCGGGGATGGAAAGCCGGGCCAGGTCCAGGGATTGCCCATCACGGGCTGCCAGGCGGTAGCGGGCGCGCTCGAATCCGCGGGGCGCTATGATCACATGGTCCGCCACATCGCGGGCGCGCTCGAGCCAGACCGTCCGGATATCTCCCGACCGTTCGACCCGGGCCTCGATCCGATCAGGGAGCGCGAAGCTCTGCGGTTCATCGCCCTCGTTCAGCAAGCGCAGATCGACGAGCAAAGCGCCCTCTGCATCCTGTTCGCCCGCGTCCCGGACGAGCACCGCTACCGGCGCTGCCTGCGCCGCGGCGGGCACAAGGAGCGCTGTCGCCAGCAACCATCGGATAGACCGGTCCATCATGCGAGAAGGTGCTGTCCGCCATCGACCGGGATCACCGTTCCGGTGATCCGGCTGGCTGCGTCACTGACGAGGAAGGCAGCCAGCCCGCCGACATCCTCTATCGTCACCAACTGGCCGACCGGCGTCTGGGC
>NZ_JADYXN010000220.1:0-604 GCF_015864285.1 Pseudoalteromonas sp. NZS100_1
CCATGCTCTCCGGCATCACGATCCGCGCAACAGCCACCGTGCGGACGAACTCGATCTCGTCGATCTTGGCAAGCGGGGTGTCGGCCAGCATATTGCCCAGCACCGTGCCCTTGACCGGGACCAGCGCGTTGATCGGCACGCTCTGCGGATGGACCGGCAGCACGGCCAGCGCGTGGAGGAAGCCGACGCGATCCTCGCGCGCCTCGCCCATGCCGACGATGCCGCCCGAGCAGACGTTGATGCCCGAATTGCGGACATTTTCCAGCGTCACCAGACGATCGTCGAAGGTCCGGGTCGTGATGACCTTCTCATAATGTTCGGGCGAGGTGTCGATATTATGGTTGTAATAATCGAGACCGGCTTCGGCGAGCATATCGGCCTGGCTTTCGCTGAGCATCCCCAGCGTCATGCAGGTTTCCATGCCCATCTGGCGCACGCCCTTCACCATCTCGACGATGGCGGGCATGTCGCGATCCTTAGGGTTCCGCCAGGCCGCGCCCATGCAGAAGCGCGAAGACCCTGCGTCCTTCGCCTGCGCCGCCGCCTGCATCACCGCCTGCACGCTCATCAGCTTCTCGGCCTTCAGCCCGCTTTCCGCCGAGGC
>NZ_JADYXN010000221.1:0-604 GCF_015864285.1 Pseudoalteromonas sp. NZS100_1
CCACGGAAAGTTCCATGGGGAAGGTCGATCCGTCCTTGCGCTGGGCAAAGACCACCCGGCCGATGCCGATGATCCGCCGTTCGCCGGTGTTGAGATAGCGTGCGATATAGCCGTCGTGCCGCTCCCGATCGGGCGAAGGCATCAGGACGCTCACGTTGCGGCCGACCACCTCGCGCTCGGCATAGCCAAAGAGCCTTTCGGCGGCCGCGCTGAACGAGAGGATGATGCCATGCTCGTCGATGACGATCATGGCGTCGGGAACGGTCGAGAGAATGGAGCGCAAATGGTTCTCGCTGTTCCGGAGAGCAGCGTCATTGGCCCGTTGGTCGGTGATGTCGCGCACGGTGACAGCGAAGCCGTGAAGAGCCTGGGTTTCGTCACGCAGCGCGGTCAACGCGACATGCGCCAGAAACTCCGTCCCGTCCTTGCGCACCCGCCAGGCGTCGAACTCGACCCTGCCCTGCTCGAGCGCGGCGGCGAGGTCGCGCGCCGGTGCGCCTTGCGCTACGGCATCATCGGGATAGCCGAAGGCGGCGCCCCTACCGACGACCTCCGTCTTGCTCCAGCCGAACAGTCGGCAGGCTCCCTCGTTCCAGATGACGAT
>NZ_JADYXN010000222.1:0-601 GCF_015864285.1 Pseudoalteromonas sp. NZS100_1
GCCCATTGCGACGTCATTCTGAATCCGCTCGATGCGCGTTGCCCCCAGTGGAGCCTGTTTGACGAATGCCGTTCTGAAGGTGAGTTCTGGGCCGCCGCAGACGCCCTCGTCCCCCATGACGGGGGCGGAGAAGCCCAGTTCTGGGTGATTGCTGCACGAGCCCTGTTCGTTCAATTCTGCCTCAAACTCGTGGCCGAGGGCAGGGCGACCAACGACGCCCTGGCCCGTGAGCTCATGACTGCGGACCTGTCGCGCGTGCATGCCATGATGCGCGGTACTATCGCCGATCCGCTGACCGCGCCGGAAGCTGCCCGCATGGCGGAATCGATCCGGGCCGTTTTCAACGTCAACGCCAAGGCGCTCAAGCTGCTGCCGACTGCCGGACCTCGTTTCTCGGTTCGCCAGTGGATCGAGGACGGGGCCGATAGCGCTCGAAGCGAAGGCTCGATCCTGTTCATCGCTGCCCGCTATGTCGACATGAGCGTCTGCGCGCAGCTGCTCACGCTCTGGCTCGACACGGCCATGAACACGCTGATGACGATGCCCCGCACCCGCGATCTCAAGTGCTGGTTCTTCGTCGATGAGCTGGGGGCATTGCACC
>NZ_JADYXN010000223.1:0-598 GCF_015864285.1 Pseudoalteromonas sp. NZS100_1
GGTTGTCACTGTCGCCGATCGCCGTGCCCATGCCGCGAATGTTGTAGCCCTGGCCCAGCTGGCCGACGCCGCCCTGCACATTGACGCCCGGCATGCCTTCCAGCAGGTCGCCGATCGTCGTCGCCTGCAGCTGGTCGATATCCTCCTGGTCCAGCGCGGTCACCGCCTGCGGCGTGTCCAGCGCGACCTTCTCGACACCGGCGGAGATGATCATCCGGTCGAGCGCGAACTGCGAATCGCTCGCGACCGCAATGTCGTCACTCTGCTCCTGGGCCATTGCCGGCAACGGCAGTGCGATCAGTGCGGTGCCCAGCAGCAGCAGGGTCTTGGACTTGGTCATGAAAAATGCCCCCGTATCATTGTTGCGGCGCATCAGGCGCCGGGTTGGCCGCTCTCTAATCGCATTAAATGCTATTGCAAGTGATTCTCACTATATATTATAGAAGAGCGTAACGAAACCAAGGGGAACCCCATTGTCCAACCATCGCCGCCCGGTGAACGCCCTGTTCGCCGCCACCTTGCCTGTGCTGCTATTGGCCGGCGCCACCGCCGCTCAGGCGCATATGCCCTATGTGCTGCCGACCCTGTTCGACGCCGG
>NZ_JADYXN010000224.1:0-596 GCF_015864285.1 Pseudoalteromonas sp. NZS100_1
ATCATCAGCCGCGCCGGCTGGGCCAGCGGTTATGGCAACCTGGTCCAGATCTCGCACGGCAATGGCATGGAAACCCGCTACGGCCATATGTCGAAGCTGCTGGTTGCGCCCAACTCCTATGTCCATCGCGGCCAGGTGATCGGCCTGATGGGTTCGACCGGCCGTTCGACCGGCAGCCACCTCCATTATGAAGTCCGCGTCGATGGCGCGGCGATCAACCCGATCCCGTTCGTTGCCGGTCCCGATTATCTGATCGCGATGAACACCAAGCCGCCGGTCGCCATGGGCGGCCCGACCAAGGCGGACGAAAAGGCCGTCGACTGATCGGCCGCTTTTGATCCCGACTTTTCCAAAGCCCCGGTGCCCATGGGTTGCCGGGGCTTTTGCTTGATCCTATCTAGGCGCCATGGCCGATATTGACCTCACCCCCTCCGCTGCCGCGCGCGTCGCGGCGATCGCCGCCAAGCAGGGCAAGCCCGCCATATTGCGGCTGGCCGTGGAAGGCGGCGGCTGTTCGGGCTTCCAATATCGCTTTGGCCTGGCCGAGCAAGTGGAGGCCGAGGATCTGGCGGTGGAGCGCGATGGCGTGACCTTGG
>NZ_JADYXN010000225.1:0-595 GCF_015864285.1 Pseudoalteromonas sp. NZS100_1
ATGGCGAGGAAGGATTCATCTACCAGCGGCTCTATACCCTGCCCGGAGCAGGCGACCGGCGGCCGGTGTGGGGTAGTTGGGTGGTGGATGGCGACCCGGCCGGCATGGGCATTCGCGAGGATGGGCCGATCACCGGCAATGCCGCACGCTTCGTGCCGCACATCATCGGCTGAAGGTTCAGCGCGGGTTCAGCGCTTGGGGCTGACCTTGCCCCGTCCTGTAGCAGCAACGCCATGCGCATATCCCTTGCCCTGCCCAGCCTGTTTCTGACCGCCCTCGCCCTGCCGGCCGCGCTGCCCGCGCAAATCGCGCCCAAGACAGAGCCGACCGCACCGCCCGGCCCGGTCAATGTCCGGGTCGAGCCTCGCCCCTCGGGCGATTATGAACTGGACCGGGTGCGCGAGGACATACGCGACGGGCGCAAAAGCGGCACGCTCAGCAAGAAACAGGCGCGCGCGCTCCGCCGCGAGGCCGATCGCGCCGACGCCCAGGCCGATCGCAGCGCCCGCGATGGCCTCAGCTACTCCGAACAGCGCGAAATCGACATGCAAGGCCGCGCCCTGCAGAGCCTGACCCAAGCCCAGCGTAGCCAGCC
>NZ_JADYXN010000226.1:0-593 GCF_015864285.1 Pseudoalteromonas sp. NZS100_1
GGAATGGGCCGGGGCAGTTCGACGGGGTAGCTTTCTCCATATGCCATGCGGGTGCGCCTTTGTGTGACTCGGGGACACACAAGCTACGCTATTGCGAGGCATTCGCAAGTCTAAATCAGTCGGGCAATTGTCCGTTCAACCGCAAAATCTCTCCGGCCATATAGAGCGAGCCGGCGATCAGGATGATGGGGGCTGCATCCTGGGCCTGGGCGGCATCCTGCGCGATGGCGGCGATCGCCGCCTGCGGGTCGTCATGGGCGGTGCAGCCTATGCCCCAGCGGGCGGCGACGGCGGCAAAGCGTTCGGGCGGATGATGGTCATGCCCCGGCACCGGCAGCGCATGGATATGGGCGATCCGGCCGCCGAACGGCGCGAGATAGGCGTCCATATCCTTGTTGGCGAGCATGCCGAGCACCACGGCGAGCCGGCCTTCCGCAAGCTGCGGCAGTGCCCGCGCGATGGCGTCGCCGGCAGAAGGGTTGTGACCGCCGTCGAGCCACACCTCGGCGTCCTTTGGCGCGGCATCGACCAGCCTTCCCGATGTCAGCCGCTGCATCCGCGCCGGCCACTCGGCCCGCGCGATGCCCTGCTCG
>NZ_JADYXN010000227.1:0-592 GCF_015864285.1 Pseudoalteromonas sp. NZS100_1
ATCGCGGCGCTGATCGCGGAAATCTCGCGCCAGCACGGGGTCACGCTGTCCGCCGATGATCCCTTGATGATCCTCCAAACCATCAACGCGATGTTGCTGGGCGAAAGCGCCGATGCGCAGGAGGAGCAACTAAAGGCGTTCAAAAGCGAGCTGGAAGACATGAGCGATCGTTGGTCGATTGCCATCACCGACAAGGCGGAATCGGTGCTGAACGCGGCGCTGGACGCCTCGGAAGCCGCCATGAACGAGCGTATGGAGGCCGCAGCGAAGGCGATCATCAAGGAAGTGAGGGAGCATATCGGGACGGGGCTGCAAAAGCCCCTAAACGATGGCCGGGCCGTCGCTAACCGCAATCTCCTAGCGTCGGGCCTGACGCTGATCGCGGCGCTGGTAGTGTTGGCCGCCGCCCTGTTCCATCATTGACGCCAGCGAAGGCCCCTCCCCCATGTCGCACTATCCCCCATCTCTCGCCAATCCGCGCGCGAGCGTGCGGCCTGCCGGTTTCCGATCGTCCGCGCCGCGCTCGATCGTCTTTTCCCTGATCTGTTCTTTCTCCCGCTCCGCGCGCATGTGCAGCTCATGCAACCGACGT
>NZ_JADYXN010000228.1:0-592 GCF_015864285.1 Pseudoalteromonas sp. NZS100_1
AGCGTGGTCACGTCGACCGACCCGGCCAGCGTCTGCGGCACGCCGCTTGCGATCAGGAACAGGGCATAGACGATGCAGATCGGCAGCAGCAGATAGAGGGTCACGCGGGTGACGTCGGCCCAGAAATTGCCGATCGTCGCCGCGCTGCGCCGGGCAAAGCCACGGAACAGGGCGAAGGCCAGGGCAATGCCGGTGGCGGCCGACAGGAAATTGTGGATGGTGAGGCCCAGCATTTGGGCCAGGTTCGACATGGTCGACTCGCCCGAATAGCTTTGCCAGTTGGTGTTGGTGGTGAAGCTGACCGCCGTGTTGAAGGCGAGGTCGCCGCTGGTGCCGGCAAAGCCCTGCGGATTGAGCGGCAGCAGCCCCTGCAGGCGCAACACCGCATAGGTGAAGAGCAGCAGCGCGACATTGAAGATCAGCATGTGAACCGCGTAGCGGCGCCAGCTCTGCTCGGCGTCGGGATCGATCCCCGACAGGCGATAGAAGCCGCGTTCGGTCGGACCGATCACGGCATGAAGCGGGGTGCGGCGGCCCTCATAAAGGGCGAACAGCCACAGGCCCATCGGTTTGGTGAGCGCCAGCAATATGC
>NZ_JADYXN010000023.1:0-74025 GCF_015864285.1 Pseudoalteromonas sp. NZS100_1
TCCGATTTACCGAATTGTTGTTTTGCCCAATGAGTATGTTCGTTAATCATAATGTGCCCTCAAACAAGATTTGAAGAGCTGATCATGACATTGAGATTTAGTTCAAAAAAATCCCCGCTAATTTCTTAGCAGGGATTTGTGTATAAGAGACAGCTTATTAAAGTGGTTTTTTAGCTTAACTTAAACAACAGCATTTATACTTTTTTAAATAAAACCTCTGGGTTTACCATGGTTTTCATTTCAAGCACATTGCCATTTGGATCTTCAATAAAAAACGTTTCTTGCTCAAACTCATCACCAATAAATCGGCGGTATGGTTTATCTAAGTATTCAATACCCGCATCTTCAATACGTGTTTTTAACCCGTTAAATTCATCTTCAGATAGGTGAATCCCAAAGTGAGGTACCGCTACAGCTCCCATATCTACATCATGGCGAACTGTTGGTAGGCGCTCAACACTTTGGTGCAAGGTAAGTTCATTACCCCAAAAATCTATATCTACCCAACGACCTTCTTCACTGTTACCCGTTTTACAGCCTAGTACGTCACAATAAAACGCTTTAGCCACTTTTAAATCGCCAGCCGGAATAGCCAGATGCAAACAGTTAGACATAAATAACCCTTGGTTAACACTTTAATACATTAAATTATCGCCATTATACATAACTTGTGATTTATAGAACATTAACAGCGGCACTATTAAGCATATTTAATACCTAAAATCCGTTTAAAAAACACGTTTTTAAAGTTTGTAATTACTTATAACATTTATTTGTTAGAGAGTATTAGAAAGCGCAAAAGGATTAGTTTAAAATGCGCCGCTATGATTAAATTCTTATTTTTAAAATTCATCACTTTCTTTTTAGGCTTTGTAGCTTGCTTTGCTATGCACACTACTTTTGCATTACCTTTAGTGATTTCTGCTGCGCTAACGGGGCTTATTGGCTCGTTTATTCCTTTTCCTGCACTTTATAAAAACCATCCGTATGCTGCAATTTATGCTGGTAGCTTTGCAGGTATGTGTTCAACTCATTTAATTACCAGTTACTGGGAAATTGCTATTATTTCGCTTATTGGCTCAAGTTTGTATGTGCTTACTATGAATATGTTTACAGGTTTTGGTGGCAAGCTTGGCAGCGTAGCTTTTGCAAGCGTGGCACTTTTTGTATTAGCCAAAGGAATTGTATTATGAGTATTGAATATCCATTACTTGTACTGCTTGGGGCTTTTTTAACATTTTATTTAGCTAAGCATAGTCGCTTTGACGGGGTTAGAGCGTCGTCTTCACTTTCTATTATTGCTTATTTAATTTTTAGCGCCTTAAATTTGAACCCCGATTTATACGCAATTGTATTTTTTGGCGGCACATTCATAGGTATGAGCGCCCCACATCGATTTGGTATTTATACTGTAGCAAGCTCATCTATTTTGTTTTCAATCTTATTTGAATTCCTTGTACCAAAACTTGACGGCTATGGCGGTGCATTGGGTATTAGTGCATTTTTATCTGTATGTATTTGCCATACTTGTATTTTATTAGGTGCCCCAAGAAGTAAAAAAACGCCACCAGTTCAATAAAAAGTGGAAACTAGGCTGATTTTTATCCTGACATTAACTTTAATATATTTAAAAATTAGAGTGTAAAATATTCATGTTTTAGCCTGTTCCTTTTTTCTGCAAGTCTGTTAGAATCTTCCGCGAACTTTATTTACCCTAAATAAAGACAATCATATATGGATTTATGAAAATGAAAAAACTAATCGCAGTAGCAGCTCTATCTTTACTTCCTTTCTCAAACGCAATGGCTGACCAAGATATTGGTTGTGGTCTTGGTTCTATGTTATTTGCTGGTCAGCAAGGTAAAGGCGTTAAAATTTTAGGCGCTACAACAAATGGTACATCTGGTAACCAAACTTTTGGTATCACTTTTGGTACTCTTGGTTGTGATGGTACTGGTACAGTAACTTCTTCAGAAAAAATCGCTTTATTCATTGACGGTAACATGGAGCAACTTGCTCGTGATATGTCAAAAGGTGAAGGCGAAACTTTAGCTACTCTAGCCGAAGCTTGGGGTGTTGCAGATCAAGATAAAGCAGCGTTCAATAAGCTTGCTCAAGCACAGTTTTCTTCAGTATTTACTTCTGAAAACGTAACTTCGCAAACAGTTTTAGAAAACCTAAACACTGTTCTTGCAAGTAACGCACAACTTGCTTCTTATACTCTTTCTTAATCAGCTAAATTAGCCGGTTTTATACGTATAAATAAAGCCGCTGGAGTATTTCTCTAGCGGCTTTTGTAATTTAGTGATTATGAAAAAAATATTATTTGGTTTACTGCTCGCTCTTTTTAGTACTTACTCAAACGCTCAAAGTATTGAAACAAATACATTAGCAACACACCCTTACTGGCTTAAATTAGGTCACTACCGCTTGGCCACATTAGGTGATTGGAAAAGTGAAGTAGACAGTGCTGAGTTTTTTTTATCTCCTACAGGTAAAACAAGCCCATATGACGAACTAAAAGCCACTATAGCCGCATTTAGTGGTAAAAATACTGACCCAAAAACAACACAATATCGTTGTCAGTTTCCTGCACGTTATAAATGGCTAAAAACAAAAATTAAAAATAACTGGCCCGAACTTAATTGCCCAGAACTACAGGCGTGGCAAAAAATAATAAACCCTAAAGGGGTTACGTTAGTTTTTCCAACTGCATTTATGAATAGCCCATCATCAATGTTTGGCCACACTTTACTTCGTATTGATGCAAAAGATCAGACCCGCCATAAAGAGTTACTCGCATTTGCAGTTAATTTTGCAGCAGAACCAGACGGCTCAGATAACGCAGCTATGTATGCACTAAAAGGCTTGATTGGCAGCTACCCAGGTAAGTTTTCACTTATGCCGTACTATAAAAAAGTACGCGAATATAATGATTTAGAATCTCGTGATATTTGGGAATACAAACTTAATTTATCAGAGCCACAGGTAGAGCTCATTTTATTGCACTTATGGGAGCTACAATTAGCTACATTCGATTACTTTTTCATTGATGAAAACTGCTCTTACCAATTACTTGCATTATTACAACTTGCACAAGAGGACCTTGATTTAACATCGTCATTTAATATGCAAGCTATTCCATCAGATACCGTTGCAGTACTAAGAAATAACAACTTATTACAAACACCTAATTACCGCCCTGCTTTTGGTACTAAGCTTTACCATTACTCTACTCAAATGTCTGACGAACAACTTGATGATGCAAGAGAGTTAATGCAAGGTGGCTCTCTCAATACTCGTAATTACTCACAGTCGCAATTAGTCGCTATATTAGAAATGGCGTATGAATGGTTAAATTTTGAATTTTACGATAAAGCATTAAATCGTAAAGAAATTGCCCCGCGACTAACTAAGCTACTCCTAATGCGCAGCAAATATAATGTAGCTTCGCCATTTACTAAGCCAAACCGCCCTATTGCTTCCCCAGAGCAAGGTCATGGTTCTTCTAAAGTATCGCTAGGTAGGGTACAAAATAATAACCAAGCAAACCTTACAAATTTTGGTTATAGGCTTGCGTATCATGACTTACTAGATAGGCCTGAAGGTTTTATAGCGGGTGCACAAATTAGTTTTTTTGATTTGGAAGCCGCTATTACTGACGAAGGAAATGCAGATATTGAACATTTTTACTTATTAGATGCTATGTCGCTTGCACCCGATAACCGCGTATTTGATAGCTGGTCGTGGAACTTTAAAATGGGCTTTGACCGACAACCAAGTGACAATAAACGTTTAGGCCGCTTTTTTACAAAAGGAGGTTATGGTAAATCTTATGGCGATCCTAATAATCTACACGGCTATATTCTTGGTCAATTTGAGCTAAATACAGGCGATATAACCGACCGACTTAGTACTGGAATAGGCAGCGAA
Organism: Pseudoalteromonas sp. NZS100_1; assembly: GCF_015864285.1. NCBI lineage: Bacteria > Pseudomonadati > Pseudomonadota > Gammaproteobacteria > Alteromonadales > Pseudoalteromonadaceae > Pseudoalteromonas > Pseudoalteromonas sp. NZS100_1. The sequence continues at coordinate 3,934 of NZ_JADYXN010000023.1, forward strand.
GCCGGTGTAATTTGGCAAATAAGCAATAACCATAAACTCGCTTTAACTGGCAATATATTATGGCTAACTGATAACGCAGCAAGTAAGCACAGCGAAATAGCTATAACATGGAATTACGCTGTTTCTCGCAATTTATCGCTGCGCAGCAAAGTACAGCATGCTCAATGGCATAGCCATAATTCATCAATGAGTTTAGCTATGCAGTTTTACTTTTAACTTTCTCAATATTATTTATATTTAATGCTACTTGTAGGGTAGCCAAATAGCACTCTACATTTAGCTTTTATTCCCGATGCCTTATAAACACTTTTCAATAAGTGCTCCCACTGATGAAACGTAATAACGACTGGGTTATTGCTATTAAGCTGCCCTATAATGCCGTATTTACAAGGCTTTGATTTATCTTCTTCTACAAAGGTGCCAAATAACTTATCCCAAATAATAAGTACACCTGCAAAGTTTTTATCAAGGTAACCTGCATTTATTGCGTGATGAACTCGGTGATGCGAAGGCGTATTAAATACTTTTTCAAACCAGCCTAACTTACCTACTATTTGAGTATGTACAAAAAATTGATACGCCAAATTTAATGCAACCACGCTAAATACTGTTAGCGGTTCAAATCCAATTAAAATCATAGGTAGCCAAAACACCCACATACCGGCTACGGGGTACATTAAGCTTTGCCTAAATGCGGTGGTGAAATTCATTTTAGTTGAGCTATGGTGCACCACATGTGCAGCCCACAACCAATGAATATGATGCGATGCTTTATGAAACCAATAATACAAAAAATCTTGCAGTAAAAATGCAAATGCAATACTTAATACACTCACTTCAATATCAAACAATCTATAGTCATACAACCAATTAAATAAAGGCATTAACAGCAGTAACGCAATAGCATCTGCGCCTTGGTGTAATAGCGCTAACACTGTATTTGCTAGGCTATCTTTTATGTCGTAATGGCGCTTAAACTTAATAAACTCAGAGCAAACAAATATCAAAAATAATGGGCTCAGAGCGAGTAAAATAATTTCTGAGTTCATGCTTTACCCGCCAAAAAATAATTATTTAAATTGTTTAACGCTTGGGTTATATCTTTTGTAATAACATATTTAAGTAATGCATTTGGCATCCACCATGGAGCTGAGCAGCTTATGCAATAGTTAAGTTCGGTAACTAAAGTATTGATGTCTTTATTTGCAGTGAGGTATATATCGCCTCGATGATTAGCTACTGGTTTATCGCCTACTATTTGGTAACTGATCAGATTTTGATCGGCACTGATTATTTGCTCTGAAAACGTTATTTTACCTATTTTCACTTGCCTAACAGATCCTTTTCCGCCTTCTATTTGCCCTTCGTCTTGTGCTTGTAGCAGCGTAAATTTGGCATTAAAATCGATGCAACTGTTGATGATCCAACAGTGTGCTTATTATTTGTTTTGGCTGTGCATTAAGCGTTTGTTTTATTGTTATAAGTATCATTTTTACAGCAAGAGGTTATTAGGCATTCAACTAGCATATAAAAATTTAACGTGGCAAACTTGCTAATACACGACTATTTTTTAGCTTTAGATGACAAATGCACACATTGGCTGATCATTACTTTTCAAGTATTCTTGATTACTTACAAGCGCAAGGCATTAGTACTAAAACGGCTTTGCACGCTATTAGCTTTGACGAATTTAGTAATCAACGTACCCATCAATTAGCGCCGCGTATTAGTTTAAATAGTTACAATGCTTTATTAGTTTATGGCAAGAAAACACTTAACGATCCTCTTTTTGGTTTTACCCTAGGTCAGCAAATTCGCACTGCTGACTACGGCGTTTTAGGTTACTTAATTGAATCAAGCGATAACTTAAGCAGTGCCATTAAAGCATTGTTAAGCTACGACAGCTTGGTGGCTGATATTGGTAAAGCCAAGTTTGAACTAAATACTGATACAGCAACTATTCGTTGGATTGCTCACCAAAGTTGTAATGAGCATGTTGTTTTACGAAACATGACCGCGTGGGTAAGTGTGATTCGCCAGTTAATAAATTTAACGCTTTCGCCAAGTAGTATTAGTTTCACTTATAATTGGTTGCCATCGCAAAGGCGCGCCCTTGAATCATGGTTTAAATGCCCTGTAAAAAGCAGTGCTGAATATAATCAAATTAGCTTTCCGAGCCATTATTTAACGCTGCCCTTTAAAACCGATAATGCCATTATTAATTCTACTTTCAAGCAATTGTCAGAGCAGCAACTCTCTAACTTTAAAAGCCAGCAGTGTATTGACGATAAAGTTAATCAGTTACTTACAGCTAAAACTACCTTGCAAAACTGCAACCTAATAGGCATAGCTGATGCGCTTAATTTAACACCCCGAACGCTACAACGACGCTTAAAACAACAAAACTTAACCTTTGCTCAGCTACTTGAAAAAGAACGTAAAAAACGTGCAGATACATTAATAGCCAGCATGCCACTTGCTGATTTATCTAATATTTTAGGATTTAAAGATCAAAGCTCTTTTAATCGAGCTTTTTTACGCTGGCATAAATGCTCGCCATTACAATTTATAAAATACAAAACAGCAAGAACAGCCAAGTAAGTGCAAATTATTTACGTTATATAAACATAATATATATATGTTTTAGTTAATACTCTCTACACTAGGTGTATTATTGCTCTAAAAGATTTTTTATGTTTTTGCGTGTTTTATTAAGTGCTTTTGTATTTATTTTATATAGCCCCCTGTGTAACGCCGATTCGGTTACTTTTATAGCTGAAGACCTTCCTCCTTATCACTTTAAAAATCAGCAAGGTGAAGTAAGCGGCGCTTTAGTCGACATTGCCAAAGCAGTTGTGAAGCAAACAAACTTAACCGCTAATTTTGAAATAATGCCTATGGCCCGCGTTTTTAAGGAGCATCAAACAAATACCAACGCCATAATGTTGTCTTTGTTAAAAACCCCAGAGCGGATTAATAAATATACGTGGTTAGGCGAAGTGTATTTTGCAGATGCTTATTTAATTAGCTTAAAAAGCCATGTAGATGAAGTTGTTCACTTAAATTTTGCTAAAGAGTATAAAGTAGCAACCATTCGTGGCTACCTGAGCGAAGCCTACTTAAAGCAAAAAGGCTTTACCGAAAATAACAATTTAATACTGGTCAGTTACTATAATCAACTTTGGCAAATGCTTTATAAAAACCGGATCGACTTTGTAGTAACTAATACACTTACACTTAATAACGAGCTAAAAAGCCTAGGACTCGATCCTAGCCTAATAACAAAACGAATTCATTTAAGCGATCTTCCCTCTTCACTTAATTTTGCAGCAAGTAATCAACTTAATCCTAAAACAGCTAAAGCACTCTCTGACGCATTAAGTAACATTAAAGAAAATGGTGAATACCATGCCATTTTAAACAAGTGGCAACTTTTATTACCAAACACGACTAACATGCAGCACTAACCATAGTTAAAGCCCGACATTAGTTATTGGCAGTGGTTATTTAGTTATTTGCTAAACGCTGCAAAGCAAACTACAAAGTTAAAAATCTCCTCTCCCCCCAAAAAATAGACTGCGCCTTAGCGCCAAAATCTACGTTATACATCACTAAATGAATAGCCAAGCACATAAAAAACACATACCGCAAACACTTCCATAAAAGCCGTTAAAAAACACCCAAACCAAATTGGTATAACAAAAAAATCATTTAAAAAATATTTAATTTTACTAATTGGTAAGTTTTAATTGTTAAATTGGTATGCTAGATTGAGATTAAGCGATGCCTGTACCGCACAATTTTTACTTCATCACACAGAGACAATAATGATAAAAAATACATCCACATTTAAACTTACGGCTTTAGCCGTCATCACCCCTTTACTTTTTACCGCTTGTTCAAGTACCCAAAGCACTAATCAGCAAAGCGATGCGCCGGTACCTGCAACAAAGTTTGATTTATCTCACTGGAAAATAAATGTACCAGTCGATTTAAACAACGACGGTAAAATTGATGAAATAGATGTAGAAGAAATTCAGACTTACGCACACCCTGATTTTTTCTACCTTGATGAAAAAGGCTACATGGTATTTACCTCCCCTAATAAAGCGCTTACAAGTGCTAACTCTACTAATACCCGTAGTGAACTTAGACAGATGATCCGTGGATCAAATACTAAAATTAAAACTAAACATTCTAAAAACAATTTTGCTTTAGCTGTTCACCCGCTATCTGACCGATTTGGTTCTGTTGGTGGAAAAATGGAGGCAACGTTAAAAGTAGATCATGTTGCGCTACGCGCTACCGACCCTGATAAAAAAGCCGCTTACTCGGTTGTTGTAGGGCAAATTCACGCAGGTAAAGATCAGGCACTTATTGATACTAAACTTGGATTTGGTTGGGGTAATGAGCCACTTAAAATATATTACAAAAAATGGCCAGGGCACAAAACAGGCTCAGTTTTTTGGAACTACGAACGTAATTTACCTAAAACCAATCCTGATCGTACAGACATTACTTACCCAGTTTGGGGTAATACATGGGAAAATCCTAACGAGCCAGGCAGTGCCGGTATTGCACTAGGTGAAGAATTTAGCTACACGGTAAATGTGTATAAAAACGTTATGCACCTTACATTTAGCGCACAAGGGAAAGAAGACGTTAACTACTCTATTAACTTAGGTAATAACGTAGATGCTTATGGCAAAGTGGACGAAAAAGATCATCCACATGGTTACGCTGCAGATTGGCATTACTTTAAAGCCGGCGCTTATAACCAATGTAGTACTAAAAGCGCCAAAGGTATTTGGTACCCAGGTTGTTTAGGTACTGGCGATTGGACTACAGATAAACAAAATGGCGATTACGCTCAAGTAAGCTTTAGTAAACTGGAGTTAAGCCCAGCGACACCGCCAACAAAATAACTTATTAGGCTAAACAGCTTCAGATAAGTAATTTTTTAGTGATGTAAACAATGGCGTTGGTAGATTATTAATATCGCACCAGCGCCACTTTAAACATTTATTAGGCTCTTTAAGCTCAGGCTCTCCGCCTTCAAAATCAGCTTTTACATACAGCGTAATATAGTGTTTGTTTTCTGCTGTAAAAATATCATTGGTAAAATCAAGCTTAGTAATTTTACTTACCTTTAAACCTGTTTCTTCAAACACTTCTCGTATTGCACATTGCTCAACACTTTCACCAAACTCTAAATGTCCACCAGGTGTTGCCCATGTATTAGCACCATGCGCGCCAATGCGCTCACCTAGTAAAATTGTGTTTTGATGCTTTATGATAACCGCCACACCAACTCTTACTACGTTACTCATATCGTATTTTCTCTTATTTTTACTGCCCGCCATGCTGAACCACACGCTTTGTATTGTCAATTTTGTATTTTTAAAACCAGTGTGTTGATTAACTTTTAACCGACCAAGGTCGAATAGCTTGCTTGCTAAAAAAAGCCTACATTTTGTAAGGTCTCTCACACACAAATTTAGCTTTAGGAGCCTTACATGTCAGGCAAATATAAACAGCAATATAATGCCTTTAAGCAAAACCCAGCCCAATTTTGGCTCGAACAAAGTAAAAATATTCCGTGGTATAAAACCCCCACAAAAGCATACACACAAGACGACGACGGGCTTTATCATTGGTTTAGCGACGGGCAATTAAACACCAGTTTTTTAGCGCTAGACCAACACGTTATTGCCGGATTTGGCAAGCAAACTGCACTGATTTACGACTCTCCAGTCACTAATACAAAGCAAACTTATAGCTACTCACAACTACAACAAGAAGTTGCTAAATTTGCAGGCGTAATACAATCGTTAGGTGTTACAAAAGGCGACCGCGTTGTTATTTATATGCCAATGATCCCACAAGCGGTTATTGGTATGTTGGCGTGTGCTCGCCTTGGTGCTATTCATTCGGTGGTATTTGGTGGGTTTGCTGCACACGAATTGGCTGTACGCATTGATGATGCCAAGCCCAAACTTATACTTAGCGCCTCATGCGGTGTTGAAGTAAACAGCGTTATTGAATACAAACCACTTATTGATAACGCAATAGACTTAGCTTCGCACAAAGTAGAACACTGCGTTATTTATCAGCGCCCACAAGTAACCGCCAGTCTTAAGCCTAAACGAGATATAGATTGGACTCAGGCAATGCAAACAGCTGCAATCGCAGATCCGGTGCCTGTAAATGGAGATGATCCGCTTTATATTTTATATACCTCAGGCACAACGGGTACACCCAAAGGCGTAGTGCGCGAAAATGGCGGTCATGCAGTGGCAATGCAATACAGCATGGCAACCGTTTATGGTATGAAGCCCGGCGACGTATTTTGGGCAGCGTCTGACATTGGTTGGGTAGTTGGGCATTCTTATATAGTTTACGCGCCGCTAATGTATCGCTGCGCTACCGTATTATATGAAGGAAAGCCCGTAAAAACGCCCGATGCTAGTGCATTTTGGCGCGTGGTTGAAGAGTATAAAGTAAATGCATTATTTAGTGCCCCCACCGCCTTTAGAGCAATTAAAAAAGAAGACCCAAATGCCGATGGTTTTAATCAATACGATACCTCTAGCTTAAAACGTTTGTTTTTAGCCGGCGAGCGGTTAGACCCTCCCACTTACGAGTGGCTTAAAGAAAAAACCAAACTGCCAGTGCTCGATCATTGGTGGCAAACCGAAACTGGCTGGGCTATTGCGTGTAACCCTGTAGGGCTTGAGTACTTAGCAACAAAACCTGGCAGCTCTACCGTGCCTACTCCAGGTTTTGACGTGCGAATATTAGATATGGATGGCAATGAATGCGCAGCTAACGAGCAAGGCGCCGTGGTAATTAAACTGCCACTTCCACCGGGTTGCCTACCAACAATTTGGCAAGATAAAGCGCGCTTTAAAGCAAGCTACCTAAATGAATACGAGGGTTATTATTTATCTGGAGATGGCGGTTATATTGATGAAGACGGCTACCTATTTATTATGGGCAGAACCGACGACGTTATAAATGTAGCAGGACATAGGCTTTCTACCGGCGAAATGGAAGAGATAGTAGCCGCGCACCCTGCTGTTGCCGAATGCGCTGTTTTTGGTGTGAACGATCCTCTAAAAGGGCAGCTTCCTATGGGAATGATCGTGCTTAAAAATGATTTTATGGGCTCAAGTACCGACGTAGAACAAGCGCTTGTTTTAAGTGTTCGTAATCAGATTGGCGCTATTGCGTGCCTTAAAAATATAGTTAGCGTAGATAGGTTGCCCAAAACACGCTCGGGTAAAATACTGCGTAAAAATTTACGTCAACTAGTTGATGGCGAAGAGCTACAAATACCTTCAACTATAGACGACGCGAGTATCTTTGAAGAAATAAACCAACAACTAACACAAAGATAAACCCAACCAACCTAACTAAAGCCATTTTTATAATGGCTTTTTATTCTAAATCAATCAGTTTTCTGGAATATCCCCCCTCTTGAGGCAATATTATTGTTTGAAGCATAAGTTGGCAAAGCCACATTCGATTTCACTGAGCTACAACGACACAAGTGAAGTGTAACTTGGCATAATATTGAAGCTTATAATGGTATAAAGTTATTAAATACAGACTTTAAAAAGCCAATCTCATAAAATACTGCCAAGTTTAGTTCACTGCTATGTGCTATCAGCGGATGGCCACGCTAACACTCTTTTGGACAAAAATGAGGGTGTAACTAATTTAGAGTACTTTGACTATAATTAGTTTTACGTTAGGTCTAACTCATCCTTTGTTAACTGGATAATATTGGTATATTGGTCATTAATTTCAGAGAGCAACTTTTTGCTTTCGTCTATGTAGTATTCTGAACGTTCGTCACTTGACATCTCTTGAAGCTCATATTTATATGTGTCACCCATCATAGGATTATCGGTAAGTATTGTTTTCATTCTATTTAAAAACACACTTAAATTAATTGTACCCTCACTTAAGATTGCTTTATTTATACTTATTAGATTCAAAACTGCATCAATAGAAATTAAAATCGATTTAGACAGCGATTTTTCTTTTTCTTTATACTCACCTGACATGTACTTTTTATTGTATCTTTCTCTTTCTAACTCAATTTCTTTGGTTGCAGATTCCCAATATTCATTTTCTAACCTCTCCGCTTCTTCATGGTATTTGGGGTCAGCATTATAGGGTATATTATACCCCCCCCCAGAAAGTCCGCAGTGCTCATATTCAATGTAATGGTATGCAATTTGTTTTTGTACTCGTGATTGCATTAACTCTTGAAATTCATAGATAACCTTGGTGGTTAATCTAGTAATTTCTTGTTTGGTTGGAAATAACTGCTGCTTAATCCATGTTTTTTCACTAAATTCAGATTTAATACTCTCAACTAACTTTGTACTTTCACTAAGTGATTCTTGTAATTTTTTGAAGTCATCTTTAGTAGCATAATTTTTTCCTTTTTCCTTAAAATAGGAAATGAAGAATGCTCCTAATCCTGATGATATAACTACTAATAGATAAACATACCAATCAAGGGATTGTTTATACTGAACTTGACTTAAAATACTTACTAAATCTTCAACATTCATGAATATCTCCCAAAAACAATTACTGGTGTACTGTTCATATCACAACCAGTTTGAAAGGCGTTTTTTTAGCAAAAAACCCCATAAAATAATTAACTATACTCATAGTTAGAGAAAGTTGAATTGCAGTCAATAGCTAGTTTACTTGAAGTGATGTATATGTGAGCGAAAACAGGTATGGGGCACAGACAAATAAATAGATAATTAGCAAAACAAAATCGCTATAGAGCCGACGGACTGTTCGGTGCCAGATGCGGACGTTGGGAGAACGTCAATCGCTGGTTATCCCAATGTTGCCGATCCGGGCTCATTTGAAGAATCGTTCGCCTTAACTTCCTCAGAATCATTTGTTGATGGGCAAATAGCATCACGATGATAGCCTTGTAATGAGACCGCAAATACGGCAAGTCCACTTACAAAAATATAAATATCGATTCCAGACATGAGTTCCTTGATCTCAGGAATAAAAATGCTTGTAATCAAAAATGCTCCGCATACGATTCCGCTTGATTGGAATACAATATTAATCATTACTGCATGATTAAAGTCTGACCCAGAACGCCAACAGCGTATCGAGTACCATATAATTAAAATTAGTCCGAGAGCAGCAGAAGGTATTAATACAACTTTATCCACGGCTATCACCTTTATTGTTAGGTGGTATGCTTCGATGTGGAGGCGTTTTCACCTGCGATCCCCCTTTCTTAGAGTCATTAACAGACTCTCCCAGGTATGCGCCGACAACTCCACCTATCAGCGCCCCAAAAGGTCCTCCTAAAGAAGCTCCTAGGATAGCGCCACCAACAGCACTTCCCGCTGTTCTGGTATTGTCTACTTCTGTTCTCTTTATATTTTTAGACACAAAAATCTCCTTGAAAAGCTAACAATTAATAGTGCGTTAACCCCGAAAATTACTGACGATCCAACGCTCATTTATCTACTATATAGTTTTAACAAATATTTATAAATCGAATTTTAAATAATTCTATTTAGTTTAATCTTAACTTTGGTTAATTTACCCTGCCCACCAACGCCAACCGCAAACTTTACCCCTAAAAACCTTAAAAGATGAATAATAAACCCACATTACCCAACTGTTGACGCGTAAATTCGCCTTGTTTTCACTGAAAATCTCTAGCTAGAGAAAATAAATTTAAATATCACTATGATTCAATATGTTAGTAAATCTCTTAACCAGAGTTCAGGTTAAGTATTAAAAAAAGCGTATTAACTAAAATCGACCACCACTTCATAACTCCCAGGCATGTCGTTTACCTCGTATACCCAACCGTGTCGTTTTATTATTTTTTCGCTTAACTCTAATCCTAAACCGTAGCCAATATTGGTAGTCTTATTTGCGCTATTAGTAACGTGTGACGTATCAGTTTGTTCGCTGCTATTTACTATAATCACACGGCTACCCTGCTGAGTAATTCGCACTTGCCCTTGTTGCGTATGCTGATACGCATTACGTATTAAATTTGTAAGTACTATGTGGCATGCGGTAGCTTCGGTACTAATAGTCGTACTGTGGTTATCGGTATTTATAAGTACATCAACTTGTTTTGAATTGAGTAAGTAATCGAGTTCGTTACCCAAGGTTGTTATTTTAACGGCTAGGTTTACAGGCTCTGGTGAACTTTGCTGGTCGTCATTTCTGCTAAGCCACAATAACGTCTCAGTTAAATCGCTCATGGTTAAACCGGCGCGCTCAATTCGCTGCAGTGTAAGTTGCTGTTTGTCACTTAAAGGGGCTTTTTCGCTTAAGCGGTTAAGTAATTCAACATTGCTGCGAATAACCGAAATTGGCGTACGTAACTCGTGGCTCGCATAACTTAAAAAGCGTTGTTCACGCTCTACACTTTCGTATACCGAAAGCAAGCTGCTGCGTATTAACGTTGCCAAGGTATTTAGTTCGTTATAGGTAAAATCGGGCGGTGTGTGTTGTAAGTTTGTTTGATTTAACGACTTTGCCCAACCCCGCAGGGACTCTACCGGTTTTGCTATCTTTTTCATTACCATAAACAAAAAGAAGGTAAACAGTGCTATTGCTGTTATCCCCGTTAACGCTATCCATAATAACCTTTGTATTGGTTTTTCGGGTGTTCCTTTTTTTGGAAGGCGGTTTTCCTCAAGCATAATACGTGATACATAACGAGCTTCACCAGCAGGGTTTTCAAAATATACAACAAAATATAAGTCTTTTGGCATAGAAAAAAACGCTGTTTTTTCTTGGCTTTTTTGCAATATACCTCGCTCTGTAGGCTTTATAAAACGTTTCTTAATCTCATTTGGCACATCCTCCCAACGACTTGCTATATTAAAGCCAATCATTTCTTTCGGTTGCCCGTTTTTAACCTCAGCCGATTGCGAAAGTGCATGCATTACGCCATTCAAGCCTTTGTCTAAACCATCGGTAAAATAGCTAACACTTAAAAACGAAAAACCAATAGCCATTAACGAACTTAAAAGCACCATGCTGACAAAAAAGTACAACCTTAAACTAGGTCTTATTTTCATGCATGTGTCTCATTTTTTAGTTTTAATACAAACCCTACACTGGGAATTGTCTCAAGTACCGCTTGGCAATTAGCTTGCTCTAACTGTTTTCGTAAATGGTAAATATGTACTTTTAGGCTGTTACTGTCGGGCTGCTCTTCTCCCCAAATGGCTTGCATAATTGCGTGTCGGGTAACTGGCTTTTGTTGCTCCCTAATAAGTAATTCTAATAACTTAAAAGTAATAGGAGATAGCTTTAAGTTACCTGCTTCGACTGTTGCCGTATGCGCGGTTAAATCAAGTGTTAAATTAGCAAATGTAAGGCGTTTTGCTTCACCACTTTTGCGTTTTGCTAATACTTTAACGCGCGCTACTAGCTCTTTCATAGCAAATGGTTTTACTAAATAGTCGTCACTACCGGCTGCAAACCCCTCAAGCTTATTGTCGAGGCTATCGCGCGCTGTCAGCATTAATACTGGTATATCAATGCCTTGCTCACGCAATGTTTTACACATGGTTAAACCGTCCATTTTGGGCATGTTTACATCTAATATAATCATTTGATATTGATTACGTTCTATTAAATTTAAACCCATTACACCATTGCTTGCATGGTCACACTCTATTGACTCAATTTCGAGATAATCAACAATGGTGGTTGCCAAGTCTATGTCGTCTTCAACCAGTAGTACGTTTATCATTAAGAGGCTGTTTCCTGCGTTTTATTTTTAGCACCTAGCGATTTTAGCACAGCATCAATACCGCGTTTAGCATCGGTTTGAATCATCAATAATGCCGGTATAAGTATTAAGGTAATAACCGTGGCAAACAAAATACCGTAGCCAAGTGATGCCGCAGCAGGGATTAAAAACTGTGCCTGCATTGAGGTTTCGCTAAGTAGCGGCACTAAGCCTGCGTAAGTTGTAATTGAGGTAAGTAATACCGCACGCAAACGACTCGTACACGACTCAACTATGGCATCGTGCGTGCTCATGCCCTCCTCTTTTACTAGTTCGTTAAAGCGCGAAACAAGTAATAGGCTGTCGTTTACAACTACCCCACTGAGCGCCAAAATACCATTTAACGACAATATACTAATGGTTAAGTCGTTCCACCAATGCCCTAAAATAGCGCCCACAATACCAAACGGAATTGCCACCATGATTAGTACAGGTTGAATGTACGATTTAAGCGGAATAGCCAGCAGCACGTAAATCACTAATAAAGCAGCTACAAACATAGTGCTCATTGAACTGGTGGTTTCGCTTTGTTGTTCTGCCTCTCCTGCAAAATACACACTTAAATTAGGAAATTGCTGTGTTAACTCTGGAATTAAGTCGCGCTTTAAATTAGCAACTAACTCGTTTGGAGCAATCACGTTTTTATCTACTTGGGCGCTTAAATAAATTGCACGTAGTCCATCAATGCGGGTTATTTCATCTTGCTGATATTCACTGCTAATTGTGGCTACGTTAACTAGCGGTACAACGGTGCCATCAGGCAGGCGAATACGCGACTGCATTATATCGGCAGGTGTTTTACGAGCATCTTCTGGGTAGCGTACACGTACTTTAACTTCGTCTTTATTACGTTGGTAGCGTTGTACAACTGCACCACCAAAGGCTTGCAGTACTTGCTTTGATAAACTGGCTGTATCCATTCCAAGTGCACGCCCTTGTGCATTTAGGGTAAATTTAAGCTGTGGCTGACCTGGGTTTAAGTTGTCGTCTATTCCGTTAACGCCTGCGGTATTTTGTAAGCGCTCCTTAAATAGTGCGCCCGCCGCCATTACGGTTTCGTCGTCCCACGCTTTAAGCTCAACTTTAAAGTTATCGACCATTTTACGCGTGGCTAATATTTGTAATTTTTTACTGCCCTCAAGGCTACCTGCTACGCGCTGCCACTCTTGAGCAAATTCGCTTGCTGTAAAAGCGCCTTCGTTTAATAGCTCAACACTTACTTCACCGCTGGTGTCGCTACTGCTAACAACTTGAAGGCTGGTTATTTCGCTTTTGTCAGAGCTCAACTTAGTCATTAAGTTTTGCTCAGCTTGTAATGCACTTTGCTCTAGCGTTAGTAAATTTGTGTTTGTTTGCCCATAGGCTGCGTCGTTTTGCATAACTAAATTGGCTGTTACGGTGTCGCCTGCAATACTTGGGAAAAAACCAACTTTAACTGTGCCTGTCATTGGCATGCCAATAACCAGTATAAAAAAGGCGATAAACGCAGCCACTACGGCGTATCTAAAGCGCAGTGAAAATTCAATAACCTTGCAGTAAATGTTTTTGCTAAACCAGCTTAAGCCACTATCAGCACCATGTTGTATTTTTGACCACAGACCCCCTAAGCCTTTTTTAACTTGGCGTTTAGTACTAATGTGGGCTAAATGCGATGGTAAAATAAGTTTTGATTCAACAACTGAAAGCAGTAAACAAATAGTTACTACGGTAGCAAATTGAGAGTAAATTTTACCTAAGTTACCTGATACATTCGAAAGCGCCACAAACGCAGCCACCGTGGTTAACACCCCAAATATTGTTGGCACAGCAACCTTCATGGTGCCTAAAACTGTATTATTTAATGTATCGCCATGTTTTTTACGTGTGGTGTAAATACTCTCGCCTACAACAACGGCATCGTCTACCACTATACCCAGCGCCATAATAAAGCCAAAGGTGGTCATTTCGTTTATGGTCAGTGCGGTGTAGCCATCGGTCATAAAATAAAGCGTACCAAAAAATACAAACGGCAAGCCACCAGCCACCCACAGCGCTACGCGTACGTTTAAAAATATGGCAAGTATTACAAACACCATAATAATACCGGTCACGGCATTTTTAGTAAGTAGCGATAAACGATCGGTGATCATGGTGCTTTTGTCGTGCCAGCTTTCAAGCTCTACGTTTTGAGGTAATAAACCGCTTTCGTGCCATTTATCTATTACGCTATTAGCTTGCTCAACAATGGTAGTTATATCGCTGTTATCGCCCATTAAAATTTCAACGCCTACGGCATTTTGTTGGTTATAACGGCTTAATGAGTTGCTATCTTCGGCAAATGAGTCGGTAACGGTTGCTACATCGCCTAACTTAATTTGTGTGCCTGATGCGGTTGTTAGCAATACAATATTGGCAAAGTCGCGCTGCCAGTAAGCTTGGTCAGCGGCTTTTAAGCGTATAATTTTACTACTATCGCGTAAACTAGTCGAAAGCGGGCTTGATGACTCATTATTAATGACCTCGCTTATATCGCTAATAGTTAAGCCATAGGCTTGGAGTTTACCTTCGTCGATTTCTATGGACATCATCGGGTCAATCACACCCGACTGCGCTACGTCGCTAATACCTGATTGCGCTAATAAATCGGCTTTAAGTTTTTCGCCCAGGTTTTGTAATGTATGGCGATCGGCATCCCCAAAAAGTTGCAGCGTTAATGCATGATCTTGCCTACGGGCTTTATCAATAACAGGTTGCTCAGCATCTGCCGGAAAGTTATTAATAGCGTCAACTTGGTTTTTAACGTCAACAAGTAACTCATCGAGTGAGTAATCAGTACTTTTTTCAATGCTTACATGGCTGCCGCTAGCATCGGATGTAGAGGTAATACGTTTAATACCTGATACGGTTTCGAGCGCTTCTTCAATTTTTAACGCTATTCCTTCTTCGGCTTGCAATGCATCGCCACTGTCGTAAACCACCGACACCGAAATAATATCCGGCTCTAAACTCGGAAATGCCTCTTTACGTAAAGTCGAAAGCGACATAACCCCCATTACAATCACACTAACTAACAATAAGTTAGCGGCAACAGAGTTATTTGCAAACCAGTTAATAATACCGTGCAGCGGGTTATTATTACTGGGTGATTGAGGTGCTTGATAAGGGCTCATTATTGTATCTCCTCAACAATTGGATTTACTTTCATATCGCTTAGGTAACTTACTAATGGGCGCGTTACTACTTTTAAAGCACTTTGCTCTGCAACTGGCGAAATATATACGTAATCACCACGCTCAAATACTTTATTGGCTTGTATGCTTACTAAGTTGTTTTGATCATTTACGTACCAAATTGAACCATCTTGAGATACCGCAGAAGCAGGTAGTTTTATTACGTTACTTAACTGCTTACCGGCAATTTCTACCGCTAAAAATGTGCCAGGCAGTAACGGCGTTGCTTGCTCAAACGGTTTATCTAAGGCAACAATTACACTGCGTTGACGCGAACTGTCATCAAGGTGTTGCTCAAAACGTGCAATGTAACCATTCCATTTAGTATTGGTGGTTACATCAGTTAAAATAACCTCGCCTGATTTATTATTTGCTAGGTTTTGCCACTGGCTTAATGAAAGCGGCACGGTTATTTCTATTTTGTCGGTACTGTTTAGCGTGGCAAGCGTATCGCCAATACCTACATAAGTACCTAAATCTATATCGCGCGATAAAATAACAGCGTCAAATGGTGCACTTAACTGGGTGTTATTTACATCACGCAGTGCGGTTTTAAGTGCATATTGTGCTTTATCGAGCGTAGCTTGCGCGGCTTCTAATTGCAGCGTTCTAAATACAAGCGGCGAGCTTGGTGCTTGCGTAACGCCTGAGCGATCCCATTCACGTTTTGCCTGCTCACCTAAATCTTGTTCTTCTTGCAGTGCTAGTTTTGCATCAGCCAATGTTGCTTTTGCGCTAGCTAGGGCCTGTAAGTATTCGGTGTCATCAATTTTTGCAAGCACTGGCCCTTTAGTTATTAAGTTACCGGTCGCAAATTGCTCGCTCATACTGGTTACTTCGCCTTTAACTTGCGCTTTTAAGCTAAGTGACCAATGCGCTTTAGCTTCACCATGCCCACTAACATAAGCCTGATAAGTGCTCGGAGCTGCATTAATTACCGATACATTTGGGGCAATAGCTTTAATAGCGGCAGGTTGTGGGCTATTTGCTTGTTCAGCCATTTTTTGACCGTTATACATAATAGCAAGTCCTATACAAACAATAGCAACAAGCGTTACAACAACCGGTGTTGGCGAAATTTTCATGACGATACTCCAAGGCCCAAAGCGAGGCCTAAATCTATGCGGTTAGTTAAAATGGTGTAGTTTATTTGGCTAAGCTGAGCTTGCAGGTCGTATACTTTTTGTTGCACTGTTAGCAAATCTAAAATATCAACCAAACCTTGTTGATACTTACTTTGATAGTTACTAAAGCTGCGTTGAGCGCTGGCAAGTGCATTGCTAATTTGCAGTTGTTGCTCAGTTAATGATTGCTCCTGCCCGAGTGCATTTTCAACTTCGTTTACCGCACTTAGTAGCGTATCTTGGTATTCCCAAAACGCTTGCTCGGCATTTAATTTTGCAATATCAACTTGCGCACGCAGTGCTCCACCTTCAAATAAAGGGGCACTTAAACTACCCAATAAACTCCACACAGGGCTAGTTAATAATGCTTGGCTTGGCGTGCTTGCTAAATCACTCAGTGATGCCGAAAGCGAAATACTCGGTAGTAGCTCTTTGTACGATACATCAACCAAGTAATGCTTTGCCTGAATGTTGTAATAGGCACTTTGTAAGTCAGGTCGGCGTGCCAAATCTTGCTCTGGTAATGTACTTAATGGCTCAATAACGCTTGGCAGTGTTAATGTACTTGGCAGGTTTTGAAGTTTATCAGTGCCTACAATTAGCATTAAAGCACGCTTTGCTTTTGCTATTTTTTCTTCGTAATCGGCAATGGTTGCGCGAGTAGATGCCGTGCTAGTACGGGCGGTATCAAGCGCTTCTAAATCACCTAACCCATATTGGTAGCGCTCTACAATACTTTGCTCATTATTTTGTAAAACAACTAAACGTTGTTGCTCTATATCGAGTAAATTTTGCTGCAAAATAATATTTAAATAAGTACGAATAACACTCGCTACTAATGTGTCTTTAGCACCTTGATAAGTAGCTTGGTTACTGGCAATAGTCATATCTTGCGCGGCTACGTTGTCAGCAATTTTTTGCCATATATCGGCTTCCCAACTTATACCTACTGATGAGCTATATTGCGTGCCTTCGGTTTTACTGCGCTGCGCGTCAAATCCTGCATCTACACTAAACCACTGACTTGCAGCGGTTACATCACGCTGCGCATAAGCTAGTTTTAATGCAACATGCACTTGATTAAACGATGGATTATTAGTAACAGCTTGCTCAATAAGCGAATCAAGCCCTTCAATATCCACCAAATCGGTAATGTAATTTACTTGCTGTGCGTTACTTTGTGTGTACTGCCAGTTTGCATGTTGCTTTAGCGACTGCTCAGTACTATTACCTTGATAGCTTGGCTGACTACTGCATGCAGCAAGCGTGCAACTAAGTGCAAGTAACAAACCGGTTGAGTGCTTTTTAAAATAAACCATTTAACTATGCCTAATTCATACCATTGCACATAGCTTATTCGGTCGAGGGTTAAGGAGAGGTTAAATGGCATTAACCTATTTAATTTTGATTAATAAATTTATTAAAAATACTAAGTCGATGCAAACTCATATTTTAAGCTATTTTATAGGTGGTAATTTTGTTCAGCTCCTACATTTAATAATGAGAAAAGCTTTCATTAGTTAAGTATATGAGTACTTTTTAGCTGAACTTAAAATATTTACATTAGCTATACACCTTTCTACTTTAACGTCTCTTTGTTTTTTAAACCCTTGATTAGTTAAAGGTAACATTCTTATTTTTAACATAAATACCGACTTCGAACTGTGAAACACAATTGATATGCGTTATCATTCGCAACATTATTAACTTCTAATATTAACAATAATGAACAGACTTATTAAATTTACCCCTATTTTATGCGCACTCGCTTTAGCAGGTTGTGGAAGCGGCTCGGGCAACAGTGCACCATTATTTACCCAATCAAATTTAAGTTTTACGCTTAACGAAGATACCGCTTTTTCAGGACAGGTTTCAGCCACTGACGACGACCCGCTTAGTTATACTTTGGCGCAATCGCCAAGTAACGGCATTATTACATTAGAGGCTAACGGTGAATTTACTTACACACCACACGCTGATTTTTTTGGTGAAGATAGCACGACTATTTCAGCAAGTGACGGCAGTTTAAGCGCTGATGTTGTTGTACGTTTTATTATTGAAAACATTAATGATGAACCTACTATTTCAACAACTAATGTTACATTTACTACCTCAACAACAAGTGTAGGTAAAATAAATACTAGTGATGTTGATGGTGATGCAGTGAGCATTACGCTACTTACACCGCCAAGTAGTGGTGTAATATCTATAAATAGTGAAACTGGTGAATTTAGCTATGAGGCACAAACACTCACTACGCAAAATGATGAATTTACCGTTAGTTATACCGACGGCATTATAAGTGAGCCATTAACTGCGACTATTTCACTTAGCCCCTCTTATGTAACAAATGAAGACAAACGTAACTACTACTACAGCTCAGATAAGTCTCATTTAAAACAAGCCGATTTAATAACAGAAAATATTAACGATGAACTATCTCGTTATAGTATTTATCAAACTCAAGCTACAGCTTATGCGCGCGCTGGTTTTTTAACTACCGCACAAGAGTATTTAGCGCTGATTAATGAACAAACAGCCTATGCCGATGGGCTTTTAAAAGTAGCCAGTGCACTGGATACGATTAATCGCTCTGAGCAAGCTATAGAATATAGAGAGCTAGCTTTAACATCTTATAACCAATACCTTGCTGAAAAAGGATTGGATAATATAGACAGAAATGATGCATCTTGGTTGTTAACTATTACACGAGACTATTTAGATGCATTACAACTGTCGCAAGCAACTAGCTTAATTGAACAAATTGAAGGCTATGCATTAAACGCAGCACAGGATGAGTTTACAACTACATTTGGGTACTTTATTACTGCATTTTCAAGTGCTGCAAGCTCAACTCTTGAATCATATGCAGCGACACCCACTGCTGAAAACTTAGAAACTGCAAAGTTATTCGCTAAATCGTTCGCTCAATTAAGTAATAAAACAGGCTACGTAATAGCAAAAAATGGTGATTATAAAGGAGAGCCAACTCACCGCTCTCGTATATTATATTTAGCATGGTCGGCAGAGTTTTTATTACAAACTAATCAGTTAGAACTTGCACGTGAATATACTAATAAAGCACTCGCTCTTTATGGTATTACTAATTTCGATAGTAATTATAATTATGCTGCCTCACCTTATTCACAAGCAACTCTTAGCTACTACCCGTATGCACTAAGTAATTTGGCTACACTTATCGAGGCGCTGTACGACACAACTCAAAACCCTGCATATGAACTAATTACATCTGAGTGGGAGCAATCATTTTCACAACGCTCAATGGTTTCATTTATTGTGGCGCAGCGTTTATTAGCAGGCGAAGATGCCACAACAGTACTCGATGAAGTTGCTCAACCTTTTAAAGATAAAGATGAATATAACGTGCTATTTCAGGGGTTAACCGATACTACAAACTTACCTGGTACTGCACTTATTTTGAGCCAATTTAATCGAAATGATTTAGCTCAACAAGTAATGAATTATGCCGGTGACTTACTTATTTCAGATGAGTACATACAAGCCGAGAGTTATGCAACGTATCTTACTGGTTTTAGAGGCTGCTCTGCTTTTGTTGAAATAAGCGGTCGCGTTGGTATGGATGAAAAAGTTCAAGCTGAAAAGTGCATTACTATGCTCGAAAAACTACAAAGCGGTGAGCTACAAACACTCTCATCTAGCAGCCAAATTTCAGTTCATAGCAATGTAATAATGACGCTAACTCGATCTGGCTCAACAGATGGTATCCCAGCTATATATACGCAATTACTTAACCATATATCAGAACTAGAAACCCCTGAAGATCGCTTTGAGAACCGCTTAGAAACACTTGGTTTTATGATTGATGCGGGTTATTCAACACAAGCATTAGACACATTTACTTTATCGGTTGAAGAAATTACGCCTTTAATTTCAGAGTTTGATAGCAACCAATTAACCGATCTAGTTGAGCTTTTAAAAGAGTATATTTTAGATATTGAAGCGCCTAAAACTGGGTATTTCACTATTTACAGTGCGTTGTCATCTATGGGGGCTAATGCTCAAAACATTAATGACTATGAAGCTAAATACCAAGGATTTAAAGCACCAACGTCTACGTTAATTAATACTTTAGAGGAACGCATTACTGCGCTTTCAGACACCGCATTACAAAGTAATATGATGGACTTAGTTTCTGCTCATGTGCTTCTTGGTGATAATGCTAAAGCAATTTCGTTAATTGAAAATAGCGTAAATGGCTCAGCAGATAAACTCAACCTTTATACTGAAATGGCAAGTTTAATAGCTGCCCGTGATGACTTTAGAGAAAAAGCAGTTGCCAGTGTAGATACCGATCACGACGGACTTCCTAACTTTTTCCTACCAAATGTAAGCGAAGACGACATAACAGCCTCAGGTTTAATAGCCGATCAAGATGCCGACAATGACGGCATTATTGATAGCGAAGACAGTACTCCACTTGGTAATTAATTAAGAGATTTAAATGCAGACACCTAGCACCTTAGCGTGTCTGCTTTTGCTTACCCAAAACGCTTATGCAGCGAACGAGCAAGAGCAGACCGACCAGTCAAAACCCATATGCAGTACTTTACAAAATGAAGAAAAAAAACGTTGTGAAGCCTTAGAACACATAGAAGTAAAAGGTCAGTACATAGGTATTGAAGTGCCTGAAGTAATTGGTCGCTCATACCTCGACCGTAACTTTATAACCTCGACCGCTAAAGGTAATGGGGATATAAATGAGTTAATTGCCCTCCTCCCTGGAGTACAACTCAGTAACGACGCTTTTAGTATTGAAAGCTTGGCTGAAATTAGCGCACCCGAAATATCTATTTCTGGCGCGCAACCTTGGCAAACAGGGTTTTCGATTGATGGCATGAACTACAACAACCGTATTGATCCCGCCAGTGCTACACGAGTTACAGCTACCAGCAATGATGTGTCGGGCGGTGTGCAAAGCATGAATGTAAATTCAGATATTGTTGAATCAATAACCGTGTACGACCATAACATTCCAGCCGAATTTGGTGGTTTTTCAGGTGGAATTGTTGATGCTAAAACCAAAAGTGCTTTTGCAAAAGACAGCTTTAGCTTTGGTGTGCGTGGGAATCAAAGTAGCTGGGGAGAATACCATTTTCTTAAAGCTGATGAAGAGTCTGGACAACGAAATGTTGATGATGAAGCGCTAGAAGCCCCAGAGTTTAAAAAAATAAGTTACTCATTGAGCGCCAATAAACAACTCAATGAACGCCACGGACTTATGGTAAGCGTTAATTACCTTACCAGCGACATTAGTGATTTTTCACTGGGTCAACCAAAAACGCAAAGTCGCCGAAATATTAATGCATTAGTTAAATATGGATACAAAAATGGCTGGGTCGATCAGCTTGATATTAGTTTAATGTACGCCCCTTACGAAGTTGATAACTTTATTGTTGATACCAAAGACAGTAACTTTCACTTAGAAGGTGGAGCAGTGGGCGGCGTAATATCGCTAACAGAAAATTTAAGCTTTGCTACATGGCACAGTAACCTTAATGTAAATTTAAGCGATAGCAGTCGAGAGTCCCAAGATCACTTTTATAATTGGTTGCAGGCAAAAGGAAAGCAATGGGGAGAATTTGCGGACCAAGGATTATCTAATACGCGTTATTCCAAGCAAGGTGGGTATGGGGCGCTCGATAACACACAATTGACCACGAGTTGGAAAAACACTCTCGATTTTAATACGTTTAAATTTTTGAGTGTAGAGCACAATATTAAAGCTGGTATAGAGCTTATACACCAAGAAGTGAAACGTGAACGTTTTCAAAATAGTTACACATACGACTCTCCTATTATTTGGTCAAGCGCCAGTGCACCACTTAATTGCAGCGGTTACACGCTTGATTGCCAATCGCTTGAATCTGCTATTTCTATAGAGCAACTTACCGAGCAATTGGGAGGGAGTATTGATTTTAATAACCCTGAACATATTGCAGCTTATAGCGATAACATTGTAAGTACTGCACAGTATTTTAATGGTCGTAAAGTTACACCTGCTGAATATATAAATGTAGGACTTAACCGTGGCGCTTTATATATCACCGATCATTTAACGCTTGGTCATGTAAATATTAACTTAGGAATGCGCTATAACTATGATGATTTTTTAAAAAATCATAACTTAGCCCCGCGTATTTCGCTTGGTTACGATGTGTTTAATGATGGACGTACAATAATAAGCGCAGGCGTAAACCGTTATTATGATTCAGGAATTATTGGTTATAAAATAAAAGAGCAACAAAACTTTTCGTATAACGAATACCGCCCTATCGAAAACGGCTACTTACAAGGCTGGTTACCCTCTAATTACACTGGCGCATTTAAATATCGTTTTAACGATGTGCAAACACCTTTTGATGACGAGTTAGCTTTTGGTATAGCTCACTCATTTGAAAAAATTGGTAACTTTTCACTTAAGTATGTAAAACGGAAAAAGCATCAACAATTGTCTCGCTCAACTGCTGATACGCCAAGTGAAGATGGCTTCAAATATATTGAAATAACAAACAGCGGTACAGGTAGCTCTGAGCGTTACTCGATTGCATGGAGTGCACAATTTAAAGCACATTCATTCTGGGCAAATGCTTCATATGCGCAAAATAAAGTGTCAAACGACAGCTACAATGCAACCGCAAATAACACCCCTCTTGATGAGCTAGTTTATTACGTTAATGCTAAAGAAGAAGGTGAACTTGTTACACTTAACCAGTTATCTCAAATTCGCACCAATTTTGGAACTCCCGTAACCGGCGCTATGGGTTGGAATGTTGACTGGCTTGATTCACTTAGTACAGGCTTAAACATTACCTATAGTGGTAGCTTTGATACAGCTGTTAGCACAGGCGCGAGTGAAAGCGTTGAGCTAGACAAGAGCTGTATTAGTTGCCCTATTACATCTACTTTGGTTGATGTTTATGAGCAACGTGTTATTCGTGCCCGCACTATGGTCGGCTTAAGCTTACGATATAATCCTAAAATTAGTGAAAAACACAACGTAGAAATACGCGCTGATGTATCTAACCTTTTAAACGCCCGTACTTACAATGTAAACGAAGGAGCCGCTGGCATTGAACCTGGTCGAATGTTTTGGCTTGGAGTAACTTATAAATATGATTAAGCTACTTGGTTTAATAACATTATTACTCCCCCTTAGTATGCACGCTCAACAATACAGCAACACAGAGCTACGTGGTTTGTATAGTAAGAGCCAAGTAAATTGGCCTGCCATTCAAACCAGTGATGAGCGTATAGTTGAGCCTCTTTCGCTATTGCCAATAGCCACTCCACGGGCAGAGCACGTTGCACTTGGCAATAAGCTTTTTCATGATACACAGCTTTCACGCGATAAAACCGTAAGCTGCGCAAGTTGTCATGAACGAGATAAGGGTTTTCATGATGGTCGTGCCACTGCAATCGGTATAAATGATCAAGTGGGCACCCGCAATACCCCTGCAATTTTTGGTATAGATCAGTGGCAAAGTTTTTTTTGGGATGGTCGCGCTAAAACAGCTGAGCAACAAGCACTTATGCCCATTAGCAACCCAATTGAAATGGACTTAGATCCACAAAAAGCTTTAATGCGAGTCAATAAAGATAAAAGCTATACGGCATTTAATAAAAGTGCTTTTAATTCAAATACGCTCTCCATGGCACAAATGGCAGAAGCCCTCGTAGCTTTTGAGCGAACACTCATTGCACCTAATACTCGTTTTAAATCATTTATTAATGAGGTTCAGAGTAATCCAAAAAAAGCGGTTAGACGCTTATCAGATAGTGAATTAAACGGATTACATTTATTTAGAACCAAAGCAAAATGTATGACTTGCCATAATGGCGCGCTATTAAGTGACAACCAATTTCATGGCACTGGCCTTCATTACTACGGCCGTAGTTTTGAAGATAAAGGCCGGTTTAATATTACAAATAATCCAAGTGATATAGGGTTATTTAGAACCCCTTCTCTACTTGGTTTAACACAAACATTTCCTTGGATGCACAATGGACTTTTTGATGACCTACTAGGTATAGTAAACATGTACAACCATGGTGGAGCAAGACCTAAACCTAGGAAAAACCAATTAAACGATCCTCATTTTCCTAAAACGACGAAACTGCTAAAGCCATTAAAATTAACTAAGCAAGAGCGTTTAGATCTTGTTGCATTTCTAAGGATTTTATAAATTTTGCAGCTGCTCTATCAGCCATTTATGAATAGGGCTGTTATTAGTACGCGGGTGCCATGCGCTATTACTTTAAAGGTAGGAGGCAGAGCTTCTTTTTGAAAGGTATCGAAGAAGGATATACACTCTCAATACATATGAGTATTAGGTGAATTAGCTTGCTATATTTTTCAATAATAAATTACTAGCCGTTTAATAACTCAATAATTATTGAGTTATTAAACCATTACTTTATTACGGCCTGCATTTTTAGCTGCGTATAATTTTTCATCAGCTCGTCGGGATGCATCTTTTGGGGCTTCGCCCGCTTTAACTTGTACTACACCAATACTTACTGTTGATTTTATATGGAGTGAGGTATGAGTAACATTCTCAATACTTTCGCGAATACGCTGGGCAACTTCATGCGCAAAACTAAGTGCAATATTAGGTAAAACAACTAAAAATTCTTCTCCACCAACCCTACCTGCACAATCTGTTTGACGAATGTTTTTTTCTATAAATTTAACAGTAGAAATAATAACTTCATCACCAATATCATGTCCATATGTATCGTTTACTTGTTTAAAGTGGTCTATATCAATAACAATGAGTGAACACGCATTCCCTAAAAACTCGCTTTTTTTAATCGCGTTGTATTTAAATGCAAATATTGCTCTACGATTAGCGATACCTGTTAATTCGTCTTTTAATGCAAGTGTTTTAAATCGCTGTTTATGCTGAGTTTGTTTATAAGTTATGTAAGCTAAAATCAATATCAGCCCAATAGAAAACAGCAAAGATGCGATTTGCCAAAATGCTTTTTCATCAGCTAAATTTAATAACTGCTCTTTTACCTCTGATGACTCTTGCAGCCTTGTTATTTCTCGTTTTTGCTGTTCCCAGTCAAACGCTAAACGTTGAGATAGTAATGTATTATCTGCAATTTCTTGCACTTTTCTATCTGCGATTTTTAATAACTCTCTTTGAGCTAAGGCTTCTTGCTGATAGTTATTTTTTTGCACTGCTAATTCACGCTTAAATTCTAAAAAACGAGTTAAAGAGTCGACTGACCATACTTGAGAACTATTTTGTTCAAAATCTAAATAAAGAAGCTCCGCTTCATCTAGGCGACCCTTTTTAATTAACCACTCAGCTGTTGTTATTGATTGAATAAATTTAATCCACTCACTATTTAGCGTTAAATCCCTGGCTTTATTTAAGTATTGTTTAGCCTCTTGCAGCTCATTTAATTGAATATTTATTTGTGCAATTTTAAAGAGTAAGTAAGCATTCCCTTCATCGTCTTCATACTTAGTTACGGCAGGGAGTATACTGCTGTACAACACTATCGCTTTTTGATAATTACCTTGAGCTTCGTAAGCTTGGGCTAGGCTATCTGTGGCTATGTACCATTCTTGCTCATTATAATTTGTCAGCTCATTAATTGCTCTTTGCAATTGTTCTTCAGCGAGCGAAAAATTGTGAAGATCGGCATGGATAAGCCCTATCTCTTTAAGTATAAGCGCTTTATCGTAAGAAAAGTCGCCTTGTTCAAAGGTATTATAAGCTTGTTGAAATGCCAAAAAAGCTTGCTGGTACGAACCTTGTGAACGAAAAATTATCCCTAATATTAAGTTAGCTGTCGCATGTTGATAATAAAGCTCTGGATTTTTAGAGGTGGCACTAATAACATTTTTAGCCATTGAAGTGGCTGTACTTACTTTGCCTTGTTGGTATAAATGAAATGCTTGGCATGTTTGTAAATCGAGTTTTAATTTAGGCGAGCCAGCTTTTTTGATTGCTTGATTAGCATCTGTCAGTAAATCATTTAATGCTATGTAATTATTGTCATTTTGGGGGTCATAAAACCAACACTTTACAGTTTTAACGCGAGCAGTATCGAGCGATGAAGAATAAGGTAAATTGCGCTCTAACTTATCCATAAGCCCACGACTTTGACTACTCGTTAAATATCCACTTAGTATCTTTTCAACATCTTCTTTTACTGTGTTAGCAAAAGTACTAAAACAAAGTAGAGAACAAAAAACACCAAAAAATAACTTAAACATTTAGCTTTATAATTCCTTTACCGCACTTAAAACACAATTGTAGGACACTGTAATTAGCTGACGACAATCTTTAATAACTATTGTTAATTATGGTAACAGTATTTGCTTTAATACTTACATTAATACTTGTATTAAAGTTTGCTGTTATAGGTTTTGTAATTGCTCTATCAACCACTTATGAATTGGGCTGTTGTTAGTACGTGGATGCCATGCGGCTATTACTTTAAATGTAGGAGGCAGAGCTTCTATTTTTAGCTGTTTAACTTTGCTATTTGGTAATAATCTTGATGGGTAAAACGCTAGCATATCGGTTGTATGTAAAATGTCAGGCACCGCTGAAAAGCTCGGTACCGACATTACAATATTACGTTTTAGCCCTTGGCTTTCAAACCACTGATCGTGCGACCCGCGTAAATTAGCACGCGATGGCGATACCACTAGCTGAGGATGCTTTGCAAATTGCGCCAAGCTCAAAGGCTCCATGTAAGTGTTGTTACCAACACCAGAAATACACAAATGCTGCTCTTCAAACAAAGTAATATAAGAAAGATTGTCGGGTATAAACTCAGGAAAGCTAATCAATAAATCAAGCTCGCCTGCCGTTATAAGTTGATTAACGTTATCGGATGCAAAGTCGCGCACTATCAGCTTTAAACCGGGGGCTTCGCGACGGGTAATATTAAATAATTGCGGTAGTAAAGCCTGCGTGGCGTAGTCGGTTGCGCTTATGGTAAACACGCCTTTATAGGTTTTCGGACTAAACTGCTCGGGCTCTAGTAACGACTCTAATTGCTTTAATATATGATTAACTGGCGTCTTGAGTCCTTGCGCTTTAGGAGTAGCAACCATGTTATTGCCCTGTCGAATAAACAAGCGATCGTCAAATAAGTCTCGTAGCTTTCGTAGTTGCTCACTAATGGCTTGTTGCGTTAACCCCATTTTTTTAGCTACTTGCGACAGATTTTGCAGCTCTAACAAGCTACTGAGCACTCTTAACTGTTTTATATCGAGCCGGCTAATACCATTCATAATTGTATGCTGTACAAAAAAGTGTTGTTTCAAATTGTATCTTTAAATCTCTATGCTGCCAACGTTGCTTAACCACTATTTAAGCCTTTATTTGCTTTATAAGAGAATTTAAAATGAAATCAGAATCAGTTAATACCGCCCCTTTATTCTCATCAATTGAGCTTGGCCCTTTTACACTTAAAAACCGTATTGTGATGCCTCCTCTTACTCGCTCTCGTAGTACACAACCGGGCAATATTCCTAATGAATTAATGGCTGAGTATTATGCACAGCGCGCATCGGCTGGCTTTATGGTTACCGAAGGCACGCAAATAGAACCTCGTGGCCAAGGCTACGCTTGGACACCTGGTATTCACTCGCAAGCACAAATTGAAGGCTGGAAAAAAGTAACACATGCAGTACATGCTAAAGGCGGTGTTATTTTTGCTCAGCTTTGGCATGTAGGGCGCGTATCGCACGCCACACTACAACCAAATTCAGGTAAACCGGTTGGCCCTTCAGATATTATTGCTGACAATGTAAAAGTATTTATTGAAACCGCACCTGGTGAAGGCGCATTGGCTGACCCAAGTGAGCCTCGTGCACTAACAACAACTGAAGTTGGCGAACTGGTAAACATGTATGCGCAAGCTGCACGTAATGCTCTAGAAGCAGGCTTTGATGGTGTGGAGCTGCATTGTGCTAACGGGTATTTAGTTAATCAGTTTATTTCTGAGCATACTAATAACCGTGACGATCAATACGGTGGAACGCTTAGTAATCGCCTGCGCTTTTTAAAAGAGATAGTTGAAGCGGTAAGTGACGTTGTAGGCTCCGATCGTTTAGGTGTTCGCTTTGCTCCTTTATTTGAAAGCACAGATGAAACACGAGTGTATTTAGGACTTGTTGAATCAAACCCTCATCATACTTATGTACAAGCCGTTAAAGTGCTTGAGCAAGCTGGCATTGCTTACTTATCAATAGCGGAAGCTGATTGGGAAAATGCTCCTGATTTACCACAAGAATTTTATAAAGCAGTACGAGCTGAATTTTCAGGTCGCATTATTTATGCTGGTAAATACACAGTAGAAAAAGCGGTACGTATTTTAGGTGAAGGTTACGGTGACTTATTTGCATTTGGTCGCCCATTTATAGCTAACCCTGATTTACCAGAGCGTATAGCGAATAATTGGACGTTTAACGAGGCCGATGCAGCCACTATGTATGGCGGTACTGAAGTCGGTTATAGCGATTATCCTTTTTATCAAAAGTAGCCAACCTAGACTCTAAACGATATATGGAATTGGTATAGAACCGATACGGTTTTATACCTGGTAGCTTAATCAAGCTACCTGTTTTGAGGTAAGAAAACGGTGTTGATAACACAGCTAAAATTTTGTTATTAGTTGTTCTCGACAATTGCTCTTTCATTGCCCTACCCTCTGCATTTATGCAGCCATATATCAGTCATTTTTTAATAGAGTTAGCGTTAGATTTAATCCCTCAAATTGATTAAGTATTACTGCGGATTGGTATTAGCGTCAAGAATAGTAAAGATAAGTAAAAGGGTGTAAAGCCTCCCTACAGTTGCCCTTACATGCAGTTGGCATTCAGTTTCAAACGTCAATACTAGCCATGTTAACCACAATCGAGGCAATATTATGAAACTTACATTTATACTACCTGCACTATTAGTTATTGGCACTTTATCTAATTCTGCATTTGCAGCACCACATGATAGATATACAAAGCAAGAATATAAAAAGGTTCAGCTAAAACGAGAACTGAAAAAAATTAACCAAACTAAGGTAATCAAGTATGTTCCAGTTAAAGTTGTTAAAAGAAACGTTAATAACACAGCATTTATTAAAGTTAATGTCATAACGTATCACCCTAGCCTTAAATTTATTAAAAGATAGATGCGCCCTTTAAAATATAAAGTCATGTTTGCGGCAATAAACAACGCGCCGCAAACTTAGCTTTTTACACCATTTAAACTCTATTATTGGTATTTTCCCATCTAAAAATGCACGGAAATAACGTTTTCTAAGCACAACAAAAAAGTCCAAATATATAATTTAATAGCAGTATTATTAAAATATCTCTCGTAATAACCCCCCTTAAAAATCGTCAAAAACTAGATATTATGTCAAGAACCGTCAGTAAAATGTAAAAAGCTGTAAGCATAGCTCCGTTTGCTGTTGTATGTCAGTTAACATTCAGTTTGAACCGCTAGTATTGAACCCAGTTATGTAAAAACATAAACGAGGCAATACTATGAAACTTACTTTTTTACTACCTGCACTGCTCGCCATTGGCGCAGTATCAGGCTCTGCGCTTGGAGCACAAAACGAGCGAGAGAATGATAAAAGCTTTAAACGTGACCACGACAAACGTGTTGAATATAAACGCGATGAACGCCGCCATGAAAAAAAGCAGCGTATTGAGCATAAAAAAGAAAAACGAGAAGACCGTAAGCAAGAAAAACGTAAACTTGCTAAGTACAAGCAGGAAAAGCGTGAACAATACCGCTACAACCAGCGCAAATATAACTACTTAACAAGCCATAATAATTCAGTCGCTTACAGACAAAATCGATTTATGAACCATTTACCACGCAATAGCGCATCGATTAGATTTAATGGTATTTCGTTTACGTTTAACGACGGCCTTTACTACCGTAAAGCTAAAAGAGGCTACCATGTAGTTACGCCACCTAGAGGCCTGCGTATAAATACGCTACCAAGAAATTACAGGCATTTTAAGCATCACAATACCACCTACTACACATATCAAAACGTGTATTACGTCGCAAATAATGACGGTTATACAGTGGTTGATGAGCCACCAACCCGTCTTAATCAGGCAATAAAAGTGGGGAATGTGAATGATTATAGCTTGGGCCAAACTTACGATTCATTGCCTCAGGCAGCACAGGCCGTAATAATTAACTCGCAGCAGTATTTTAAATACGGCGATATTTATTTTTTACCGCAAATAAGTGGTGACGACATAAAATACCTTGCTATCAAGCTAGGTTAAATCCGCTATAAATTAAAAGACCTTGCTACCAATAGCAGGGTCTTTTTCATTTCCCCTGTAGGTAATAACTTAAAGCAATAAAATCAATTCCCTCTCTAAACATTAACATGTCTTAGTATTTGTAAGCTTTTTTGCTAAACTAGCTCGCATATTAATAGTGAGAGTGTATTTATGTCGGGTGAGTTTCCACGTGCTGGTTTTTGGCGCCGTTTTGCGTCGTTAGTTTACGATACGTTAGCCATTATTGCGTTTGCGATGTTAACTGTAGTGCTGTATTTATTTGCCGTTCAAGGGCTTATTTCTCTCGATGTAATTAGTTTAAATGGCGCAGAGGATGTATCTGCCTTTATTCAAAATTCAAATCTTCTTTCGGGTATTCGTACCGCTCTTTTAATTATTGTTACCTTAGTATTTTTTGGCTACTTTTGGACTAAAAGCGGGCAAACCATTGGCATGCGTGCATGGCGTTTAAAAGTACAAACTCTTGAGGGTAATTTAATTAGCTGGCCGCAATCAATTATCCGCAGCGTTAGCGCTTTACTCGGTTTAGGTAATTTGGTGGTGTTAGTAGATTTTAAAAACAAAAAAGCACTGCAAGATTACATCTCTAAAACAGAAGTTATTGCACTTACTAAAGAAGAAAACAGACGTATTTATAGTGAGCTTGATTAATACCAACTTTTCAAATCGTGAGTTAAGCGGTAATTAAGCAGTAGTTAAAAAGCAAAAAGGGTGACCAGTGGTCACCCTTTTTCATGCTTTGAATAGGTAAATCTATACCCGTTTATTCATCAAATATGTCGCAAAGCCTATAAATATAATACTGGGTAATACCGCCCCTATAATGGCAGGTATTTGGTAAACCATAACGACAGGGCCAAATATTTCATTAGTTAAGTGAAACACAATCCCTGTAACAACTCCCATAATAATACGTGCGCCCATAGTAACGGTACGCAGCGGGCCAAATATAAACGAGAGCGCCACCAGCAGCATTACCGCAACAGATACTGGCTGCATCAACTTACGCCATAGAGCAAGCTCGTAGGTACTTGTGTCTTGTTCGTTTTGCTCTAAGTAACTTAAATACGACCAAAGCCCAGTAAATGAAAGTGACTCCGGTTTTACCGAAACAACCCCTAACTTTTCAGCTGTGAGTTGCGAAGGGTAAAACTCTTCTGGTAATTGCTCTGTTGTGGTTTTTTCGCTAGTGATAATAACTTTATTAACGTCACGAAGTAGCCAGCCATCTTTTCGGCTCAGTGCATCTCTTGCTTTAGTAATTTGGGTAAGCTCTAACGATTTATCAAAGTGGTACATATGCACCCCGTTAAGCCTGCCGTTTTCATCAACATCTTCAATATTAATAAAATTATTGCCGTCTTTAGCCCATACACCTTTTTGTGTATTAAACACATCGCCGCCATGTATTGCTTGGTTACGCATTTCTTTAGCGTGCAATTGTGCTTCAGGTGCGCCCCATTCGCCCAATGCCATCATACAGATAGCCATAAATATGGCCGTTTTCATCACAGAGCCAATTATTTGTAAGCGCGACATACCAGCGGCTTGCATCACTACAAGCTCACTGTTTGAGGCAAGTGCCCCCAAACCCGTTAAGCCACCAATTAGCGCAGCCATCGGAAAAAACACCACTAAATCGCCAGGTATTGTGTAAAGCGTGTAAAGCATTGCAGTCATTAAGTCGTAACTGCCGCGCCCTACCGACTTTAACTGGTCGATAAATTTAATTAAGGTGCTAATACCAACAAGTACCAACAATGCAAAGCCGGTAGTTTGTAAAATACTGCGGCCTAAATACCAATCAAGCGTTTTCATCATGAGCCTAACTCCCGCTTAGTTACTACGGCTTTAAGCCAAGCGCCCAGTGGTCGCCCTTTTATAATTAATAACCCACCTATAAACAAGGCACTTAGATGAATCCACCACAAGCCGATTGAAGGCGGGATTTTGCCATCTTCAACTGCAAATTTAGCGGCATTTAGTAAAATAAAGTAGCCTAAGTACAAGCTAATAGCAGGCACTAGTTTTGCAAATTTACCTTGGCGAGGATTAACCACACTTAGCGGTACTGCCAGTAAGGTAAGTAGCGGGATTGATAACGGAATAGCGAGTCGCCATTGCCATTGAGCAATAGATTCAGGAGTGTTTATAGCCAATAATTGGTTAGTTGGCACAGCCTCTAATTTACGGCGTTGATGCTCTATTTCTTGCTCTCGTATTTGTACGCTGTAACCATCAAATTCTGTTAAATTAAGTGCAGGCGTTGTGCCGTCTGTTTCGTAACGTTTACCGTCTGTTAGTACTAGCTGTTGCTCACCATTTACGGCTTCAACCACAACACCTTGCTCTGCATATACTAAGCGCGCTAGATTGCCTTTTTCGCTATCGGGTAACTGTGCAACAAATACCTTATTGAGCTCTTTGCCGCCTTTTTCAATATTATGAATAAACACCACGGCTTTTTCGTTACCGGTTTCTTGGAACCGCCCAGCTCTGAGCGCAGATAACCCCGCATCGGCTTTGGCTTGTTCTTTCAATTGATACTCTTGCTCGCTTGCCCACGGCGCTATATACATAGTCAATGCAGCGGCTAATATGGCAAGCCCAACGCTTGATATAAGCGTTACGCGCACAACATACCATTCACTTACGCCACAGGCTTTAAGGACGGTCATTTCGCTATCTGCATATATACGGCTGTAAGCCAAAATAATGCCTAAAAATATACTCAGCGGAAGTATTAGCGAGGCTAGTTGTGGAAGCTTTAGTGCAATCATCGATAGCACTAATTTAGCAGGAATGCTGCCCTCAGAGGCATCACCTAAAATACCAACTAACTTTTGTGACAAAAATATTGTCATTAAAGTTAAAAATACGGCGACCTGCGATTTTAAAACCTCAGCGGTCAAATAACGGAAAATTAGCAATGCTCGCCCCTGTTAAACATGGAATTTCACTACGATAGTGAGAATTGAATAGTTAAATAGCTATTTTACCCAATTAATACCGGCAAATAGGCTATTATTATAAGCCATCAAATTTAATTATCCTACCTAAGTGCACGATATAATGTTGCATTAGTAGCCCTTAAGCATATAAAGTTCAATTACACAGTAAGAGTCTAGCAAAATCAGCTAAAATAAGAATTATCCTTACATAAGTTACGTAGATAAGACTAGAAAATACTTTTTTAGCCCCAACTTACTAACTTAAATGACTCAAAATCAGGAGTGACAATGGAATTTAACGTAAAAAGTGGTAGCCCAGAAAAACAGCGCAGCGCATGTATTGTGGTTGGCGTTTACGAGCCACGTAGGTTATCCCCCATTGGTGAACAACTCGATAAAATTAGTGATGGCTATATCTCTAATTTACTTCGCCGTGGCGACTTAGAAGGTAAGCCAGGCCAAGTTTTATTATTGCATCATGTACCCAATGTATTAAGCGAGCGCATATTGCTTGTTGGTTGTGGTAAAGAGCGCGAGCTTGATGATAAGCAATATAAACAAATTATTTCTAAAACTATTAATACCTTAAACGAAACAGGCTCTATGGAAGCAGTCTGCTTTTTAACAGAGCAACACGTTAAAGGTCGCGACACTTACTGGAAAGTTCGTCAAGCAGTAGAAACAACACAAGATTGCTTATATACGTTTAACCAATTAAAAAGTAAAAAAGTAGATCCTCGTCGTCCGCTTCGTAAAATGGTGTTTAACGTACCAACACGACGCGAACTAACGATTGGCGAAAGTGCCATTGAGCATGGTTTAGCCATTGCTGCAGGTAGTAAGCTGTGTAAAGACGTGGCTAATATGCCACCAAATATTTGTAATCCAGTGTACTTAGGCGAGCAAGCACAAGAGTTGGCAACTAATTTTGACAACATCACTGTTGATATTATTGGCGAAAAGCAAATGGCAGAACTAGGTATGAATTCTTACCTAGCTGTTGGCCGAGGTAGTGATAACGAATCGATTATGTCGATTATTAACTACAAAGGCGCCGCTGACGACCAAGCCCCTATTGTACTTGTTGGTAAAGGCTTAACGTTTGACTCAGGCGGTATTTCATTAAAACCAGGCGAAGGCATGGACGAAATGAAATACGACATGGGCGGCGCTGCAGGTGTTATTGGCGCAATGCGTGCACTTGCACAAATGCAATTGCCAATTAACGTTATTGGTGTTTTAGCTGGCTGTGAAAATATGCCTGGCTCAAACGCGTATCGCCCGGGTGATATTTTAACAACAATGTCGGGGCAAACAGTTGAAGTGTTAAACACCGACGCTGAAGGTCGTTTAGTATTGTGCGACGCACTAACGTACGTTGAACGCTTTAATCCAGATACCGTTATTGACGTAGCAACACTTACTGGCGCTTGTATTGTAGCCCTTGGCGCGCATGCGACTGGTTTACTATCAAACCATAACCCACTTGCACACGATTTATTAAAAGCGTCTGAGCAAAGTGGCGACCGTGCATGGCAGTTACCGTTATGGGATGACTATCAAGATCAGCTAGAAAGCCCATTTGCTGACTTTACAAACTTAGGTGGACGCTCTGCGGGTACTATTACTGCGGCATGTTTCTTGTCTAAATTTACTAAAAAGTATCATTGGGCGCATTTAGATGTTGCCGGTACAGCGTGGCGCAGTGGCGCTAAAAAAGGCGCAACGGGTCGTCCTGTACCAATGCTTACTCAGTATTTATTAAATAGAGCTGGCGTAAGTGAAGCCGCTCAAGATTAAACACACTGTTTAGCTACTTATAAGGCGCCATTTGGCGCCTTATTTATTTGTGTATTAATTGAAGCAAACCCCGTTATATGGCAAAATCTGCCTCTTAATTTATGTATATCAATTTGGTATACATTCAATGTCATGGGAAACCCCGATACAATGAACATGAACGCTAAATTTTTCGTTCTAAAGCAACAAGATGAGTCTAAAGCGAAGGCTGACGATCATTTTGCTTTGGCTGCTCAAATTGCGGCCGATCAGTATCGAAATGGGCAGCGTGTGTTTATTTGTGTTAACGATAACGAAGCAGCCTGTGCCATTGATGAAATAATTTGGGCATTCGATCCAGATAGTTTTGTGCCACATAATTTACAAGGTGAAGGCCCTAAAGGCGGCGCACCTGTAGAAATTGGTATTACGCCACCTGTTGGCAATCGTAAAGTTTTAATTAACTTGGCTACTCAATTACCGGATTACATTCGTCGGTTTAACCAAGTTTTTGATTTTGTACCCGTAGAAGCAGCGGCTAAACAAGCAGCCCGCGAGCGTTTTAAAAAGCTACGCCAACTCGGTGCCAATCTCACCACGCAAGATATTAATAGCTAGCCAATCAGGCAAACTAACCAACTAATTTAAGTACTTATTTAAGGTTCTGTGTAATGGATAAAACCTACAATCCGCAAGATATTGAACAGTCTCTATATCAAGACTGGGAACAAAAAGGCTACTTTAAGCCATCTGGCAAAGGCGTACCATATTCAATTATGATCCCGCCGCCAAATGTCACTGGTAGCTTACACATGGGCCACGCCTTCCAAGATACAATAATGGATACCCTAACGCGTTTTAAACGTATGCAAGGTAACAACACATTATGGCAAGTAGGTACTGACCACGCAGGTATTGCAACGCAAATGTTAGTTGAGCGTAAACTGCATGCCGAAGAAGGCAAAACACGCCACGATTTAGGCCGCGAAGATTTTATTAATAAAATCTGGGAATGGAAAAAAGAATCGGGCGGCACTATTACCAAGCAGCTTCGTCGCCTTGGCGCATCGGTTGATTGGGATCGTGAACGCTTTACCATGGATGATGGTTTATCTGAAGCTGTTAAAGAAGTGTTTGTACGCCTTCACAAAGAAAACCTAATTTACCGTGGTAAACGCCTAGTAAACTGGGATCCTAAATTACACACGGCTATTTCTGATCTTGAAGTTGAAAACAAAGACAAAAAAGGCCACATGTGGAACTTACGTTACCCACTGGCTGATGGCGTTACAACGCAAGATGGAAAAGACTACATTGTAGTAGCAACTACCCGTCCAGAAACTATGCTTGGCGACTCAGGTGTTGCAGTAAACCCTGATGACGAACGCTACATAGATTTAATCGGTAAAGAGATTTTATTACCTATCGTTAATCGTCGTATTAAAATTGTTGCTGACGAACATGCCGATAAAGATAAAGGCACGGGCTGTGTAAAAATAACCCCAGCGCACGACTTTAATGATAACGAAGTGGGCAAGCGTCATCAAATGCCGATGATCAACATTTTCGATAAAGACGCAGCTATTCTTACCCAAGGTGAAACATACACCTTTGACGGTAAAGAGCTTGAGTTTGATGCGCCAATTCCTGAGCGCTTGCGCGGGCTTGATCGTTTTGCAGCGCGTAAAGCAATTGTGGCAGAATTTGAAGAACTTGGCTTACTTGAAAAAATTGAAGATCATGGTTTAACCGTTCCTTATGGCGACCGCTCTGGTGTGGTAATTGAGCCACTACTTACCGACCAATGGTATGTACGTGTTGCACCACTTGCAGAACCTGCAAAAGACGCAGTTAAAAACGGCGACATTCAATTTGTGCCTAAGCAATACGAAAACATGTATTTTTCGTGGATGAACGACGTACAAGATTGGTGTATTTCACGCCAGCTTTGGTGGGGTCACCGCATCCCAGCTTGGTACGACAATGAAGGCAACGTATTTGTTGGTCGCGACGAAGCTGAAGTACGCCGTGAAAACAACATTGCAGATAGCGTAACGCTTAGCCAAGACGAAGACGTACTTGATACGTGGTTCTCATCAGCGCTTTGGACGTTCTCAACGCAAGGTTGGCCTGAAAATACCGATGATTTAAAAACCTTCCACCCGTCTGACGTGTTGGTAACGGGGTTTGATATTATTTTCTTCTGGGTTGCGCGCATGATTATGATGACGCTGCACTTTGTAAAAGACGAAAATGGCAAACCACAAGTGCCGTTTAAAACCGTGTATGTAACCGGCTTAATACGTGATGACAACGGCGATAAAATGTCTAAGTCAAAAGGTAACGTACTTGACCCACTAGACATGATTGACGGCATTGAGCTTGAAGACCTAGTACAAAAGCGTACTGGCAACATGATGCAGCCAAAACTTGCCGCTAAAATCGAAAAAGATACGCGTAAAGTATTTGCTGGCGGTATTGAAGCACACGGTACAGACGCCCTTCGCTTTACCCTTGCGGCAATGGCATCAACCGGTCGTGATATAAACTGGGATATGAACCGCCTTGAAGGTTACCGTAACTTCTGTAATAAATTATGGAACGCGAGCCGTTACGTACTAATGAACACAGAAGAGCTAGATTGTGGTTTTACTGGGCTAGGAAGTAATGTAGATACTGTATTAACAGATAAAGAGTTCTCATTAGCTGACCGTTGGATTTTAGGTCAATATGAAGCAACAGTTAAAACCTACACAGAACACCTAGATAACTACCGCTTTGACTTAGCTGCTAACACGCTTTACGAATTCACATGGAACCAATTTTGTGATTGGTACTTAGAACTAACTAAGCCAGTACTGTTTAAAGGTAATGAAGCGCAGCAACGTGGTACACGCCATACGCTAATAACGGTACTTGAAAGTTTACTGCGTTTAATGCATCCAATGATGCCATACATCACTGAAACTATTTGGCAACGTGTTGCACCACTTGCAGGCCTTGAAACAGAGAACACCAGTATTATGGTTCAGCCGTTCCCTGTATACAACGAAGCAAGCGTTGATGCTAAAGCAATGGAAGATTTAGAGTGGGTTAAACAATTCATTTTATCTATTCGTAATATTCGTGGTGAAATGGATATTAGTCCAAGTAAACCGCTTAGCGTATTACTTGCTAATGCATCAAGTGACGACATGCGCCGTATTGAAGAAAACAAATCATTTTTAGCATCACTTGCAAAAATTGAAGAGTTTACAATGCTTGAAAACAAAGACGATGCACCAGCATGTGCAACGTCTTATGTTGGCAACCTTGAGATCATGATCCCAATGGCGGGCTTAATTGATGTGGAAGCCGAGCTTTCGCGTATTAATAAGCAACTCGAAAAAGCAGAAAAAGGCCTAGCACAAGTACAAAACAAACTTGCTAACGAAAAGTTTGTAAACAACGCACCTGAAGCGGTACTTGCTAAAGAAAATGCAAAACTGGCTGAATTTAGCGATGCTAAAACTAAGCTACTTGAGCAAAAAACTAAAATAGAAAGCTTATAATTTTAGTTATTATGCCTATTAACACTATTTAATAGGCATTAAAAAAGCCGCTCACTTTAATTAAAGTGAGCGGCTTTTTTGTGCCCTGTGATTAACCACAAGACACTTCTACATTAAAACTTGTAGTTGTACTGAGCGCCAATAAGTACTGCATTACCTTCTGACTCAAACTCAAATCCATCTTCTTCAAAGTTCTGAGTTTTACCACGGATAATACTTACACCAAGATCAACGTTAGAGCTTTGATCAATTGTGTAGTTACCACCGAATGAGAACCAAAAACGATCTGTATCTGGGATAGAGATCGACAGGTGATCTTGTGATACTGGAGACTGATCAAATGCTACACCAGCACGAAGTAATAAATCTTCGTTATATTGGTAATCTGAACCAACAGCGAAACGGTATGAATCAGAGAAGCTTTCATCTTTATTAAATGCGCTAAATTTATCGCCAGTTGGAGCTGTAACTTGTGCTTCTAATGAATCAAAGCTACTCCAACCTGTCCATAAAATACTGTAATGAAGACCAAGTTTTTCATCTAACTGATGAGAACCTGAAAATTCAGCTATTGCAGGAAGTGTTATTTCAACAGAACCAGGTAATTCAGTTCCATTTAATCCACCAAAAGCTGTTGGTATTTGATTCGAGTAATCACCTTCGAATGTAATATCTGTTTCTGTACGATAATTAAAACCAAAACGGCTGTTATCATCTAGCTGATACATTAAACCAACATTTAAAGCGTAACCTGTATCATCACCTTCCAAGTTCACAACTTCAGTGCTTGAAGCAAATGGTAAACCAGAGCCAGCATGACGCACAATAGTTGCATCAGCGTAAATTACGTTTAAGCCAATACCATAGCTAAACTTTTCAGTAACTTTATAAGCAACGCTTGCATTTAAGTTAACGGTGAAGATTTCTGTTTTACCAGCAATCTGTCCTGCTGAGTAGTCATCGTCAAAGTCTGTTGATAAACCAAAGTTAGAAAATGCACCAAAACCAAGCGATACTTTATCGTTGTAAGGCATAGTAAAGTAAGCTGCTGGTACCACTGCACTTGGTGCAATGCTATCGTCATCTAATGAAGATTGATCAATACCAGTTGGCGCGCCTTCACCTTCTAAGCTTACATCTGGGATTACGCCAATAGCAGCAACACTTAGTTGCTTTTCTTTAAATAAAGTCATTAGTGCAGGGTTACGTGCAACTACAGACGCGTCGTCTGCGATAGAAGCTTCACCAGCGTATGCGCGGCCTAAACCCGATGCATTTTGCTCTGATAATTGAAACGCAGCTGCAAAGCTATCAGCTGAAACAAATGCAAGCGAAGCTGCAATAAGGGTTTTAGAAAATTTCATTGTTGAGTCCTTAACCAAACTGACTGTCTGGGTACTATGTGTGTTGTTATTAGGATTTAAAACGTGATTACACTACCTTAATTTTTTGTAAAAAACTCTATGAATACGTCAAAAGACAGTAAAAAACATGTTTTTTAACGACATTTTAACAACTATTTAAAACTCATCGGATGAGAAGTGTGGTATTAGAGTAAACACTCTAAATGTAATTAATTATCATTTAGATTGACTTGAAATTAGTAGCAACTTACACTCATTATAAAATCGCAATGGAAGTAAAACTGTGATCATTTTATTTATTATTACAGGGCTAATATTTTGTGGGGCGAGTGTGTTTTGCTTTTACAAAGCAAACTACTGCGCATGTACCCAAGCAGGACAATGCGATAACCCCGTAAACCATTATTGGTTAGGGGCAATGTTAAATGCGTTGATCTCTTTAGCGCTGTGTTGTTTTGCATTGCACGTAGAGCTAGGCACTTTGTTATGGTTAACACTGATGGGAAATTGCTTTTTGGGTGCGTTTATTTCTGCAAAACAAACTAAAAAAAGGCAATGCAGTAAAACTAGTTCAACAAATGCTCTTTTAGCAGGCGAGACAAATTAATCTGATAATCTAAGGGCTTAACACTTGATAGTATTTTAAGCTCTTGGGTGTGCTCACTTAAATCGATGTCTTTCGGTGTAACATGATGATTGTGCTTAGCATTATAAAATAGCTTAATTTTAGGTTTAATAGGATTTAATACGTTCCCTTCAAGCACTAAGGCTAAACGTTCATTCGTTAATTTTACAATAGTTCCTACCGGATGAACCCCTAAACACTTTATAAAACGCTGTACTAACTCACCATCAAACAATTGCTTATTGGCTAATAAGTACCGCAATGCGTTGATTGGTTCATCACCATCTTGATGCATTCTATCGGCAGTCATTGCATCGTACACATCTACAATTGCCATTATACGCGCTGGACGACTTAACTTCTCTGCCTGTAGGCCTCGCGGATAACCAGAGCCATCTAAGCGCTCATGATGATTCACTATCATATCAAGCATAAGGGGTGTTATACCCTTCTCGCCTTTAACTAAACCCAAACCTTGAGCTACATGCTTTTTAATCGCTAAGAGCTCATTATTAG
This sequence comes from Pseudoalteromonas sp. NZS100_1, assembly GCF_015864285.1. Lineage (NCBI taxonomy): Bacteria > Pseudomonadati > Pseudomonadota > Gammaproteobacteria > Alteromonadales > Pseudoalteromonadaceae > Pseudoalteromonas > Pseudoalteromonas sp. NZS100_1. The sequence goes on from NZ_JADYXN010000023.1 coordinate 45,224, forward strand.
TAACCTTAGTTGGCTTTGAAAATATACCCTGCGGTAATTTAGCTTGGCCTAAATCATGAAGTAACGCGCCCATGGCAAGCTCTTGCACAACAGCCATTTTGTACCCTAAGTATTTAGTAAATACAGCGGTAAAAATGGCGCAGTTGATCATATGCCGCCAGTTATAGCTGTGTTTATCTTTTATACGAGTAAGAATAGTCATGGCGTTGGCGTTACGAAAAACTGAGCTGACTATTTCGCTGGCTATTTCATCAAGCACTTTTATATTAACACTCAGGCCAGATGTTAAGTCACCGTATAACGACTGTAGCTTTCGGCCATGCTGATCGTAATTGACACTCGCTTTAGCAAATTCTTGTTCAATTGAGATTGCTATAGGTGTTTTTTCGGCTTTTTGCTGGCTATTAGATGTTTTAGGTTTGCTTTGAGGCTTATATTTGGCAGGAACTGGGGCATCACCTTTAGCAAAATCTATAAGCAGCTCAAGCACCCCTTCAGAGACTAAACGCTTAATAATAGATCTATCGCGCACTAAGCCACTGGTCTTAATTTTTATGCTATTGATCCCTTCATGTTGCTTAGTAACGCTATCAACATACATACCAGGAGTAAGCTCAGATACGGGCAAAGTAATTAGCATAAAGGCGGGATTTTTCTATTAAGGAATATGTACCTTAAATAGCATTAATTAAGCCTAAAAGTCTAGTTTTTGAGTTGTAAGTAGTTATATATAACTAAAAGCATTATTTACAGCCCTATTTGAGCTGCATTGTAATTCTGATTATTTTACTTTTTAATAATTAAACGCTTTCATCTCAACTACACTAAATTGCTTATCACTAAAAAGCAGGTGATTTAGCTATAAAATTTATCTAATCATTATAAAAAAGCGAACTTTATTAACCTTTCTTGAACATAATATTGTTTTGCCTCGGTCTCAATATACACAGCACTTAATAACAACTGCTTTAAATTCTTAAGAGTACTAATATATGACAAAACTAAACCACCCCGTATCAAACCTAAGTGTGGCTGCAATAAACACAGCCTCGCCTTTGGGTCATATATTAAAAGCAGCCGCTCCACTGCTCGATAGCTTATTAGGTATAAATAAACTGCGTGATATATACCTCTCTAATAATTTATCGGGTTTAGATAAGCAGGAGTTTAGTGAAAAGCTTTTAAATGTATTGGGTATTAATGTACTTGGCGCACAAAGTGTTATTAACAAAATACCTAAGCAAGGCCCTTGCATAGTAGTATGTAACCATCCTTATGGCATGATTGAGGGCGTAATAATTGCCAAATTACTCACCCATTATCGTAGCGATACTAAAGTAATGGCTAACGTTGGTTTAAAAATATTTACAGAAATTAAAGATTATTTTATTTTTGCTAATCCACTAAAACCAAAAGCAGCCATTAATACCAGCGCAATTAAACAGTGTTTTAGTCATGTTAAAAATGATGGCCTACTTGTGGTTTTTCCTGCTGGCAGGGTTTCGTTTTTTCAATCAAAAAAACAACGTGTAACCGACGGTCAATGGAATCGCTTAGCGGCTCAACTAGCCTTAAAAACACAAGCCCCTTTATTACCTGTGTTTATTAGTGGTCAAAATAGCCCTATGTTTTACAATTTGGGACGTATTTACTACCGATTTAGATTATTAATGCTAATACGTGAATTACTTAAAATTCAAAAAAGGTCCATTAATTTAGGTGCTGGTAATTTACTTACACCCAAGTTATTAAATAAATTTGAGAAAACTGACGACATTAACGATATTGCACGCCTGCTTTGCTATTTAAACGATGAACGCTTTGTAACACCTTGGCAAGACGATGCCCAGTCAATGCAACTAAAAGCGATTATGCAGGATGTTGATAAAACAAAAATGACGAGTGAACTTGCTAGCTTACCAAGCGAGCAGCACTTATTAGACTTTAAAAGTTACTCCGTTTATTACGGTTATCAAGATCAAATACCTAATTGTGTTGCTGAAATAACACGCCTTAGAGAAATAACCTTTCGTACATTAAACGAAGGAAGCGGCGAGCCATGTGATACCGATAAGTTTGACGCAACCTACATGCATTTATTTATTTTTGATCATAAAAATGAAGAGATCATTGGAGCTTATCGAATTGGACAAACTGATTTATTACAAAAAAATAGCGACGTGAGCGCCCTTTATTTATCGCAAATGTTTAATTTTGAACCCTCTTTTATTAATCAACAACAGCCGTGCTTGGAAATGGGTCGCTCGTTTATAGTTCAAAAACATCAAGGCAGTTACCATGGCTTATTACTGCTATTTAAAGGGATCGGTGCGTTTATGGCGCAAAACCCACGTTATAGGACTTTATATGGCACTGTTTCATTAAGTAAGCTTTACGACCCTCGTTCTGTCGCAATTATTGACCATGCAATGGTTAATAATAAACAAGGTGTTAGCGCCAATACGCCTTTTAATAATAAAATTCATCCAGAGTTTGAAGACTTCATTAGTGATCACACGTTAAACATAGATCATGTATCAACATTGGTTATGGGAATAGAAGAAGACAAAAAAGACATACCAATTTTATTAAAGCAATATCATAAGCTAGGCGCTCAATTTCATTGTATGGGAATTGACAGTAACTTTAATCACACCCCAGGATTACTTTTAAGTGTGCACCTACCAAGTGCGCCTGAAAAGCTACTTAAGCTCTACCTTGGTGATAAAAAAGATGATTATATAAATCACTCATAATTTTCATCTGCTGTATTAATACTGCAGATGAAAATAGAGCAACAAAAAAGTCGACGCAATTAATTGCGTCGACTTTTTTAGTTATGTAACAGCTATAAAAATATTTAGTTAAGCTGCAGCCACTTTTAAACAACTAATGCTGCTAATGAGCTGAGACTGCTTATCAAAATAATTAAAGCGTATAGTGTTACCAACTTTAATATGACTAATACTGACTGTCATTGCATCTTCTCTTTGCATATTTACAGCATATTGGCCTTGATCAGCTTTGCTGTAATGAAATGCTAAAAACTGCTCACTTGCAGGATATCTTAAGTCAATAAATTGCTTAAATTGTTGTTTACGCTTTTGTGTAACTGTTTCTAGCTCAACGCCAGACGACGTTGCAAGCGATTCAACTTGGCAATCGATTAATTTTTTTGTGTCCCACCGAACAAAAGCGATGTGCCCATTATTTAGCGATAATTTATCCGGAAAAATACACAATTTAAAAGGCGCGTAACCCGATAAATCCATATTTTTTAATTGAGACAATGCAGGGGTATTATTGCTTAGTAAATGCGGGATTAAGAGGCCTCTGCTGTGCTTTACGGCAGTTATATCAAATGCACTTTGATAATCGTTTAATAAAGCTAATGTTTGCCCCCAATGCGATACACCAAGCCAAGTACCACCCCCTTGCGGATCGATAGGGTAAATTGCGTTATCTGTGTGCTTACTCGGGGCGATTGCCATTTCTCGCGTTTTTTGTTCATCACGATTAAAAAACAACTCGTAGCCATCATCAGTTAGAAAGTAACTTAAAGTGCACATATTAACTTTGCAGTGATTTTAATTGGCTTTGTTGGCTTTTTTCTCTCAAAAAAGTGGCTGTACTTGGTGCTAACCCAAAGTTCTGGTCGAATGATGCTTTTTGTGCAAAGGTAATTTGTGAAATCATCGCATAGTGATGTACTGCATGGCTTCCTACAAATATAAGCTCTCGTGCTAATGAGGTTGTTACAGTTTGTACATTTTTACTTTTAATTGATACTTCGCTTGAAAGTAACAGCGGTTTATTAAAATCATCTGGACTTAGCTGTTCAATCCACGATGCTATCTCGGCAATTTTTTTTATAGCTTCACAGGGGTTACTTTCAATATTACTGCCGCGTAGGCGACTATCGTAATCAATATTATTTATACCAAAGCCCGTCATTAAAGATTGGTAATGATCGATAATGTGGCGCATATGTGACCCAACTGAACTAATGAAATTAGGAGCAACGATTTGCGAATAATCCTCTTTAGTTACACTTTCAAGATAAGCATGTCCTTGAGCGAGTATTTCTAACTGACTATTTAACATTGAATCGGTTTTCCTCATTTATAATTTCGTCGTATATGCATACATAACGTTAGATAACATTTTGAATAATGCAATTTTGCATTGTATAAATAACTAGAAAGCTGTTCTTACAATAAAATTTCAAAATTTATGCAGTAATACATTTTTAAATACAAAAGTAATTAATGAAAAGCTAGATAATATAGAGGGGAATATTAGTAGATGTAAAAGCAAATGGCGCTCTCGGTAGGGATCGAACCTACAACTTAGCCTCCGGAGGGCCACGTGATATCCATTTCACCACGAGAGCACATTTGTTGCCGCCACACCAACTCGCGATATCAGTGCTTTAGCATCAGCAATGATAAAGAGATCTTTAAATAAATACCAGTAACATCAGCTTATATGCTTATTAATTAAACTCTTTTAAATAAAACACTTCACAATGGCTTAAAAACACGCTATTTATTCTTATTGAATAGGAAACAGTAACGGTTTAGTAACATTGAAACTATGATTGTCGCTGTGCGGATGGATTTAATACGAGGAAATAATGATGAGTTTAATGTCTACTGAGCAAGTTGCTGAATTTTTAGGTGTAAAAGTAGAGCGTGTAAAACGTCTCTCTAGAGAAAGTTTATTAATTGCTAAATCAGAAGATGAAAATGGTGAACCACAATTTGATACAGCCGAAGTAACAAAATACAAAGAGCTCGCCGAGCGCTTTGGTGGTCTTTAACATCTACAAAAAGTATTATTAACGAGTTTAGTTAGCTGCGCGCGTAACATTACAGATTTACTAGTTATGCTGCGCTCTTCATACCAGCCAATACATAACACTAAAAAAAACAGCTTATAATAATTCAGCTTATCCATTGAAGGATTAAACGTTTTTGTTTTATCGATACTATTTTTATAGTTATTTAACAATGCACTTTCACTGCTCTCATTAAGATTAAAGCTCACTGCAAGGGCTGACAAATCAAAATACACATCGTTAGTTTGTGCATATTCAAAGTCAATTAAATACATGCCTGAAGCATTTACAATAATGTTATCTTTTACTAAGTCGTTATGACAAAAGCCTCCATTAAATGACATAGCTGCAACGGCTTTGAGTGCCTTCTCTATTTGAGGTTTGTATTGCGTATATACGTGGGTGCTTTGATAAAAATGAAGCTCTTTAGCTATATCCATTGGCGCGGTAGACACTTTGTAATTGTGCACTTGAGCAAGTTTATTAATAAAGCAAAGCGTTATATCCGATTGCGCGCTCTTGCCTTCAATATAATTAAATACCGCACGACCGTTTTCTTTATCAAGCCAAATAGGCGCAGGGCATATATTAAAGTCACTTAAAAAGCGCTGCGCTTCAAGGCTGTCACTTGGCCAATGGCTTTTATAACACTTTAACAAATACCCTTGTTGCTCGGTACGTATTAAAAAATTATCGTTACTAAAGCCATTAAGTAATCGCTCGCTTGAAACAATGCTTGTAGGCTCTATAAACGCACTACACATTTTTACTAACTGGGTATGCTCAATCATTGATTAAAGCTGTGCTAGAGGCTTAGCTTGGCTTTGTTCGTACTCTTCGTACCAGGTTTTAAAGCCCCACGCTGCCATAATGGTATAAAATATAAAGAGTGCTAGCGTTGGGTAATAGCCTTTTTCGTAATATAAGTACATAGAAGCTGCATCGATTACAATCCAGTACAGCCAGTTTTCAAGGACTTTTTTAGCAACTAAGTAAGTCGTTACTACAGCAAAACACGTTGTAAAACTATCAAGGTAAGCAAAGTCGGCATGCGTATAGTTTTGCATAACATAGCCAATAACAATTGCAGCTACGGTTGTTAAACTAATTAAAACAGCATGACGGTTTATCGACCACGATGTAATATTTAAATTTGCAGCTTTGCCTTTACGCCATACAACCCAGCCAAATACAGCCATATACATATAATAAAAATTAAGTAACGACTCCATAAGTAATGCGCCATTCCAGTACATTATTGTATAAATGAGCGTGCTAAAAAATGCCGCAGGCCAACACCATAAGCTTTCTTTTATTGCTAATAATAAATAAGCCATCGACAACCCTACCGCAATATACTCCCAATGCGACATTGCTGTAAAACCACTTAAGGTTTGTGTTAAAAAGTCCATATTATGCAATTACCGTTTAGTTGTGCCGATTGTTATACCAATCTGCTTATATACGGGGTCTATTTAACGTTAAGAAAATTACGCTAGAACTAGGCAAAAATTTTTGTATCTAGTTGTTCTAAATAAAAAATTTTTAATGACGTTATAGTGCAATTTAATTCGTTAAATTGATCAAATATTTATGCAGGTTGGTATTATAGGTTATTCAGGCGATAAGTCGCCAGAGAGAAACTTACATACAAAAATAGCTTTACCAAATTCTTCATATGAACGTTTAATTTCGGTATTTAACACCTGCATTACTAAATCGTAATCACCAAAAATTTGCGTTGATAACGTGTTAGTAATCACTTTTAAATCATCGTATTCGTTTAATCTGTCAATAAAGCCCTGAATAAACGGGATATAATCTTGGTGAAGTGGGTATTTACTGATCTCTACTGATAATTTCATTTTTGACTCTTTATTTTAATTACCGATTACAACAAGTCATTCAATGCTAGAGCCGTTATTAAATACAGTGTAAAATCGCTGCAACACTCAATTGAAATGAGCTTAAAATGGCACGTAGAATAACCTACAAATATAAAAACGAACCGCGCGAGATTAATTTCGCTAAAGATAAATACCACGACATGTATCAAGCAATTGCTGCCGCCGAAGGTATTGATCTGACTAATTACTTAAGCATGGTACAGCAAATAGAAATGACCTCAAAAGGGTCTGCTTCTGTTCGTAACTTTCGCGACCAAGAATTTGCCCGTATGGGCTTTAGCGACGTTTACTTTATAAAAGAGTAAATACCGCTTTATAGCTGTATTAACGCTGATACTCATAACTTACGCGCGGTGTAATATTACATAATAGCTCGTAAGGGATAGTATCAGCGCATAATGCTATTTCTTCAACTGGTAGCTCAGGGCCCCACATAGTGACTCTGTCGCCCACTTTAATATTGTGCTCATTAGCGCCTATATCTACGCTAATCATATCCATAGCAACACTGCCAACAATACCATAACGCTGCTTACCAATTATTACTGGTGTGCCCTCTTTAGCGTGCCGAGGATAACCATCGCCATAACCCATAGCCACAACAGCTAACTTGGTTGGTTTATCGCTTTTCCAACGTCCGCCATACCCTACCGCCTCATTAGCTGGTACATTACGCACTGCAATTACGCGCGTAGTTAAGCGCATAACTGGTTTTAATTTATGTTGTTGCCCAATACTATTTGCCATTGGCGATACGCCATATAGCATAAGCCCAGGGCGCACCCAATCACCATGACCGCTCGGCCATGCAATAATACCAGCAGAATTTGATAAACAATGTGCTTGGTCAATGCCATTCACTAAGTTATCAAATAACGTGATTTGTTGAACCGTTTTGGCATTATCAACATCATCAGCACACGAAAAATGGGTCATTAAATTAACGGTATTTTTGGCGTTAGGTGTTTTTTGTAAGCGGTTATAAAACTCTTCAAACTGCTCTGGCGCAATACCTAGTCGATGCATACCTGTATTTACTTTTAACCAGCATGTTATTGGCGCATCGAGCTTTGCTTTTTCAAGCGCGGCTAATTGGTATTCGTCATGAATAATAGTTTGAAAGTTATTAGCGAGTAAAATAGGTAAGTCGGCTTTGTTAAAAAAGCCTTCTAGTAAAACTATTGGCTTTGTTAAGCCCCCAGCTCGAAGGGCAAGCCCTTCATCTATTCGCGCCACAGCAAATGCGTCAGCATTATTTAAATGCTGCGCAATCGTTACTAAACCATGCCCGTAAGCATTTGCTTTTAGCACCGCCATTACTTTGCTGTTAGGTGCAAAGCACTTAACTTGCGCTAAATTATGCGCAAGTGCAGCTAAATTAATTTCAGCAGTGGCTAGGCGCATTAGTAATCGTCATCTACCGCTGGTCCCGCGTAATTATCAAAGCGAGAAAATTGACCTTGGAATGTTAAACGCACTTTACCAATTGGGCCGTTACGTTGTTTACCTATGATAATTTCGGCAATACCTTTGTCAGTACTGTCTTCGTTATAAACTTCATCACGGTAAATAAACATGATTAAATCGGCATCTTGCTCTATCGACCCCGACTCACGTAAATCTGAGTTAATAGGACGTTTATCGGCACGTTGCTCTAGCGTACGGTTAAGCTGCGAAAGCGCAACAACCGGACATTTTAGCTCTTTTGCTAGTGCTTTAAGTGAACGTGAAATTTCAGCAATTTCTAGCGTTCGGTTATCAGCAAGGCTTGGTACACGCATTAACTGCAAGTAATCGACCATGATCATACTAATGCCACCGTGGTCACGGGCTATACGCCTTGCACGTGAACGCACATCGGTAGGTGTTAAGCCCGATGCATCATCAACGTACATTTTACCTTTTTCCATCAATAAGCCCATTGTTGATGAAAGTCGTGCCCAATCGTCATCATCTAATTGACCAGTACGTACCTTAGTTTGGTTAATACGGCCAAGAGACGCTAACATCCTCATCATAATTTGTTCTGAAGGCATCTCTAGAGAGTAAATTAATACTGGTTTGTCTTGAGTCATTGCAGCATGTTCTGCAAGGTTCATCGCAAAAGTGGTTTTACCCATAGATGGACGCGCTGCAACAATAATTAAGTCAGAAGGCTGTAAGCCCGTCGTCATTTTATCAAGATCGGCATAACCTGTACTTACACCCGTAACACCATCTTGTGGTGATTGATAAAGCTCTTCTATTTTATCAACGGTTTTTTCAAGGATGCTATGAATGCTTTGCGGGCCTTCATTATTTTTTGTTCGTTGCTCAGCTATTTTAAACACTTTGCTTTCGGCAAAATCGAGTAAGTCGTGACTAGTACGCCCTTCGGTGTTAAAGCCGGCTTCTGCAATTTCGTTCGCTACGCCAATCATTTCACGTACAACAGCACGTTCGCGTACAATACTTGCGTAAGCGTCAATGTTAGCAGCACTTGGCGTGTTTTTAGCTATTTCTGCTAAATAAGCAAAGCCACCAATTCCTGCCAGTTTATTATTTTTTTCTAAACTTTCAGAAATAGTGATTAAATCTATCGGATCGCCAATCTCAGCAAGTGCCGTCATCGCCTCAAAAATTAACTTGTGCGTGCGGGTATAAAAATCCTGTGATACAACAAGCTCCGCTACGCGGTCAAAAGCTTGGTTATCAAGCATTAAGCCACCTAAAACAGATTGTTCAGCTTCTATTGAATGGGGAGGAACTTTAAGTGTATCGACTTGCTTATCTGGTTTGGCCATAACTTCACAGTAGTAAAATTGAATGGCTCTATTCTATCGACTTGAAGGGGCTGTGCAAATAGAAAAGCAGGAAATCTTTTCCTGCTTTTTGTAATCGTGAAGGTGAATGAGCGTTATTTAATACGAAGCTCTATGCGCCCACTAATTGTATCCATTTCAACATTAGCATTACCGCCATTAATGCTAAATTCTAAATCACTGGCTGGGCCGTATTTAGCTTTACTGACTTTATCGCTAGTAACTTTATTAATGATTTTTCCATTAGCGTGCGCTTTAATTTCAAAATTTGCAGATACGCTGTCAGGAAAGTAAAAATCACCATCGCCACTTACCGATTCAAAACGTACATCACCGCCTTTTAAAAGCTCTTTAATATGTACTTCGGCTTCGCCATTCACCGTGTTAATACGTAAGTTTTTAATTGACGATAGCGTAAAATTTATATCGCCATTTACATTTTCAAGGCGCACATCATTGGCGCTTGAGGTTGATTTAATATCGCCATTAACAGCGCTAAAACGTAGTTCACCACTCGATTCTCTATCGTTAATTTCGCCATTAACGGTTTCAAATTGAATATTACCACTTAGGTTTTCTGCATTTACATCACCATTTACGGTGGTGAGCTTAATGTTGCCAGTAATATCATCTACCGTAATTTCGCCATTAACCACGTCAACTTCAGCGCCGTTTTTTAGCTCTTTCGCAGTCACCGATACATTAACACCAGCAAACTCTAAACTACTGCTTTTAGGCATAAATATGGTTAGGCTTGAGCCATCGCCATTATTACTCCAATTTGATTTACGTGGCATTTTTACAATAAACTGAGTTTTATCGCCATTTGTTTTAAGCTCATAACCCTCGGCTTTGTCATCAAGCTCGCCAGATACTTTAAATTCGTTTTTATCCCAGCCTGTAATATGTATATCACCGCGTTGGTTTTCAATAAAAATAGTGCCGCCACTTGGTACGTCTATTTGCTTATCTATTTTTTCACCCGCTAATACCGCCAACGGAAATAAGCTCAGTCCTAATAAAATCGCTTTCATGTAGTACTCCTAAATGTGCTGCCAACGTGGCGCATGCACCTTGTTAATTAAATCAAGTTGTTGTTGATATATTTGCGCTAACATTGTTAGTAGCGCTTGGTTTTGTGGCTCATTTTCAAGAACTTGCTTTATTGCTTGCTCTGCGTTTTCAAGCTCTTGTAGCTGCGTTTGCCAGTTAGTGGTCAATGCTTCTTTATTTTCATATTCAACCAACAAACTGTTTTTTTGCGCCGAAAAGTAATCACTTATAGCCACTACGGGTTGTGGTTCTGGCGCTATAACAAATAAATTTACAGCAATTAAAGCCGCTAATGTGCAGGCAGCTATTGCTGTTAGTTTTGGCCAAATAGCAGTGCCTTTTAGGTCCTGCTTATTACTAACCATTGCTCGCTCAATTCCCGCCCACAGGTCTTTTTGTGGCGTAATGTCTTTATCAAGTGTGTTTAATGACTCATTTAAATAGTCGTCAAAATTTGGTTTATTCATTTTCATACCACTCTTGTAGTAGCTGCCTAGCACGATGATATTGCGACTTACTTGAACCAACAGCCATACCTAACTGATCGGCTATTTCCTCGTGCCTGTAACCTTCGATTGCAAACAACACAAACACCATACGTGCGCGCTCAGGAAGCCTTACTATTAATTTATCGAGACCATTTAAGCCTTTGCAGTCATTAGCTGATTGCTCATCCATACCGCAGTGTTCAATGCTCACTACTTTTTGCAGCCAATTTTTTTGCTTGCGTAAGTAGTTAATCGCAACATTACTGGCAACGCTGTAGAGCCAAGTAGAAAACTGCGAGCGACCGTCAAATTGCGCTATTTTACGCCATACCTGTACAAACACTTCTTGGGCTGCATCTTCAGCATGCGCTTGGTCCGCTAATAAGCGTAAACATAAACCGTAGACTCGTTTTATATGTAACTCATAAAGCGTTGTGTATGCGCCTTGATCACCTGATTTAACTCGCTCAATGAGTTTAGCTTCGCATAAAGGCGTTTGTTCGGGTTTAACGTGTAACATCCGTGATGCCGCCTTTTAATTATTATTATTGAGTTAGTGTATTGATAAGTTAGACGTAATAACAGTTCGAAAAGGTTTAAAGGGAATAAAAAAATAATTGAATAAAAAAGGGGCTTGTACGAGGCTTTATACCAATTCGCTTAATTAAGTGATCTATTTTGAGGATGGAAAAACGTGTTGATAGCTAGACAAAAAATTCGCTATTTAGTTGTTCTCGGCAATTGCTCCTGCATTGCTCTACCTTCTGCATCCACGCAGTCGTAAATGAGAATTTTTTAACACAGGTAGCGACACGTTTAGCCCCGCAAAATGATTAAGTATTATTGCGGATTGGTATTATTTAACTGTGCCCTTAACTAATTAAAGTCAGCCAAATTACAGACACAAAAAAGCCGTGCTAATAGCACGGCTTTTGTCGCTTAATTAAAAATTAAGCTTCAGCGATTACGATTACTTTAATAGTAGCCGTTACGTCTGAGTGAACTGAAATTGATACGTCAAATTCACCTGTCTCACGGATAGTACCTAGAGGCAAACGAACTTCTGACTTAGCAACTTCAACACCAACAGCTGAGATAGCGTCAGCGATGTCACGAGTACCGATTGAACCGAATAACTTACCTTCGTCACCAGCTTTAGATACTAATGTAACTTCTGCTAATGCTTCTAGTTTTTCAGCGCGTGCTTGTGCAGCAACTAACTGTTCAGCGATTTTCGCTTCAAGTTCTGCACGACGAGCGTCAAACGTTTCAATGTTAGCTTTAGTCGCAGGAACTGCCTTACCTTGAGGGAAAAGGAAGTTACGTGCGAAACCAGATTTAACTACAACCTGTTCACCTAGGCTACCTAGGTTAGCGATCTTATCTAGTAGAATAACTTGCATGTTTCTACACCTTTTAAAAACTGTTAATCCGCTGCTTACTTATGTAAGTCAGTGTATGGAAGAAGGGCTAAGTAGCGAGCACGCTTAATAGCAGTTGCTAGCTGGCGCTGAAATTTAGCGCTAGTACCTGTGATACGGCTAGGTACGATTTTGCCACTTTCTGTAACATAGTTTCTAAGAGTAGCTAGATCTTTGTAATCGATTTGTTTTACGCCTTCCGCTTTAAAGCGGCAGAACTTACGACGTCTGAAATAACGTGCCATGAGATTAATTCCTCAAATAATTCTTTCTATATGCTGAGCATGCAAAACCAATTGGCTAAGGCCGTTACGACCTTCGTGGCGATTTAAAAAACCACTCACTTGCAATGCCTGCCCAACGTGCAAATGTTGAGTCTGTTGTTGCATTTGCTTTCCACTGGCAACTACCTGAAGCCTCACGTAACTATTACGGTTAAGGTCTGCTTCGGTTTGCATCGATTTATGTTCTACAACAAAAATACAATGCGGGATGCCAGCAGGGCTTTGACTAAACTTGGGAGTTTTACAAACTACCCCAGATATAACCAGCTGATTCATATATGGGCTAACCATTATAGTAACTGCTGATTACATGCCATGCTAGGACTCAAAACAATTAAGCAGCTGGTGCTTCTTTCTTCTCTTCTCTTGCAAGAGGAGACGCTTCAGTTTCAGCAGTTTTAGTGCGGATAACTAAGTTACGAAGCACTGCATCGTTGTAGCGGAAAGTAGTTTCTAGCTCGCTGATTACTTCAGTTGGTGCTTCAACGTTCATAAGAACATAGTGAGCTTTATGAAGCTTGTTAATTGGGTAAGCCAATTGACGACGGCCCCAATCTTCAAGACGGTGGATAACACCACCAGCTTCAGTGATAGAACCAGTATAACGTTCGATCATACCAGCAACTTGCTCACTCTGATCTGGGTGAACCATGAATACGATTTCGTAATGACGCATGGATATTCCTTACGGTTAATAGAGCCTTCTACCGTTTCGGCCGGTCGGTTTAAGGCAAGGAATTAATAGTTTAAAAGCCGAAATGAGCGCGCATTTTACGCTTAGACGGATAATTAAGCAAGCAGGTTTTTTAAGCTTTTATGGATAAGAGTTAAAAGGTAATTATTACGAGCTTCGCTCGTCGCGTCAGCAAGCTGCTCGCCTACCGCAAAAGTTAAGCACAGAGTGTAATATCTCTTGTAGAAGCCGAGCTTACTCGCGTGAAAAGCGATAGCTTTTAATTGCTTAAGTTTTATGTTTACCCCGAAAATATAAACATTTACTCAAGCTTAAAGCCGTGCAATTATTAAGCAATACATTATTAAATAAGGATATTTATGAAGCTCTTACTATCGCTTGTATTAATACTTACTTTTAGTACACCATTTTTAAGCCACGCAAAAACCAATACAACTGACATAACCGTTGGTAAAAAAGTCATTCTGCAGTCAAAAATACTTAACGAAGACAGACCCATTAAAATTTTCATACCTGACACTGTAAAAGACGATCAGCCGCTTTATGTTATTTATTTACTTGATGGTGTTGAGCACTTTCATACGGCGTCTGGTGTTATTAAATCCCTTGTTGATTACGAGCAGATACCTAACGCAATGCTCGTTGGTATTGATACAACTAACCGTGTTCGCGATTATTTACCCAAAGTAGAAGGCGAGCCTAAAACAGAGTTTCAAACTTTTGTTAAAAACAAATGGCCTGAAGCTGGGCAAACCGACAAGTTTTTAAACTTTGTGTCTGATGAACTCATGCCTTATATAAACAGTAATTACTCAACTAACGGCTACAACACCTTAATTGGCCACTCTAATGCAGGTACTTTGGCGCTTTATACTTTAGTTAATCAGCCTGAGTTATTTAATAACTATATAGCTATAAGCCCAAACAGTTGGTGGAGTGATGAGGAATTGAAAAATAATATTATAAAATACACTAAAAACCCTAAAGGTGATCAGGCGTTATTTATTAGTGTAGTAAGCGAAGGAGCACGCTTTTATACAGGCGTATTAAATACTTTGGTAAATTTAGAACAACAAACGCCCTCGCAGCTTAAATGGGAATATAAGCATTACCCCGCTTTTACTCATATGGACACCATACTACCAGCGCTTAGCGATAGCCTAATTCGCTTATTTAGCGACCTAATATTTAAGGTTACTGACGAGCACGGAAAGTTTGCTGATGTATCGCTCATTACAGGTTATTACCAAGCACTTAGTGATAAGTACGGGTTTGAGCTTAAAATTCCACAAAATGTTTACGTAGAGTTTGCTCATAGCCAGCAAAAGTTTGGTAATACAGCTAAAGCTATTACAACGCTTAAACACTTTACTACCGATTACCCAAATGCAACTTATTCTCACATGCGTTTATCGCAAGGGTACACTGCAGACAAACAGTTTAAAGAAGCCGTTACCAGCATGAAACACGCACTCGAGCTTGCTAAGCAAAACTCGCGAGATCCAATGTTAGTTGATGCGCTCAAAGATATGGTGAATGAAGCACAAGAGAATTTGTAACTGATTTAACGCAAAGCGCTTTTTAACTAACGATAGTAATTACGAGCTACGCTCGTCGCGTCAGCAAGCTAAACGCCTACAGGTAAAATTAAGCTCAGTGTTAAACTTTGCATGTAGACGCCGAACTTGCTCGCGTGAAAAGCGCGGCTTTAAATATGTTCAAAACTATTTTAAAACAAAAAACCGATGTTTAAACTAAGCATCGGTTTTTTATAATAACTAGAAAATTTAAAATAGGTTTCGAGTTAAAAAACGCTCACTCATTTATTTACAAGTGTTTTTTAAGAAACTCAGTAACCTCTTTGTATTGTACTTTTAAGCTTTCTGGGTCATCAAAAAAGTGTGTTCCGTCATCAATTTCAACATACTTTATATCTAAATTTCGCTTTGCTTTATCATAAAAATATTTTGATTGTCGATAGTCAACTCTCGTATCTTTTGTCCCATGGATAAGTAAAAGTGGGGCTTTAATTCGGTTAATCATATTGATTGCCGAAACCTCAGATAATGCATCAACGGCTTTACTATCAGTCATATCAACAATATTACCTAGGTAGGCATCTTGTCGCTCTTCATCTTCAACTAACCCTTTTAGATCCGATATTCCAGAAATACTAATAATACATTTAAAGCGATCGGGCTCTTGCCATGCAGCTGTTAATGCAACATAACCACCATAACTTGCGCCATAAATACATGCATTATTTTTTGATGTTAATCCGGTTCTAGTAGCCCAATCCATTGCATCATATACATCTTGTTGCATACGTTTACCCCACTGATAATAACCATCAGTTTCAAAAGCACTACCAAAACCTTCTGAGCCCCTGAAGTTCACTTGCAATACCGCATAACCTAAACTAACTAAATATTGAAGCTCTCGATTAAAGTATTTGTAGTCTCGACTATGAGGTCCTCCGTGAGGCATTACAATTAGCGGCGGAGTTTTAATCCCTTCTGGTTTTGTAAAATAGCCTGAGATTTCAGCTCCATCGCTCGCTTTAAAGCTATAGTTTTGCACTGGTACAAATTTATTACGTGCTAAATAAGGAAATTTAGATAACCAAGCGCCGCCCTTCTTTGTGTTTAAATCAAAATAATAATAAGTAGGGCTGACTGAATCACTTATTACATTAACAAGAATTCGTGTTCTATCTTTACTGCGGCTAACAATACTAGCTTGCTTATCACCAAATAAATTAGTAACCATAAGCTCTTGCTTACCGTCTACCTCTGAAAAATAATGGCTCTTGTAGAAATCATCATAGTAGCCAACCCCTATAAAATCGCCCTCACTATTAACGATTGCATTATTTATATCGTATTTATCATTGCTATAAACAAGCTCTTCAAACTCCCCTGACTCGATATCATATGACCATAAAGCTTGTCTGTGTAATACACGATCAGAAAGGACGTAAGCTTTTGTACCATCTTCATTAAGGCCTTGGATGGAGAAAGTACTATCTTCACCCAAAATATGGGTATGAATCATTTTTAATGCTTCATCTTTCTTTGCTCGATACCATATTGAAGCAATAAACTTATCATCTTTTTTATCAATTGCGATCCCCAGGCGTAAAACTCCCTTAGGGTCTGCATACCAACTTCCAATATTTTCTTTATTCCTCTGAATTTTATCAAAACTAGAATCACCTAATTCAACTTTAAAAACAGAATAAGCTTTATCTTTTTCATCAAACGTTGACACTAGCGCGAAATCTGGCTCATTTTTAAGTGAGGAAACGAGTCTGAAACTCTGATATCTATACCACCTATATTCAGAAAAACGTCGCGTAGTTAGCATTTTACTTTCATTGGTTTCAACATTGATCGAATATAACCTTGAAACTCTCATGTATTGACCATTGACATATTCAGGGTAACTAGCAGAAACAATGATATATTTATTACCTGACCAACGAATAAAGTCGACTCTGTCTTTATCTTTTTTGAGACTTGCTAATATATTGAATTCGATACTAGGAAATTTAGCTAAACTGATAGTAGGACCTTCAGCAGTATTATAAAGTGTTGCTATCATTTCTCCATTTGGCGATATTTGTGGTTGCTCTACCATTGGAAGTTTAGCGTAAGACTCCCACGGTTTATCTTTTGCATGAACTACAGACGCAGTTAATAAAAAAAATAAGAGTGTTATTTTTAACATTTATTTCTTCCTTAAAATTTAGTAAAAACTTTTTATCATATTTAATGTAAAAATAACAAAATTTACCGAAAAAACATACAAAGTAAGTACTTAATTTATTTTAATAAAAAACCGATGCTTAAATTAAACATCGGTTTTTTATTAAAAGCAAATAACTAACCGCTTTTCTCGTTGGGTTTTGTTTCACTCAACCTACATCACTTTCCTATCGCTTCTTTGGCGAACAGGTGCTTGATTGGCCCAAGATTATCAACTAATGATAGCCCTACTCCACGAATAAGTTTTTTAACTGGGTTTGCACCTTCAAATAACTCTTTTAGCCCTTGCATCATAGCTATGTGCTTTTGTGCATCGAGCTTACGAGTGCGCTCGTAATCGCGCAGTGTGCGAGTGCTTGCAAACTCCTTGCTATCGCTTGTCAAAAGCTCAATTAAATAAGCCGCATCTTTTAGGCCTAGGTTCATACCAAGCCCTGCAAGTGGATGGATTGTATGTGCAGCGTCGCCAATGAGTACCACTTTGCCTGAAACCCATTGCTGGGCGTAGCGCATTTTAAGTGGGAAAGCAGTGCGCGCACTTTGCACTTCACACAGCCCGCATTGACCATCAATTGCAGCCATTACGGCTTTATTAAAGGCGGTGTCGTCCATTGCTAATAATTCATCACAATGATTGGGGCTGGTAGACCACACAATTGAATGAGTATGCTCATCGCTCAATGGTAAAAACGCGAGTGGCCCTGTTGGTAAAAAGACTTGGCGTGCGGTGTTTGCATGTTGCTCTTTAGTTTTAACTGTCGCGACTAGCGCATGGTGATCGTAATCTTTAAAACTAAGCGCCATATTAAATTGTTTACGTATAGCTGAATTTGCACCATCAGCCGCCACCAGCAGTTTTGCAATAATTGGCTCGCCGCTTTTAAGTGTTATAAATACATCAGATTCGCTTTGATGTATTTGCTGATACTGTGTATCAAACATTAGTGTTGCACTGCTTTGTTGCTCTAGCTCTTTTATAAGCGCAAAGCGGATAATGTCGTTTTCAACAATATGGCCTAAATGTTCAAGCTCAAGTTGCTCGTTATTAAACGCTATTTTGCCAAAGCTGTCGGCATCACGTACATCCATATGTGTATAAGCGCACGCTCGCTGTGCGATAATTTCGGGCCATACGTTTAATTGCTCAAGCAAGGTTTGGCTTGCAATGCTTAACGCACTTACACGCAAACCATATTCGTCAGTTGGTAACGCTTGTGTTGGTGCGCCGTCGAGTACAACGACGCTTATATCGGCTTTTGCCAATCCAAGTGCTAGTGTTAGCCCTACACAGCCGCCACCTACAATACAAACCTGTGCTTGCTTCATAAACGCCTACCTTGTTTAACTTGCCCCATTAACTGTTTAGCTAATGGCGCTTTTAATGCGGGAAATAAATCCATCGAAAACAACCCAATACTACGCCCCAATGCGAGCACTCGCGATGAGTTCGAAAAAAGCCTAACAAGTGCATCGGTTAAACTCATTACGGTTTTTATATCATCACTGCGCTTTTTTGAATATTCACGTGTAAACGCATAGCTGCCTAAATCGTGTTGGCTATTTGCTATTAAATTACTAAGTACTTGTACGTCGCGAAGACCTAAATTAAAACCCTGCCCTGCGATAGGATGAATCGCATGTGCAGCATTACCAATAACCACTGTACGGTGCGCAGTTAAAGACTCAACTTGCCCGTAAACGAGCGGGTAACTCGTGCGCATGCCTACTTTAGTAAATTGACCACCGCGATAACCAAACGCGCTTTGCAGGGCACTTAAAAAGCCTTGTTCACTGAGTGCCATGTATTGTTCAACCTGATCTTGGCGCATACACCACACTAACGAATAACGGTTATTGCTCATGGGTAATAACGCCATAGGCCCGTTTTGTGTAAAACGCTCAAAGGCATGATTATTATGCCCACCAGCCACTTCTACATTAGCAATAATTGCGCCTTGTTCATAAGGCTGGGTATTAAAACCAAGCCCAAGTAAACTACGTGTTGGTGATTGTGCGCCATCAGCAATAACCAATAGCTTGGCGTTTAATTGCTCGCCGCTTTGTAAGGTGAGTGTATTGCTATGCAAAGTTTGCTCAATGGCAATTACGCTATCGGGGCACAAAAGCGTAATATTTGACTGCGTTAAACGCAGGTGAAGCGCTCGGCCAAAAGGGTTAACTTCTACTACGTAACCAAGTGAGGGCTTAGCAAATTCGTCGCAATTAATGTGCGCTTTGCCAAAATGGCCTCTATCAGACACGCTCACTTTTTTGATTGCTGCGGTGTAAGGGGCATTTTGCTCAAATAAATTGAGGCTTTGTAAATACTCTACCGATTGCTGAGCAAGTGCAATGCTTCTGTCGTCAAAGCTTGGGTGGTAGTCGCCGGTTACTTGATTAGCTTCTACAACGGCAATATTTAACGCGGGATTAGTTTTAGCCACACTTAATGCGCAGCTTGCTCCCGCTAAACCACCGCCAATAATAACTACATCAAACTGCTTAGCCACTTTACTCTCCGAGCTTTATACGTTTTTAGCACTTTGCATAAGTGCTTCTATATCGCTAATTTTTTTAGGTACGCTTAGGGTCAAGTTTTCATGGCCGGTTTCGGTAACTAGCAAGTTATCTTCGATACGAATGCCAATGCCTTTGTATTTTTGCGGTGCGCTTGAGTCTTCGCTTATATAAAGCCCTGGCTCTATGGTGAGTACCATACCCGGCTCAAATGCACGCTCAGCGTTATTTACTTTGTAATCGCCAACATCATGTACATCTAAACCAAGCCAATGCCCAAGCCCGTGCATGTAATATTCTTTACACGCACCTTTTGCCATTAGCTCGTCAAAGTCGCCAATTAAAATACCTAAGTCGAGTAAACCTTGGGTCATTACTTCCATTGCTAGTTTATTAGCATGCGACATAAACCCGCCGGGTTTTACCTCATCAAAAGCAACTTCTTGCGCTTTAAGTACAATATTATAAAGCGCGGCTTGCTCTTCGCTAAATTGACCATTTACCGGAAATGTACGCGTTATATCAGCAGCGTAACCTTGTAACTCACAACCGGAGTCTATAAGTACTAGGTCACCACTTTTTAAAACATCGCTATTTTGTGTGTAATGTAAAATATTGGCGTTGTCGCCACTACCAACAATTGTGCCGTACGCAGGATGAGGCGCACCATTCATTGCATAATGATGATGTAGCTCTGCTTCTAGCTGAAACTCTGTGGCACCCGCATGCGAATAACGCATAGCGCGCATGTGCCCTCGCGCACTAATTTCACAGCCTTCTCGCATAACATCTATCTCGCTTGGCGATTTAAACAAACGCATTTCATGAATAAGGTCGCGTATTTCTTTTAAATTACTCGGTGCTTTAAGGCCTTTTCGAGAGCCACTTCGAAGCGTACCTAGTAACGAAAACACTTTGCTATCAAATGAGGGGTAAGCACCTTGTGCAAAATAAATCGCATTTTTTGCATTTAGCATATCGAGTGTTTTATCGTTTAATTCACTTAGCGGGTAAGCTTCATCAAACAGGTAGTCACTTTTAGCTTTATCAAAGCCAACTCTGCGGCCATGCCAAATTTCTGCAAGCTTGTCTTTATCTAGGCAAAATAAAGTACTGGGTGCATCGCTGTTATTACAGAGTACAAGTACGGCGTCGGGTTCGTTAAAGCCAGTTAAGTAAAAAAAGTCGCTATCTTGTCTAAATGCATATTCGGTATCGCGGCTGCGCGTAACTTCGCTCGCAGCGGGAATAATAGCAACGCTATTTTCATCCATTTGAGCAAGTAAGCGCTCGCGACGTGCTTTAAATTCTGACTTTTGTACTTCAACCATTATTAACCAACCCGTTTTGCTTTTTAAAAGTTAATGAAGTGTTTTTTTAGTACTTTGCGTGCTTTGCTCTTTACCAAGCTCTGCAAAACAAAGTAGTGCTGATACACGCACATATTCAATCACTTCGTGCAGCGCTTGGCTGTCTTCTTCGGTTTCTTCAAAAGTAGTATCTAGGCGAGTGATTTCGCTAAAGTCAGTAATAACTTCTTTAACATCGCTCGATAGTTTACCGTAGTCTTTTTGCTTTAAACCAAAACCAAGCATAAAACCCGCTACCCATGATACGAGGCCATTAGCCTGATCGATGAGTGTTTCGTCGTCGCTTGGTAAAAATAAATCAAACTGAAATTCATCATCATTAAAGCTCGCGACTACTTGCTTATAAATAGTGCCAAAAAACTGCTTTAAATCGTTACTAAACGATTCACCATCGTTAAACACATCGCTCAAAAGGCCTAAGTATTCTTTGTCGTCAATGGTTAAACCACACGCAAGTAAACCACTAATCACACCATGCGCTTCGGCAGGTGATACAAATATTTCGTTTTTTTCTAAAAGCAGTTGAGCTTTTTCGTAATCGGGTAAATCGTTCATAATCGAATCTTCGCTTTGCAAGTTAAGGCAATGCTACCACTCGATAAAAAGCAACTCCAATTAATTGTATGATCAAGCTCAAAAACCATGCGATAAAGTAAATGATGAGTTAAAGGTGCGGAAAAACTAAGCGAACGGTTTAATTTTTTACGTTTGGGGTTTAAGGATTGGATTATGTCTTATATACTTAAATTGTTCCCTGGGGTACCGGAGCTTAGTTAAGTCCCTGAGCCGATAAATTTTATACCAGGGTTTCTGTTCGTCTACTATTGTGCAGGCTCGGCATGTACCGAGAAGCCTACGGTAAACCGCAGATTCCCGCCCTGAAACCTTCTGGTTTCAGGACTGAAACCGAGTACCGTATCTTGGGGAACACCTTTTTAGCAAACCCTCGCCTTTAAAAGGCTTTATCAAAAAAAATTAACCTTCCTGTTTATTCTTATATTTATCTAAATTTTTTATTCACTTATCTTCAATTGTCTAATATTACTTTTTAGCTTATAAAAAAGCCGCAGGTAATTGCTTACCTACAGCTTTAATAATCACGTATTTAAGAGTGAAGTTATTTAAACCAACCTTGAAAACGCTCCATTAGCATGTAGTTTATTGGTACTAACAATAAGGTAATAAAGGTAGCAAAAATAATCCCAAACCCTAAGCTCACCGCCATTGGTATTAAAAACTGTGCCTGAGTCGCTTTTTCAAACAGCAATGGCATTAAGCCAATAAAGGTCGTTAAACTAGTTAGCATTACAGGGCGAAAACGTGATGCACCTGCAATTTTTATAGCATCGAGAACTTTACCACCTTCACTGCGCTTTTTATTAATAAAATCAACGAGTACAAGCGAATCATTTACCACCACCCCGGTTAGCGCAAGCATACCGAGTAAACTCATAATAGTTAAGTCCATTCCCATAATCCAATGTCCTACCACAGCACCTATCATGCCAAATGGAATAACACTCATTACTATGATTGGTTGTAAGTAAGATTTAAGCGGTATTGCTAATAGCGCATAAATAATAAAAAATACAAACACAAGTGCCCAAGCCAACGAACCAAACGACTCTCTTTGCTCTTTAGCCTCACCTTCTAGTTTGTAATCTACTCCAGGATATTGCTGCATTAACCCATCTAAATACTCCGTTAGGTCAGCCTGCAGTATGGTCATGTTGGTATTATTTTTTTCGATATCGGCTGTTACGTTTAATGTGCGGTAACGGTCTATTCGATTAATAGTTGATGGACTTTGCCCAGCAGTAAGTGTTGCCACGTGCGATAAAGGCACTGAGCCTCCATCAGGCGTATTTATAAGTATGTTTTGTAGGTCAGCTACAGAGCGGCGCTCATCTATAGGTAAGCGTACCATTACACGTACATCGTCTCTGCCTCGCTGAATACGTTGTGCTTGCGAGCCAAAAAACGAGTTACGTACTTGCCCAGCTACATTGACTCTATTTAAGCCCAGCGCTAAACCTTGTTGCGTAAGCTCTATTTGTAACTCTTCTTTACCGTCGGACATACTATCGGCAATATCAAATACCGTTGGATAGGTCGATAAACGGGTTTTAATGTGATCAGCCACGTCTTGTAAAATAGTCAACGAAGTGCCGCTAAGCTGAACATCAATTGGGTCTGAACTTCGGCCAATTTCGGCTCTAAACGTTAAACTTTCGGCACCTGGAATGACTCCAATTAAATCGCGCCATTCGCTGGCAAGTTCTCGTGATCCTATGTCTGATTCACGCTTTTCAGCCGGTGTTATTTCAAAGCGTACAGAGCCTGAATTAGATACACCACCACGCCCGCCTGTTGTGGCTAATATATTTAAAATAACGCTTTCGCCAGTATCTGGATCGCGGTACTTTTCTTGTAATTGCTGCGCCTTTTGCGACATGTCAATTACGTATTTATTCGTTACTTCAAACGGTGTACCTGTTGGTAGTGTTAAGTTAACGCGGACTGTTTCGCTTGGTATGCGCGGGAAAAATACAAACTTAGTCCAACCGCTGGTGATCATGGTTAAAATTATAACAAATACACCAATAAACAAGCTTACCGAAGCCAATTTATGGCGCAGTGCTAAATTTAAAGTGGGTTGATAGTATTTTAAAATCGCGTTTTCAAATCCATCTGCAAAACGCTGTTGAATAACATCAAACTTTGAAGGTTCGCCTTTTTCGTGGCGTAGTTTTATATATTTTAAATGTGCTGGTAGTACAAATTTAGATTCAATCAATGAAAACAATAATACCGGAATAACCACTACCGGTATTTGTGCAAACAAGGCACCACGCGCCCCTTCAATAAAGGCCAAAGGTAAAAAGGCAGCAACGGTAGTTAACACACCAAATGTTACTGGTGTTGCTACTTCCTGAGTACCTAAAATTGCGGCTTGCTCGCCCGACTTAGCCGTTTTTAGGTGGGTGTAAACGTTTTCGCCGGTAACTATGGCGTCATCAACAACAATCCCCAGTACCAATATAAAGCCAAATAAGCTCATAATATTAAGGGTTACGCCAAAAATAGGCATAGCTATAAACGCGCCCATAAACGAAACCGGAATACCAATAAATACCCAAAATGCAATTGCAGGGCGTAAAAACAAAGTAAGTAAAGCGAGTACTAAAATACCGCCTTGTAAAGCATTGGTAGTAAGGGTCGAAATACGACTTTTAACCAGCTCCGAATCATCATCCCAGTAACTTAATTCAAACCCTTGTGGGAGAGAACTTTGTTGCTCTTTTATGTAGTTTTTAACATCGTCAGCAACTGTAATCGCACTTTGTGGACCAATTCGATATACGTCGATAAATGCAGCTTGCTTACCATTAAAGCGAGTACGTACTGGTGTTTCTTCAAAATCGTCTTTTATAGTCGCTATATCACCTAAGCGAATAATAGTGCCATCGGCTTGGTTTTTAACAACAATGCTGGCAAATTCATCTTTACGATATGCTTGCCCTTTAGAGCTTATAAGTACGTCCCCGCCTTCTGTTTTTAAGTTACCAGCAGAAATATCTGAGCTTGAGTTAGAAATAGCACTCGATATTTGTGCCAAGCTTAAATCGTACTGACGAAGAATATCTTGGCTTACTTCAATGGCTATTTCGTAATCACGAACGCCACTTAGCTCTACCTGCGTTACATTAGGTAAACGTAGGATTTGATCGCGTACTGTTTCTGCGTATTCGCGGGTTTCTTTTTCGCCATAGTCACTCGATACGGTAACCGCGATAACTTCACGAATTCGCTCAGCAAGCGCTACTATCGGCTTTTCAGCATCGGCTGGAAAAGTGTTAATTGCGTCTACACGACTTTTTATATCAGCTAAAAGCTCACGAGGGTCGTAACCGCTTTCCACTTCTATTGTCACAGAGCCTGAACCTTCAGAAGAGCGACTAAATATTTGCTTTATGCCCTCTAAATCTTGTACGGCTTCTTCTATTCGTATAGTTACACCTTGCTCTACATCCTCTGGTGTTGAACCACGCAAACTTACATTTACGCTTATCATGTCAGTTTCGAATGAAGGAAATACCTCAAGCGGTATTTTGCTTGATAAGCTAAAAAGTCCCGACAGTAACAGCGTTACTAGCAATAAGTTAGCAGCAACATGGTTTTTGGCAAACCAAGCGATCATGGCTTATCTCCTTGCTTTGCTGCGCGGCGTTTTTTTAGCTCTTCAACACTAATACCCTGCTCTTTTGCTTTTTGCTCAAGCTGCTCTGGCGTCGGGCGCTTTCCTTTACCTTGCCCATTAGATCCTCGGCTTTTAGGTTGCTCTGTGCTTTGTTCGCCTAAAATACTTACCTGAGTACCAGAACTCACTTGCCCTAGTGGAGTAATAACCAGTTTATCATTTGGATTTAATCCCGTTTTTATCATCGCTTGTGTCGCATTTTGCCAAGCAAGTGTAATGTCTTTACGCTTAAGTACCCCCTCTTCAACAACATAAACATACGTCCCTTGATAAATAGTACTGTTAGGGATTATAAGTGCGTTAGGAACTGTTTTACCGGTAATTTGCGCCTTTATGTATTGCCCTATTTTTATCGGGTACTGGTTATTAGCCGTTGCTTTATATGGGTCGTTAATTTTAGCAACTACGTAAAGCTGTTGTGCACCTTCATCTATAGCACCTTCGGTACGCGCTAGCTGCCCTTGCCACGTTTGCTCACCCACTAAGTCAGAGGTAAATTTAACAATTGAACCTGCTTGATTTTTGGCGCCATCACGATATTGCTCTGGTAAATTTACGAACGGAAGATCTTTATTTTTAATCGGTAAACGAATCTCTACGCTATCGATTGCGTAAATAGTGGCAAGCTGGGTATTGTTAGTAACAACTTGCCCCAAATCAACACTACGGCTAAGTATACGACCCGCATATGGCGCGGTTACTTTAGTGCGCTCTAAATCAAGCATGGCTTTTTCAAGTACTGCTTGCGCCGATAAAACTTCTGCTTCGGCTGCTGCAAGTTGTGGTTCACGCAGTACTAAGCTGCTTGCCTGATTTGAGCCGCCAAGGCGTTTCCAATCAGTAATAGCTTGTTGTCCACGCGCTTTTTCTTCTAATAAGCCTTGCTCTGCGGTTAATAAATTGGCTTGAGCAGATTTAACTTCAGCTTGATGATCTCTATCGTCTAGCTTTAAAAGTACGTCGCCCTTTTCAAAAAAGCCGCCTTCTCTAAAGTCATCACTTACTTCAATTATTTGCCCAGATGCCTGAGCAACTAATAAACTTTGTGTACGTGGTTTTACCGTACCGTAGCTATCAATCATCACTTGGTAATTTTGTGGTTTAAGCTCAAGCGCAGCCACACTTATTGATGCTTTAGGAGGTGAGCCAAAGCGTTTAGCCTCTGGCGGATTACCTTTAATAAACATAACAATTAAAATAGTGGCAATAATAACCACCGCTGGAATAATAATTTTTGCTGTTTTAGTTTTCATCATTATTGCTCTTTAGTTCACTTGAGGGCTTTGCAAAATCACCACCAAGGGCAACGTGTAAGTTAATTCTGTTAGCTATTAATTGGTTTTTAATGTCGATTAAGGAGCTTTGTGCATCGAAAGACCTATCTTGTGCGTCAAGCACCGTAGTGTAAGTTACCAAGCCACTTTGATATTGCTCAAACGACAACTGCTCTGCTGCAAGTGCGTTTTCTTGCGCCTCAAGGGTGCTGCTATATTGTGATTTAAGAGACTGCTGCTGTGAAATCGCATTCTCTACATCACCAAATGCATCGTAAAGCGTTTGCAAATAAAGTTGCTCTTGCTTTTGAGTATTAAGGCGCGCTATTTCTTCGTTCGCTTTTAAGCGTCCGCCTTCAAAAAGTGGTGCCGAAATACTACCTAATAACGACCATGCAAGACTTGATGGAGAAAACAAGTCGCTTACTCTGTCGGTGCTATCACTTAAAGAAGCTGTTAAATCTAAACTTGGAAAGCGTTGCTTGTGCGCATACGCAAGTGAAGCGTCGGTGGCTAAAAGTTCATACCAACTTGCTCGCAGCGTAGGTTTACGTGTTATAAGTTCAGAAGGTAAGCCTAGTGGAATATCGGTATTAATAACTGGTAAGTCGCTACTAGCAGTAATGGCACCTTTTGGGTATTCACCCAGTAAACGCTCAAGTACACGTGCTGAAGCCGATAGGTTCGCCGTTTGAGTGGCAATGCGAGCGCGTTCAGTATTGAGCTCATTACGGGCTAAATATACATCGAGTGCTTCGTTTATACCTTGGCGGTAACCCGATTCTATAATATCAAGGCTTTGCTGGGCATTCGCTTCTCTGCGTTTAAATAAATCGAGTAGTTGTTGCGATGTTACAACATCAAACCAACCTGTTGCCACATCAGCCACAAGCTGTTGTTTAGCTTGCTCAAACCTTGCCTGCTGCGCTAAGTAGTTAAGATTAGCTTCGCGTTTTGAATCAGATAGCTTACCCCATAAATCAACTTCGTATGTTAAATCTAAACTTACGGAGCTTGCGTTATCGTAGCTCACTGGGCGGTTGTCTTTACTGCGACTTGTACGTGTTGATAAATCTAGGCTAGGCCAAAGTGCCGCGCTCGATACAATAAGTTGCTGCTTTTGAATTTCTACATCGTAGCTAGTTTGCAAAAGCTGTTGATTGTTTTTAAGTGCTTGCTGCACAAATTTGTTAAGCGTAGGGTTTTGTAATTGTGTAAGCCATTGCTCTTGTACTTTTAATACCGAGCTTGATGCTTCTTGCTGCCATTGCTGTGGCATATTATTAGGCGCTTGCATGCGCTGCGACGAGTTAAAATCACTCGCACAGCCGCTAAGCAGCATCACACTAATTGCCAATAGGGTTGGCTTGCATTGCCAAATCATAATTAAACCTAAATTACTGCTATTTATGAACGTAATTCAAGCACTTTGGCAACTTTTGCTCAACCTACTTTACATAACATTACATAGCTAGCGATGAACTAACATAATAGCCAGTTATACGGTAAAAATGAGCAAATGATCAGCAATTTTTAATAATAAAAAATTAACTTTTTGTAGTGTGTCTAAGAGATTATACCAATTCGCTTAATTAAGTGATCTATTTTGAGGTAAGAAAATCGTGTCGATAACAAGGCAAAAATTTCGTTATTTTTGTCTTATATCAGAAATTTTTAACGCAGTTAACGGCAGATTTAATTACTCAAATTAATTAAGTATTATTGCGGATTGGTATTAGACATATAGAAACAGAAAAGCCCCGCTATAAGCGAGGCTTTTAAATAAATGGTGCCGACTAACCGAGTCGAACGGATAACTTATACAGACTACTGATTACAAGTCAGTTGCTTTAAGTTACTGGAATAAATGGTGCCGACTAACCGACTCGAGCGGGTAACTTATACAGACTACTGATTACAAGTCAGTTGCTTTGCTCTTAACTATGGGTATTTTTAATTCTCAAGTTGAAAACAAAAAAGCCTCGCTATAAGCGATAACACCATTCAGTTAAGCATGTTTTGACTTAATGGTGTACCGAGTTTTTGAAATTCGAACGGTCCTACTTTTGGGCCGTTTTCTTTTTTCTGGAAGAATATAACGTTTCACTCGTTCTCGCATTGCCCT